>NZ_JANGEX010000009.1:0-122642 GCF_033792225.1 Microbacterium sp. LRZ72
TCGGGGAGCTCTTCGGCAGCGGCGGTCTTGAACCCGGAGAACCCGTCCATCGCGACGACCTCGACCCCGTCGCGCCAGGCCTGCGGGCGGGCAGCGAGCCACTGCTTGAAGGCCTGCTTCGACCGGCCCGGGACCATGTCCAACAGCCGCGCCGGGCCCGTCTTCTCCCGCGCGGGGGTGAGGTCGATGATCACCGTGACGTACTTGTCGCCGAACCGGGTGTGTCGCCAGACATGCTCATCGACACCGACCGTGGTAACCCCCTCGAACCGGGCCGGATCCTCGATCAGCGCCCGGCGCCCCTCGGTGAGGATCGCGCTGTTGGCGGTGTGCCACGACACCCCGAGACCGGCGGCGACACGCGTCACCGTCAGGTGATCGATGACGATTCCTCCCAGCGCCCACCCGAGGCCGCCGCGGGAGATCTTCGCCCGCGCCGGCGCTGCCTTGCTGGTGTCTTGCCGCCACGTCCGCCCGCAGTGCGCGCAGCGGTACCGGCGGACCCGCACCAGCAGCGTCGTCGGCCGATGCCCGAACGGCTCATGCGCGAGAGCCCGCGTGACGGTGTCCCGCAGCACCCCCTCAGCCCCGCACTCCCGGCACCACGGATCCGGGTCCACGACGCGGCACTCGACCACCGCACGATCAGGTTCAAGACGCTGCCCGACAGCTTCGAGGCCGAGCTCATCGAGCCGGCAGAACGTGGTCAGGCAGGGGGCGGCGAAGGTAGCTTGGAGCACGTCGAGGTCTTCCGGGTGGGCAGCGTAGGAACTCCCATCCTGGAAGACCTCGACGCCCCTCCGCCAACTGGCCCGCGCCCCCGACTACACCCTCAACTGCGAAGAGCCCGTTTCGTCTCGTCGCTGCGCTGCGGTCGTTGAGCGAGCGCAGCGAGTCGAAACGCCCTCAGCCCCGGTCGAGCGACTCGATGTAGCGCAGCAGCACGCCCTCGCGCAGGGCCCAGGGCGAGACCTCGAGCTCGTCGACATCCATCGCCTTCATGGCCTGGTGCAGCACCACGGCGCCCGCGACGATCTGCAGCGTGCGGTCGGCGGTGATGCCCGGCAGCTCCTGACGCGCCTCGGCGGGGATGCGCGCGAGCCGGGGGATCCACGCCTTCAGCTCGCGGCGCGGCAGCACCATGCGCTCGATGCCCGACCAGCCGGGCATCGGGTAGCCGGCCAGCTTCGCGAGCGAGCGGATCGCCTTCGACGACCCCACCACGTGGTCCGGACGCGGCTGCGCGGCGAACTGCTCGGCCACGGGCTTCAGCAGTGCCGCGGCGTGCTCGCGCAGCGCGTCGACGGCGGCATCGCCCGGCGGGTCGTCGGGCAGGAACTCCACCGTCATCCGCCCGGCACCCAGGGGCAGGGATGCCGCGGCATCCGGCAGTTCGTCCGCCCCGGCTGCGAGCTCGAGCGAGCCCCCGCCGATGTCGAACAGCAGGATCTGCCCCGCCGACCAGCCGAACCAGCGACGCACGGCCAGAAAGGTGAAGCGGGCCTCGGTCTCGCCGCCGAGCACCTGCAGCGGCTGCCCGAGCGCGGCCTCGATGCGCGCGATCACCTCGGCGCCGTTCGTGGCCTCGCGTACGGCCGAGGTGGCCGTGGCCAGCAGCTCGCCGACGTTCTCGGCGTCCGCGACCTCGCGCGCCTGGGTGACGGCGGCCTCGAGGGCGACGATTCCCTCTTCCGAGATCGAGCCGTCGGGCATCAGGTAGCGCATCAGCCGCAGCACCGTGCGGTCGCTCGTCCCCGCGAGGGGACGGCCACCCGGCCGCACGTCGGCCACCAGCAGATGCACGGTGTTCGAGCCGATGTCGAGGACTCCGAGGCGCACGCTGAAGACCCTACCGCGTGGGCGTTTCGACTCGCCTGCGGCTCGCTCAACGGCCGGGGCGGCCCCCCGTCAGCGGGCGTCGCGGTAGCGCATCATCGTCAGCGACCCGAACACGACCACCAGACCCACCGACCACACCAGCGTGATGGCGACCTCGGGTCCCACGGCGGTGCCGCCCATCAGGTCGCGCACCGCCGAGACGAGGTGCGACACGGGGTTCACGTTCACGAACGCCTGCAGCCACCCGGGCATCGTCGACGGGTCGACGAAGATGTTGCTCGCGAACGTCAGCGGCATGATCACCATCATGCTCACGCCCATCACGGCGTTGGACGAGCGCAGCACGAGGCTGAGGAACGTCCACACCCAGCCGATGCTGAACGCGAACACGAGGATCAGCAGCACGCCGAGCACGACTCCGGGCAGACCGCCCTCGGGACGCCACCCGATGATCAGCCCGAGTGCCGAGATCACCACCGAGGCCAGGGCGAAGCGCACCGCGTCGCCCAGCAGCATCCCGACCAGGGGGGACGGGCGCCAGATCGGCAGCGACCGGAACCGGTCGAACACGCCCTTCTCGAGGTCGGTGCGCAGCGTCGTTCCGGTGTACATCGTGATCATCACGACGCTCTGCACCATGATGCCCGGCAGCAGGAACTGGATGTAGCCCTCGACGCTGCCCGCGAGCGCCCCGCCGAACAGATAGGTGAACATCAGCGTGAACATGATCGGGAACACGGTCACGTCGAACAGCTGCTCGGGCACGTGCTTGATCTTCAGCAGCGCGCGCCAGCCGAACGTCAGCGATGTCGAGAGGGGGCCCGGCCGGGCCGGCCGCTCGTTCTGCGACAGGGCGGCCAGGATCGCGGCACGCTGGTCCTGCGGGTTCGGCGGCTCCTGCTTCTGCTGCGTCGTCGACGTGCTCATGCGGCGGTCTCCTCTGCGTCCGCGTCGTCCGATTCGTCCTCGGCCCGGTGCCCGGTGATCGCGAGGAACACCTCGTCGAGCGTCGGCTGGCCGAGCGAGAACTGCGCCAGGCGGATGCCGGCATCCTCCAGCGCCGTGAGCGCCGCGGTCACCGCGCCCGAGTCGTCGACGGTGGCCGACAGGGCGCTCGGGTCGCGCTCCTCGCGGATCTCGGCCAGCTCGGTGCCGAGCACCCGCGCCAGGATGCGGCGCGCCTGCTCGCGGTCGTCGTGCTCGACGACCCGCACGATGACCGAGCCCGATCCCACCGACGCCTTCAGCTGCGCGCTGGTGCCCTCGGCGACCACGGTGCCCCGGTCGATCACGCTGATGCGGTCGGCGAGCTGGTCGGCCTCGTCGAGGTACTGGGTCGTCAGCAGCACGGTCGTGCCGCTGGAGACCATCGTGCGGATGATGTCCCACACCTCGTTGCGGCTGCGGGGGTCCAGCCCCGTCGTCGGCTCGTCCAGGAACAGCAGCTCGGGCGTCACGACGATGGATGCCGCGATGTCGAGGCGCCGCCGCATCCCGCCCGAGTACTTCTTGACCTGCAGGTCGCCCGCTTCGTCGAGGGCGAAGGCGTTCAGCAGCTCGTCGGCGCGCCGGCGGGCGCCGCCGCCGGTGTAGCCGAACAGGCGCCCGATCAGGCGCAGGTTCTCGCGGCCGGTGAGGTCTTCGTCGACCGAGGCGAACTGCCCGGTCAGGCTCACGCGCCGACGCACCTCGGTGGCGTCGGCGACGACGTCGCGACCGAGCACCCGCGCGGTGCCGCCGTCGGGCTTGAGCAGCGTCGCGAGCATGCGGATCGTCGTCGTCTTTCCCGCCCCGTTGGGGCCGAGAAAGCCGTGCACGCCGCCCCGCTCGATGGCCAGGTCGATGCCGTCGACGGCGCGGTTCTTGCCGAAGACCTTGACCAGGTCGTGCGTCTCGATCGCCAGTTCGGGCACGGGGCCTCCTCGGCCGACATAGGATGGGGGAGAAGTAGACGCTGTCCACATCGTGATGTTCACACCGTACACACCGGGAGTCGCGTGACGCAAGAGGTCGGGAGCCATGCGGGCGCGGCCGAGACGGCCGACCGTGCGTACCACCACGGTGACCTGCGGCAGGCCCTCATCGACGCCGGTCTCAGCGTGACCCGCGTCGGGGGAGTCGACGCCCTTTCGCTCCGCGAGCTGACCCGCGCCGTCGGCGTCTCGCCCAACGCGGCGTACCGCCACTTCGCCGATCGCGACGCGCTCGTGCACGCCGTCGCGAACGGCGCGCAGCAGCAGCTCGCCGGCGCCATCGCCGCGCGTATCGCCGCGGCTCCGGCATCCGACGACGCCGCGGTTGCGGCCACAGAGCGCCTGCGCCGCATCGGACTGGCCTACATCGACTTCGCCCGGGCCGAGCCGGGCTGGTTCTCGCTCGCGTTTCAGACGCAGGACGAGACGGCGAGCGAGGGCATCGTCACGATCGACGACGAGGTGGTCGCGCCGTTCCAGCTGCTGCTCGACGCCCTCGATCAGATGGTGGACGCCGGCGCGCTCGAGCCCGCGCGGCGCCCCTACGCCGAGTGGGCGTGCTGGGCGAGCGTGCACGGCTTCGCCGACATCGCCGCCCACGGGCCGCTGCAGTGGCAGCCCGCGCAGGTGGTCGACGCGCTCGCCGCCTCGGTCGTGGAATCCGCGATCACCGGGGTGCGCGGCACGCCGGCGCCGCCCGGCGCGTCACTCGGCGAAACGACGACGGAGCCCGTGCAGCGCCCGGAGTAGCATGGGCGCGTGCCCGCCGACGAGATAGCGCCGAGCCCGTACCGCCAGATCGATCGAGGCGAGTGGGCGCACCTCGCGGCTGACATGAGCCAGCCGCTGACCGAGAACGAGATCGTGCAGCTGCGGGGGCTCGGCGACCGGCTCGACATGGCCGAGGTGCGGCAGGTGTATCTGCCGCTCAGCCGCCTGCTCAGCCTCTACGCCAACGCGAACAAGCGGCTGGGCGCCGACACCAGCGCTTTTCTGCAGGAGCCCGACACCACGACCCCGTTCGTCGTGGGAGTCGCCGGGTCGGTCGCGGTCGGCAAGTCCACGATCGCGCGCCTGCTGCGCGAGCTGATGAGCCGGTGGCCGGGCACGCCTCGCGTGGAGCTCGTCACGACCGACGGATTCCTGTTCTCCAACGCCGAGCTCGAGCGGCGCGGCCTGATGGCACGCAAGGGGTTCCCCGAGTCCTACGACCGCCGCGCGCTCGTCGAGTTCCTCACCGAGGTCAAATCCGGTGCCGCCGAGGCCCGGGCGCCGTTCTACTCGCACCTGCGCTACGACATCGTTCCCGACGCCAGCGTCGTGGTGCGCCGCCCCGACGTCGTCATCGTGGAGGGGCTCAACGTGCTCGCGCCGCCGCCGGCGCCGAACGACATCGCCGTGTCGGACCTGTTCGACTTCTCGATCTTCGTGGATGCCGACACCGCCCACATCGAGCGGTGGTTCGTCGACCGCTTCCTCACGCTCCGGGCCGGGGCGTTCGCCAACCCGACGTCGTTCTTCAACACCTTCGCGCATCTGACCGACGAAGAGGCGGTCACGACCGCCCTCGGGTACTGGAACGACATCAACATGCCCAACCTCGTCGAGAACGTGCTGCCCACCCGGCACCGCGCCAACCTGGTGCTGCAGAAGGGGCAGGATCACAACGTCGAGAGCGTGCTGCTGCGCAAGCTCTGACGGGCCACGGACGGGTCGTCCAGCATCCGGCGCTTAGGATTGTGCCCATGTGTGGAATCGTCGGATACGTCGGCCCGCGGCCGAGCCAAGCCATCCTGCTCGCCGGTCTGGCACGGCTCGAGTACCGCGGCTACGACTCCGCCGGCATCGCGGTGATCGACGGTGACGGCGACCTCGGCATGCGCAAGCGCGCCGGCAAGCTCGGCGTGCTGCGCGACGACCTCGAGGCCACGGCGCTCGCCGACGGCACCACCGGCATCGGCCACACCCGCTGGGCCACGCACGGGGGCCCGACCGACGACAACGCCCACCCGCACCTGGCCGACGACGACAGGCTCGCCGTCATCCACAACGGCATCATCGAGAACTTCTCGGAGCTCAAGTCCGAGCTGGTCGCCGCCGGCTGCACGTTCCACAGCGAGACCGACACCGAGGTGGCGGCCGTGCTGCTGGGTCGTGCCTACCGCGATGCCGAGGGCGACCTGACCGAGGCGTTTCGACGCGTGGTCGGCCGGCTCGAGGGTGCCTTCACGCTGCTGGCGATGCACGAGGACCACCCGGGGCTCGTGGTGGGTGCGCGCCGCAACTCGCCGCTGGTGATCGGGCTCGGCAAGGACGAGAACTTCCTCGGCTCCGACGTGGCCGCCTTCGTCGAGCACACACGCAGCGCGCTTGCGATCGGGCAGGACCAGATCGTGGCGATCACGCCCCAGGCCGTCACCGTCACCGACTTCGCCGGGCAGGCCGTGGACGTCGAACCATTCGAGGTGACGTGGGATGCCTCGGCCGCCGACAAGGGCGGCTGGTCGTCCTTCATGGCCAAGGAGATCGCCGAAGAGCCCGAGGCGGTGCGCAACACGCTGCTCGGCCGCATCCACGACGCCGGCGTCGTCATCGGCGAGCTCGAGCCGCTCGATGACGCGTTCACCAGGATCTCGCGCGTGATCGTCGTCGCGTGCGGCACCGCCGCCTACGCCGGTGCGGTGGGCAAGTACGCGATCGAGCAGTGGGCGCGCGTGCCCGTCGACGTCGAGCTGGCGCACGAGTTCCGCTACCGCGACCCCGTCATCGGGCCCGACACCCTCGTGGTGTCGATCAGCCAGTCGGGCGAGACGATGGACACGCTCATGGCCGTCAAGTACGCCCGCGAGCGCGGGGCGCGCACGGTGTCGATCTGCAACACGCAGGGCGCGACGATCCCGCGGGAATCCGACGCGATCGTCTACACGCACGCCGGCCCCGAGGTCGCGGTCGCCTCGACCAAGGCGTTCGTCGCCCAGATCACGGCGCTGTATCTGTTCGCGATGCACGTGGGGCGTGTGCGCGGGGAGTTGGATGCCGCGGCCTCGGCCGGGCTGGTCGCCGAACTCGAGGCGGTGCCCGAGAAGATCAGCACCATCATCGAGCGCGAGCAGACCCGCATCGAGCAGCTGGCCCACTGGATGACCGACACGCGCTCGGTGCTCTTCCTCGGCCGCCACGTCGGCTACCCCATCGCGATGGAGGGCGCGCTCAAGCTCAAGGAGCTCGCGTACATCCACGCCGAGGGGTTCGCCGCCGGCGAGCTCAAGCACGGTCCCATCGCGCTGATCGAGCCCGGGCAGCCGGTGATCGTGATCGTGCCCTCGCCGCGCGAGTCGGCACTGCTGCACGCCAAGGTCGTGTCGAACATCGAAGAGATCCGCGCCCGCGGCGCCCGCGTCATCGCCATCGCCGAAGAGGGCGACGCCGCGGTGCTGCCGAAGGCCGACGAGGTGCTGCGCATCCCGCTCGCCGGGCCGCTGTTCGAGCCGCTGCTCGCGGTGGTGCCGCTGCACATCTTCGCGATGGCGCTCTCGACATCCAAGGGGCTCGACGTCGATCAGCCCCGCAACCTGGCCAAGTCGGTCACGGTCGAATAGGCGCCGTCGAGGGCGTTTCGTCTCGCTGCGCTCGCTCAACGCCCGTCTCGCGCGGTCGTTGAGCGAGGAGCGCAGCGACGAGACGAAACGCTCGGTGCTCAGCCCTCGTCGAGCGCGTCGATGAGCGCGCGGTGCGCACGCAGGAACGTGAGCAGGAACCCCTCGGTGTCGGCGTCGGTCACGTTCCCCTCGTCGTCGACCAGGCCCTCGCTGTAGCGGATGTACGCCTCGGGCGAGCCGACCAGGTTCGCGCCCTGCGAGGCGAGGATCGACTTGAGGTGGGCCTGCGCCACGGCGGTGGAGATGACGCCCTTGCTCGTGCCGATGACGGCGGTCGGCTTGCCGGGGAACGAGCTCTCGCCCACCGGCCGCGACAGCCAGTCCACGGCGTTCTTGAGCACGCCGGGGATGGACCGGTTGTACTCGGGGGTCACGACGAGCAGCCCGTCGGCGCCGTCGACGGCATCCTTGAGTTCGCGTCCCACGTCGGGATAGTCCTCGGCCTTCTGCAGGTGGGCGCCGAAGAACGGCAGCCCGTCGATCGGCACCGTGGTGATCGTCAGGCCCGCGCGGGGAGCCAGTCGCGCGAGGGCGTCGCCGAAGCGGGCGTTCAGCGACGGTTCGGAGACGCTGCCGACGATCATGGCGACGGAGCGGTGGTCGGTGTGGGCACGGGGATCGGTCATGTCTTCCTCCTCGTTTGCGGTGCGGCGAGTCTCGCGTGTGCGGCGCAGGGGCGAAAGGGACTTGACGCGCGAGCCTCGTCGCTGCGTCTCCCTCCCGCCCCGTTCCACCGCTCCGCTGTCGCGAATCGACGGTGGGGGCGCGTCGGCGGGTCGATGTGCGACAGCGGAGCGCCGCGTGGAGCGGGAGCGGGAGCGGGAGCGGGGGCGTGCGGGCGCGGGGCGCCGCCGCCGGCCCGGCGAAGCGCCGGGATAGGGTGGCGAGGTGATGTCGGGAGTGCGCAAGTGATCGTCGGGATCGGGGTCGACCTGGTCGATATCCCGCGGTTCGAGCGCACCCTCGAGCGCACCCCGCGGCTGCTGGAGCGGCTGTTCTCCGTCGCCGAGCGCAGCCTGCGGCCCCGGTCGCTCGCCGCGCGCTACGCCGCCAAAGAGGCGCTGATCAAGGCACTCGGCGGGTCGGACGGCGTGCACTGGACCGAGATCGAGGTCACGCCCGAGGAGTCGGGCCGGCCGTGGTTCACGCTCGCCGGATCGACGGCGCAGGTCGTCGCCGATCGCGGGATCACCGGCATCCACCTGTCGATGAGCCACGACGCGGGCTTCGCGATCGCCTACGTCGTCGCCGAGACCGTCACCCCCGACGAGTCGCCGGATTCTGTCGTCTCCGGCGGGTCGACCCGACATTCCCTGGCGACCGGCGGGCCGGTGGGGGATGCTGCGGGGGACGCCGCGGGGAAGCCCGCCGCGGCGAGCGACGGCCTGCCGGCGGATGCCGCGGTCGCGGCCGATCCGCGGTTCCACATGCGGTTCGCGGGCGCGGCATGGGAGGAGCGCTGATGGAGCGCACGTCGAACACGATGCCGCCCGGCACCATGCGTGAGGCCGTCATCGACACGAGCGCCATCGCGGCGAACACGCGCCACCTGCGACGGCTCGCCGGAGTGGACGAGCTGATCGCGGTCGTCAAGGCCGACGGCTACGGGCACGGCGCCGTGCGCGCCGCCCGCGCGGCGCTCGAGGGCGGGGCCACCCGGCTGGGCGTGGCCGACATCGGCGAAGCGCTGGCGCTCCGGCGCGCGGGCATCGTCGCCCCCGTCGTCGCGTGGCTGCATGCGCCGGGGGTGTCGTTCGCCGAGGCCGCCGTGTGCGACATCGAGATCGGGGTCTCGAGCTTCGACCAGCTGCTGCAGGCCGCCGACGCAGCATCCATCGACCGGCCCGTGTCGGTGCACCTCAAGATCGAGACGGGGCTCTCGCGCAACGGCATCGCACCCGAAGACCAGCCGGTGGTCTTCGCCGAGGCCGCGCGTCTCGAGCGGCTCGGCAAGGTGCGGGTGGTCAGCATCTTCAGCCACCTCTCCAACGCCGGCGTCGACGACGATCTGGCCGCGACCCGGGCGTTCGAGCGGGGCGTGATCGCCGCGGCATCCGCCGGTCTGAACCCGCCGCTGCGCCACCTTGCGGCGACCGAGGCCGCGATCGACCGGCCCGAGGCGCGCATGAACTGCATCCGGGTGGGCATCGGCATCTACGGGCTGTCGCCCTTCGCCGACAGGTCGTCGGGCGAGCTCGGCCTGCGCCCGGCCATGACCCTGCGCGCCGCCGTCGCCGCGGTGCGTCGCGTGCCCGCCGGCCAGGGCGTGTCGTACGGCTACGACTACCGCACGCCGCGGGCCACGACGCTCGCGCTCGTTCCGCTGGGCTACGCCGACGGCGTGCCGCGGCAGGCATCGGGCGCGGGACCGGTCACGATCGGAGGGCGCCGCTTCACGGTGGCCGGCCGCGTCGCGATGGACCAGTTCGTCGTCGACGTCGGCGACGCCCCGGTGGCCGTCGGCGACGAGGTCGTGCTCTTCGGCGACCCCACGCTCGGCGTGCCCGCGGCGACCGAATGGGCGGATGCCGCCGGCACCATCAACTACGACATCGTCACGCGGATCGGGGCACGGGTGCCGCGACGGCAGGCGTCGTCGTGAGCGTGCCCGAGGCGGTGCTCGGCCGGCACGACATCGCCGACGCGGCCGCGATGCACGCCCTCGGCCGCCGCATCGGGGAGGGGCTCGCCGCGGGCGATCTCGTGGTGCTGACCGGTCCGCTCGGTGCCGGCAAGACGACGCTCACCCGGGGCATCGCCGAGGGCCTCGGCGTGCGCGGACCCGTGCAGAGCCCCACGTTCGTGATCGCCCGCACGCATCCCTCGCTCGTCGGCGGCCCGCCCCTGGTGCACGCCGACGCGTATCGGCTGGGATCGGCCCTCGAGCTCGACGACCTCGACATCGACGCGCAGCGCTCCGTCGTCGTGGTGGAGTGGGGCCGCGGCATGGCCGATGCGCTCGGCGAGCTGTGGTGGGAGATCGAGATCGAGCGCCCCGTCGGCGGTGGGGCGGATGCCGCGGCCGGGGCGGATGCCGGGGACCTCGACGCCGACGAGCTCGATGCCGACGCCCCGCGCATCGTCACGGTCTCGCTGCGGCCGTAGGCGCCGCGGCTACGCTGGAGGGCGTGATCCTCGCCATCGACACCTCGCTCGGTTCGGGCGTCGCCGTCGTCGGTCTCGACGGCCGGGTGGCGGGCGAGGCCACGACCGACGATCCGCTCGGCCATGCCGAGATCATCGGCGATCTGCTCGAGCGGGCGCTGGCGCAGGCCGGCATCGCCCCGGCCGACCTCACGCATGTCGCCGCGGGCATGGGCCCCGGTCCGTTCACCGGCCTGCGCATCGGCGTCGCCGCCGCGCGCGCGTTCGCGCTGGCCCGCGGCATCCCGGTCGTCCCGGTCGTCAGCCACGACGCCGCGGCGCTCGCCCACGACGACACCGCACGGGCGTACCCGCTGGCGATCGTCACCGACGCGCGGCGCCGCGAGCTGGCGTACACGCTCTACTCCGGCATCGGCGCCGACGGCATCCCGGTGCGGCTCACCGAACCCGCCCTCAGCCCCCGCGACGACCTCGACGCCGCGCTCGCGCCGCGCGGCGCGGCGCGCGTCGACGTCGCCACCATCGCGCCCGCGGCCGTCGGCCGGGTCGCTGCGGCGCTGATCGCCACGGATGCCGTGCCCGCGGCATCCGAGCCCCTCTATCTGCGCGCGCCCGACGTGACCCTGGGGCACATCCCGAAGCGGGTGAGCGCGTGAGGCTGCGCACCGCCGAGCAGGCCGACCTGCCCGCGATCATGGCGCTCGAGAACGCCTCGTTCCCGACCGACGCCTGGTCGGAGCAGATGATGCGCGACGAGCTGGACTCCCCGCACGGCCGCTACCTCGTCGCCGACGCGGATGACGGCTCGCTCGTGGGCTACGGGGGCGTGCGTGCGCCGCAGGGAGCCCGGGATGCCGACATCCAGACCATCGCGCTCGCCGAGAGCGCCCGGGGCCGGGGGCAGGGTCGGATGCTGCTGCGCGCGCTGCTGCACGAGGCGGCCGGGCGGCTCGCGCGGGAGGTGTTCCTCGAGGTGCGCGCCGACAACCCGGTCGCGCAGGCGCTCTACGCCTCGGAAGGCTTCACCGAGATCGGCCGCCGCCCGCGGTATTACCAGCCCGACGGCGTCGACGCCGTCGTGATGAAGCTCAACCTTCGGGCGTGGCTCGCGGCCGGCACGGTGCATCCGGGGTCGGACATGAGCCCAGCGTCGGAGAACAGCGCGCCGAAGCATCCGACCCCCGGCGCATCTCCGACGCCCGATACACCCGGGCCCGCCGAGCCCGCGGAGGGGAGCACCGGATGAACCGCACCGACCCCCTCGTGCTCGGGATCGAGACGAGCTGCGACGAGACCGGCATCGGCATCGTGCGTGGGCGCACCCTGCTCAGCAACACGATCGCGAGCAGCATGGACGAGCACGCCCGCTTCGGCGGTGTCGTGCCCGAGGTCGCCGCCCGCGCGCACCTCGAGGCGCTGCAGCCGGCGATCGAGTCCGCCCTCGCTGAGGCGCGGGTGAGTCTCGCCGATGTGGATGCTGTCGCCGTCACGTCCGGCCCCGGCCTGGCCGGAGCCCTCATGGTCGGTGTCGGCGCGGCCAAGGCCCTCGCGGTCGCGCTCGAGCGGCCGCTCTACGCCGTGAACCACCTCGTCGGGCACATCGCCGCCGACATCCTGGATGCCGAGGCGGAGCCGCTGGAGTACCCGACCGTCGCGCTGCTGGTCAGCGGCGGGCACACCTCGCTGCTGCTCGTGCGCGATCTCACCGGCGACGTCGAGATGCTCGGCGAAACCGTCGACGACGCCGCGGGCGAGGCGTTCGACAAGGTCGCGCGCATCCTGGGCCTGCCCTACCCCGGGGGGCCCGAGATCGACCGTGCCGCGGCATCCGGCGACCCGCAGGCCATCCGGTTTCCGCGCGGGCTCTCGCGCGCGAGCGACATGGCGGCGCACCGCTACGACTTCTCGTTCTCGGGCCTCAAGACCGCCGTGGCCCGCTGGATCGAGCAGCGTCAGGCCGCGGGCGAACCGGTGCCGGTCGCGGATGTCGCCGCGTCGTTCCGCGAGGCCGTCGTCGACGTGCTGGTCACGAAGGCCCTCGACGCGTGCGCGCGCCACGACGTGCCCCGCCTTCTGCTGGGCGGCGGGGTGATCGCCAACCGCCGGCTGCGCGAGGTGGCGCTGGCGCGGGCGGATGCCGCGGGTGTGACAGTGCGCATTCCGCCGCTGTCGCTGTGCACCGACAACGGTGCGATGATCGCGGCGCTCGCCGCCGAGCTGATCATGTCGGGACGCGAGCCCTCGACCCTCGCGTTCGGCGCCGACTCGACGCTGCCGGTCACCGAGATCCAGGTGGCGGCGCGGGGGACGACGCCGTGACCGACTCCCGGCCGGAGCCCGCCGCGCACCCCGAGCCCGATGCGCGCCGGGAGCGCGCCGCGCCCGACTACCCGCCCCGGCCCCGGCCCCGGGAGTACGTCGAAACGGGGCCCGTGCCCTTCCCCGAAGACCGCGATGTGGTGCTGCACTGGGGGCCGCCCCCGCCGCGCCCGCGCCGGTCGGCGGCGGCGTGGGCGCTCGCCGCGGCCATCGCCGGCCTGTTCGCCTCGTTCTTCGTCGGCTGGGGCTTTCCGATCGGGATGGTCGCTGTGGTCACGGCGGTCGTCGCGCTGCGCCGGCCCGAGGAGAGCCGCCGGGTGGCGTGGTGGGCGCTGACGCTCGGAGCGCTCTCCCTCGTCTACAGCGCGATCTGGATCGGCTGGGCCGCGACGCAGGGCGCCCTGTTCGGCTGAGCAACCCCGGGGCCGCGCTCAGACGCGGTCGGCGAGGATCGCCACGCGCGCCGAGCCGATGCGGGTCAGCAGCAGGGTCGCCGCCTCGTCGCCGCGCAGCCCCAGCTTCGGGCGCAGCATCGCGGGGTCGACGTCGATGCCCCGCTTCTTGATCTCGAGCGTGCCGATGCCGCGCTCGCGCAGCGCCCGCCCGAGCTTCTTCACATCGGCGGGCAGTGTCTCGCGCACCCGGAAGGTCGACACGAACGGGCTCGTCACCCCGGCATCCCCGGTCAGGTAGGCGATGCCCGGCGCCACCGGTCCCGCCTCGAGCGCGCGGGCGACGTCGCCGACGAGGCGTGCGCGGATGACCGACCCCGCGGGCTCGTGCACGAAGGCGCCCAGCTCGCGCACCGGCTCGTCGTCGGTGTCGGCGGGCGCGGTCAGCTCGTGCGCGCCATCGGCGGTCACCACCAGCGCCGCGCGGCGCACGTCGGGTCGGGCAAGGGATCCGGAGAAGAGCACGACCTCGAGCGTCGTTCCGTCGACCGTGATCCACTGCGCCTCGACGTCGTCGGGGATGAGGCCGCGGTCCAGCCCCGGGCCCAGCTTGATGCCGGCCGGGCGTTCGCGGGCGATGCGCAGCGCAACCTCGAGCGAGGGGGAGTAGTCGTCGGCGTCGGCGAGGCGCCGGGTCTCGGTGTGCCCCGCGGTGCGGCGCGCCGGGTCGAGCCAGACGGCATCCACGTCACCGAGATCGGTCTGCTCCGCGCGGCCGTGCACGACGCGGGCGGCGTCGCCGAAGGCGGCGAGGTTGTAGGCGGCGATCGCGGCGGTGACCTCGTCGGCCTCGACCGCGAGCACCCGCAGGCCGAGGCCGGCGAAACCGGTCGCGTCGCCGCCGATGCCGCAGCCGAGGTCGGCGACGGACTCGAAGCCGGCGTCGCGGAAGCGTCGCGCGTGCAGGGTCGCGACCCCGAGGCGCGTGGCCTGCTCGAGCCCCGCCCGCGTGAACAGCATCCGCTCGGCGATCTCGCCGAACTTGGCGCGGCCCCGCTCGCGCAGCCGTGCCTGGCCCACCACCGCCGAGACGAGGTCGGGGGAGTGGCCCGCCGCGCGCAGCCGGGTCACCTGCCGGGCGACATCGGCGGACGAGCGCACAGGCTCGGCCGCATCGAGCAGCCGCAGTCCCTCGGGCGTCAGCAGGGCCGTGAGTTCGGACATGTCCACCCGTTCACCCTACGGTGGCAAGGCCCACCAGCATCCGCCGAAGTTGGCACTCGCGTTGCGGGAGTGCCAGGCGTTGCCTACACTGTCAGTTAGCACTCTCACGGCGAGTTTGCTAACGAGTCTTGGATCAAGAAAGAGGTAGACCGTGACGGTTTCCATCAAGCCGCTCGAGGACCGCATCGTCATCAGCCAGGTCGAGGCCGAGCAGACGACGGCCAGTGGTCTGGTCATCCCCGACACCGCGAAGGAGAAGCCCCAGGAGGGCGAGGTCGTCGCGGTGGGCCCCGGCCGTATCGACGACAACGGCAACCGCGTTCCGCTCGACGTCTCGGTCGGCGACCGGGTGCTCTACAGCAAGTACGGCGGCACCGAGGTCAAGTTCGGCTCCGACGAGTACCTCGTGCTCTCGGCGCGCGACGTCCTCGCCGTCGTCGTTCGCTGATCGACTGACGCAAGAAGGGCCCGGATGCTTCGGCACCGGGCCCTTCGTCGTGCCCCGGCGCCGCACCCGCGAGCGCGGGCTAGCCTGAGTCGGTGACGCACGCCCCCGTTCCGCCCGCATCCGGCTCCGCGTCAGGCGGCTCGGCATCCCCCGCGCCGGATGCGGCTCGCGAGAAGGCCCTCGGCGGGGTCTACGCGTTCACGGCGTACCTGCTGTGGGGCTTTCTGCCGCTGTACTTCCTCACGCTGGCCCCGACCGGGCCGTGGGAGATCGTCGCGTGGCGCATCGTGCTCTCGCTGGTCTTCTGCGTCGTGCTGCTCAGCGTGACCCGCACGTGGCGCTCCTTCGGGCGCATCGTGCGGCAGCCGCGCCTGCTGGGGTGGACGGCCCTGGCCGGCGTCGTGATCTACGTCAACTGGCAGGTCTTCCTCGTCGCCACGCTCACCGGCCACGTGATCGAGACGAGCCTGGGCTACTTCATCAACCCGATCATCACGGTGCTGCTCGGCGTGCTCGTGCTGCGCGAGAGCCTGCGCCCGACGCAGTGGATCTCGATCGCGATCACCGCTCTCGCCGTCGGCGTCATCGTGGTCGGGTACGGCGCGTTCCCCTGGATCGCACTGACGCTGGCGTGCGCGTTCGGCGTCTACGGCCTGATCAAGAAGCAGATCGGCCCGCAGGTGGATGCCGTCAGCGGCCTCACCCTCGAATCGTTCTGGCTCATGCCGGTCGCTGTGGGGCAGCTCGTCGCGGTGTCGCTGACTACGGGGCTCACGCTCGGCTCGGCCGGACTGTCGCACGCCGTGCTGCTCTCGCTCGCGGGGGTGGCGACGGCGACCCCGCTGCTGTTCTTCGCCGCGGGGGCCCGCCGGGTGCCGCTGACGGTCATCGGGCTGCTGCAGTTCGTCGCGCCGATCCTGCAGTTCGTCACCGGCGCGTTCCTGCTCGGCGAGCCCATGCCGCTCGAGCGGTGGATCGGCTTCGCCCTCGTCTGGGTCGCCCTGACCGTGCTGAGCGTGGACTCGGTGCTCTACTCCCGGCGCCGCCGCGGCCCCTCCGACGTCGGCGCGATCACCTGAGCGCGGGCGGGAATTCCGACCGCCTGTCGGACGTAGAATCAGGGGACGGATCGGTCTTTCTCCCCGGTTACGTCGCGTCGCCCGCCCCACCCGCAGGAGGAGCCCCCATGCACGAGCACGACCCGTTCGGTTTCGTCGGTCTGACCTACGACGATGTGATGCTGCTTCCCGGCCACACCGACGTCATCCCGAGTGAGGCCGACACCTCGTCGCGCGTCACCCGCCGCATCACGGTCGCGACCCCGCTGCTGACCAGCGCGATGGACACCGTCACCGAGGCGCGCATGGCGATCGCGATCGCGCGGGAGGGCGGCATCGGCATCCTGCACCGCAATCTGTCGGTCGAGGACCAGGCGGCACAGGTCGACCGCGTCAAGCGCAGCGAGTCGGGCATGATCTCGGACCCGATCACCACGACCCCCGACACGACGGTCGACGAGGTCGACGCGCTCTGCGCGCAGTACCGCATCTCGGGCCTGCCTGTCATCGACGGCGAGGGCTATCTCGTCGGCATCGTCACCAACCGCGACATGCGCTTCGTGTCGGGCTTCGAGCGCCAGACCACGCTCGTGCGCGACGTGATGACGAGCACCGGCCTGATCACCGGCCCCGTCGGCATCAGCGCCAACGACGTGATCGCCACGTTTGCCAAGCACCGGGTCGAGAAGCTGCCCCTCGTCGACGACGCCGGCAAGCTCGCCGGGCTCATCACGATCAAGGACTTCGACAAGAGCGAGAAGTATCCGCTCGCCACCAAGGACGAGCACGGCCGCCTGCGCGTGGGGGCGGCCATCGGCTTCTTCGGCGACGCCTGGCAGCGGGCCGAGGCGCTGCGCGACGCCGGGGTCGACATGCTGGTGGTCGACACCGCCAACGGCCAGTCGGCGGGCGTCATCGACATCGTGCGCCGCATCAAGGCCGACGCCTCGTTCGAGCACATCGACATCGTCGGCGGCAACGTCGCCACCCGCGAGGGCGCGCAGGCGCTCATCGACGCCGGGGTGGATGCCGTCAAGGTCGGCGTCGGACCGGGGTCGATCTGCACCACCCGGGTGGTCGCCGGCGTGGGCGTGCCCCAGGTCACGGCCGTCTACGAGGCGTCGCTGGCCGCGCGCGAGGCGGGCGTGCCCGTCATCGCCGACGGGGGCCTGCAGTACTCCGGCGACATCGCCAAGGCGATCGTCGCGGGCGCCGACTCGGTGATGATCGGCTCGCTGTTCGCCGGCACCGACGAGTCGCCCGGCGAGGTCGTGTTCGTCAGCGGCAAGCAGTACAAGCAGTACCGGGGCATGGGGTCGCTGGGTGCCCTGCAGACCCGCGGCAAGAAGACCTCCTACTCCAAGGACCGGTACTTCCAGGCCGACGTGCCCACCGACGACAAGCTCATCCCCGAGGGCATCGAGGGTCAGGTCGCGTACCGTGGCCCGGTCTCGGCCGTCGCCTACCAGCTGGTCGGGGGCCTGCGGCAGTCGATGTTCTACGTCGGCGCCCGCACGATCGACGAGCTCAAGAGCAAGGGCCGCTTCGTGCGCATCACCGCGGCCGGACTGAAGGAGTCGCACCCCCACGACGTGCAGCTCGTGGTCGAGGCGCCGAACTACCGCCGGTAGGCGCGCGGCACACGGCGGGTAGGCGCGCAGCGGCGAGCCCCGATAGCCTGGCGCCATGCCGAGGTCCCCCAAGCCCGACGCCACCATGGCGACGACCCGCACCGAGGCCTACACCGACGCGGTCTTCGCGATCGCCGCGACCCTGCTGGTGCTCGATCTGACGGCCGACTCCATCGGCAAGATCGACAGCGACGGGCAGCTGTGGCAGGCGCTCGGCGACATGAGCCAGAACATCGTCGGCTTCGTCATCAGCTTCTGGCTGCTGAGCATGCTGTGGGTCATCCACCTGCGCCAGTTCCGCGACATCGTGCGGGTCGACACGGTGCTGCTGTGGCTGAACAACGCGCGGCTGCTGTTCATCGTGCTGATCCCGTTCACCACCAGCCTCGCGGCCGACTACTTCGACTGGTACGCGGGGCGGATGCTGCTGCCCATCAACTTCTTCTTCGCGGCGCTGTTCGGGCACCTCTCGTGGCGGTGGGCGGCATCCCGTGGCGGTCACCTGCTGCGCGACCAGCCCGAGAGCGAGACGCGTCTGGTGGGACTCGGCGG
This sequence comes from Microbacterium sp. LRZ72, assembly GCF_033792225.1. Taxonomy (NCBI): domain Bacteria; kingdom Bacillati; phylum Actinomycetota; class Actinomycetes; order Micrococcales; family Microbacteriaceae; genus Microbacterium; species Microbacterium sp. LRZ72. The sequence continues at coordinate 18,201 of NZ_JANGEX010000009.1, forward strand.
GCTCGCGGCGGTCATCTGCGGGGGCATCGCCGCCGGTGTCTCGCCGTGGATCGGCTCGTGGGGCTTTCTCGCGTACTGGTTCAGCGGGCCGATCACGACGCTGCTCGCGCGCATCACGCGCACGCCCGAGGGGCAGGACGCCGCGCCTGGGGGTGCCCCGCCGCACGCCGGGTAGGCTGGGGCGGTGACCATGGAGATCGAGGTCGGCCGCGCCAAGCGCGCTCGTCGCGCCTACACGTTCGATGACATCGCGGTGGTGCCCTCGCGCCGCACCCGCAACCCCGAGGATGTCTCGACCGCATGGTCGATCGACGCCTTCCAATTCGGCATCCCGGTGCTCGGCGCGCCGATGGACTCGGTCGTCAGCCCCCGCACGGCCATCATGCTCGGTCAGCTCGGCGGGCTCGGCGTGCTCGACCTCGAGGGTCTGTGGACGCGCTACGAGGACCCCGAGCCGCTGCTGGCCGAGATCGCCTCGCTCGATGACGGCGACGTCACGCGCCGCATGCAGGAGGCCTACGCCGAGCCGATCAAGCCGCACCTGGTCACCCAGCGCCTGGCCGAGATCCGCGAGGCCGGCGTCACCGTCGCGGGCTCGCTGACCCCGCAGCGCACACAGGACCTCTACGAGACGGTCGTGGCCGCCGGCGTCGACCTGTTCGTCATCCGGGGCACGACGGTGTCGGCCGAGCACGTCTCGTCGCAGGCCGCGCCGCTGAACCTCAAGAAGTTCATCTACGACCTCGACGTGCCCGTCATCGTCGGGGGAGCGGCGACCTACACCGCCGCCCTGCACCTCATGCGCACCGGTGCGGCGGGCGTGCTGGTCGGGTTCGGCGGCGGGGCCGCATCGACCACCCGCGTGACCCTCGGCATCCACGCCCCCATGGCGACGGCGGTCGCCGACGTCGCGGGAGCGCGCCGGGACTACCTCGACGAGTCGGGCGGACGCTACGTGCACGTCATCGCCGACGGTGGCGTCGGCACGGCGGGCGACGTGGTGAAGGCGCTCGCGATGGGGGCGGATGCCGTGATGCTCGGCGTCGCGCTGGCGCGCGCGACGGATGCACCGGGCCAGGGCTGCCACTGGGGCCCCGAGGCGCACCACCCCAAGCTGCCGCGCGGACACCGCGTGCGCGTGGATGCCGTGGGGCCGCTCGAAGAGATCCTGTACGGGCCGGCGCCGGTGGCCGACGGCACCGCCAACCTGATCGGCGCGCTGCGCAAGTCGATGGCGACGACGGGGTATTCCGACCTCAAGGAGTTCCAGCGCGTCGAGATCGTCGTGGCGCCGTACGGGCACAGATGACGTCGAGGCCAGGCCGATCGTGACCGGTCCCGAGCCCGGGGCGGATGCCGGCACGGAGCCGCGCGGCGAGCAGATCTTTCCGCCCACGCTGCGCGAGGTCATGCTGCGTCCGCGCTGGCTGGCGCTGCTGGCGCTGTCGCTGCTCGTGGCCGCCGCGTTCGCGTGGCTGGGGCAGTGGCAGCTCGACCGGGCGATCGACACCGACCCGCCGCCGCCGGGCGCGACCGAGGAGGTGCAGCCGCTCGCCGAGGTGATCGAGCCGGGCGCATACCTGCCCGAGCCCCTCGTGGGCCAGCAGGTCGAGGCGGGCGGATTCTGGGTGCCCGGCGACTTCGTCGTGATCGACTCGCGGTACAACGACGGCGTCGAGGGCTACTGGGTCACCGGCCAGCTGCGCATCGGGGAGCCCGATCCCGGGTTCACACCCGAGGACGGGTCGATCGAGCCGACGTCGCTGGCCGTGGCGATCGGGTGGGCGCCGACGCGCGCGGATGCTGAGGCCGCGGCATCCGCTCTCGACGAGCACGCCGCGGGTGCCTATGCGTCGGTCACGGGCCGGCTGATCTCGGACGAAGGACCGGGGCTGCCCCCGGCGGGCGCCGACCCGCACGTGATGACGCGGATGTCGCCGGCCGCGCTGCTCGGGGTGTGGCACGACATCGAGGGGCTCGACGTGTATCGGCCGTACCTCGCGGCGCTCGCACCCGACGCCGGCGTCGCCCCCCAGGCCGGCGTCGATCTCGACCCGATCGCGTCGTGGGCGCCCGAGGCGGCGTCGCCGGTCAACTGGCTCAATGTGTTCTACGCGATCGAGTGGGTCGTCTTCGCGGGCTTCGCCTTCTACCTCTGGTATCGCCTGGCGCGGGACGCGTGGGAGAAGGAGCTCGAAGAGCTCGAGGATGCCGAGGACGCCGAGCCGGCGGCATCCTGAGGCATCGCGCGCCCCGGCCGCGCTGCGCGCCTGCCGCGCCCTGCTGCGCCGTGCCGCGCCCTGCTGCGCCCTGCCCGGCCACGCCGCGCCCTGCTGCGCCGTGCCCTGCCCAGCCGCGTGCGGCCCCAGCCCGCCCACGCTGGCCCCACCAGCCTCGCGCGAGGACTTGCGCGCGGCGCGAGGACGATTCGGGCGCCGGAGCCCTCGTGTCGCGCGATAGTCCTCGTGTCGCGCGGCGTCGTGGATGCCGTGACCGCAGCCAGCCAGCCAGCCAGCCGGCCAGCCGGCCAGCCGCGGCCACGGTGGTTCTCCCACGTGCGTTCGTTCGTACTACTATCTACGCATGCACGCAGATACGCATCCGGATAACCTCGCGCCCGATAGTACGTACGTCGACGTGGCGGTCGAGGTGTTCCGGCTGCTCTCGGATGCGACGCGGGTGCGCATCCTGCTCGCGCTGCACGGCGGGGAGCTGTCGGTGAACAACCTGGCCGACATCGTCGATCGCCCGCCCGCCGCGGTCTCGCAGCACCTGGCCAAGCTGCGCTGGGCGCGCATGGTCGCCGTGCGGCAGGACGGCAACCGCGCGTTCTACTCGCTCGTCGACGAGCACGCCGTGCGGGTCGTGCGCGAGGCCCTGCTGCAGGCCGAGCACGCCGTCGACGATGTGCCGGCGCACCACCGCGGCGGGCAATGACCGGCCTGCTCTCGGTCCTGAGCGTCGCGCCCTACCGGCGGCTGTTCGCGGCCCAGGTGATCGCGCTGCTGGGCACCGGGCTGCTGACGGTGGCGCTGGGTCTGCTGGCCTTCGACCTGGCCGGGGCCGACGCGGGCGCCGTGCTCGGCACCGCCCTCACGATCAAGATGGTCGCCTACGTCGCCGTCGCGCCGATCGTCGCCGCCGCGGTCGACCGGCTGCCGCGCAAGGCGGTGCTGGTGGGAGCCGACGTCGTGCGCGCCGCCACCGCCCTCGGGCTGCCCTTCGTCACCGAGGTGTGGCAGGTGTACGTGCTGATCTTCGTGCTGCAGTCGGCCTCGGCCACCTTCACCCCGGCGTTCCAGTCGACGATCCCGCAGATCCTCCCCGACGAGCGCGAGTACACCAAGGCGCTTTCGCTCTCGCGGCTCGCGTACGACCTCGAGGCGATCGTCAGCCCGATGATCGCCGCCGCCCTGCTCGCGATCGTCAGCTACAGCAACCTCTTCGCGGGCACGGTGCTGGGCTTCGCGGTCTCGGCTCTGCTGGTGCTGTCGACGCGCGTGCCCGCACCAACCGCTCCACCGCCGGACTCGACGTTCTGGCGGCGCACGACCGAGGGCGTGCGGGTGTTCGCGCGCGCCCGCAGGCTGCGCTTTCTGCTGGGGATGAACTTCGTCGTCGCCGCGGGCACGGCGCTCGTGCTGGTGAACAGCGTCGTGTACGTCAAGAGCGTGCTGCAGCTCGACGACAGCGCGCTCGCGCTCACCTACGCCGCGTACGGGGGCGGGTCGCTGCTGATGGCGCTGAACGTGCCCCGCATCGTCGAGCGCTGGGGGATCATCGGCCCCATGACCACGGGAGGGCTGACGGTCGTGGCGGGGCTCGCCGCGACGCTGGTGCTCACCCTGGTGCCGGATGCCGCCGGCGCCGGCTGGCCGCTCCTGCTCGGGGCGTGGGCCGTGCTGGGGGCGGGGACCTCGCTGATCGGCACGCCCTCCGCGCGGCTGCTGCTCGCGGCATCCACGGAGCACAATCGCAGCCTCGTCTACACGGCGCAGTTCTCTCTGTCGCACGCGTGCTTCCTGATCGGGTATCCGCTCGCGGGATGGCTGGGCGCGCTCTCGCTCGCGGCGGCCGCGGCGGGTCTGCTGGGGCTGGCGGTGATCGCGGGGCTCATCGCGGTGGCCATGCTGCGCGTGGGCCGGGCGCGGGTGGGGGTGCCCTCCTGATCCGGCTGCGGATCCTCACCCGGCCGCATCGGGCCGCGCCCGCGCCCGGCAAACCAGCGTTCGCGCGAAACCGCACGCGTTGCGGTGTGTCTGGCGCGAACGGTGGTTTCTCGGCGCGCGCGGCATCCCGGCCCGAGTGCACCGACCGGGCACGGCATGCGGCCGCCCGGCGGTAGAATGGACACCATGCCCGCCCCCCGCCTCGCCTCGTTTCCGGCGATCCGCGGAGCGCTGAAGTTCTACCAGGTCGCGTCGATCATCACCGGCGTCGGGCTGCTGCTGCTCGTGGCCGAGATGATCCTCAAGTACACCCCGCTGCACCTCGAGCTCTTCGCCGGCGGGTCGGGCGGGTTCCTGTGGTTCGCGACCGTCATCGCCGGCCCCGAATGCCAGTGGTATTCGCTGTTCATCCCCGGCAGCACGACGTGCGAGATGATCTCGACCGGCGACGGCTTCAACATCTCGCTGTTCATCCTCGTGGCTCACGGCTGGTTCTACGTCGTGTACCTGTTCGCGTGCTTCCGGGTCTGGAGCCTCATGCGCTGGCCCTTCCGCCGGTTCCTGCTCCTCGCGCTCGGCGGCATCGTGCCCCTGCTGTCGTTCTTCCTCGAAGTGCGGGTCGCCCGCGAGGTGCGACGCTACCTCGCCGAACGCGAAGCCGCCGCGGCGGCCGAGGCCCCCGCATCCGCCCCCGCCCCTGAGAGCACCCGGTGACCGAAGCCACAGAGACCTCCCAACGTCCCGTCCTCGTCGTCGACTTCGGCGCCCAGTACGCGCAGCTGATCGCCCGCCGCGTGCGCGAGGCCGGCGTCTACAGCGAGATCGTGCCGCACACCGCGACGGCGGCCGAGATCGCCGCCCGCAACCCCGTGGGCCTGATCCTCTCGGGCGGACCCTCGTCGGTGTACGCCCCGGGCGCCCCGTCGCTGGATGCCGGCGTGTTCGACCTCGATGTGCCCACGCTGGGCATCTGCTACGGCTTCCAGGTGATGGCCCAGGCCCTCGGCGGCGAGGTCGCCAACACCGGCCTGCGGGAGTACGGGGCGACGGATGCCGAGGTCACCGGTGACGGCGGCGTGCTGCTCGCCGGCCAGCCGGCCGCCCAGAACGTGTGGATGAGCCACGGCGACCAGGTGTCGAAGGCGCCCGCCGGCTTCGACGTGCTCGCCTCGACCGCGGCCACGCCCGTCGCGGCGTTCGCGAGCGATGCGCGCCGCATGTACGGGCTGCAGTGGCACCCCGAGGTCAAGCACTCCGACCACGGGCAGCGCGTGATCGAGAACTTTTTGCACCGCGCCGCGGGGCTGCCGGCCGACTGGAACAGCGGCAACGTGATCGCCGAGCAGGTCGCCCGCATCCGTGACCAGGTCGGGTCGGCGCGGGTCATCTGCGGGCTCTCGGGCGGCGTCGACTCCGCCGTCGCGGCTGCCCTCGTGCACGAGGCCGTGGGCGACCAGCTCGTCTGCATCTTCGTCGACCACGGACTGCTGCGAAAGGACGAACGCGAGCAGGTCGAGAACGACTTCGTCGCCTCGACCGGCGTGCGGCTTGTGACCGTCGACGCGCGCGAGCAGTTCCTCACCGCTCTGGCGGGCGTCTCGGACCCCGAGCAGAAGCGCAAGATCATCGGCCGCGAGTTCATCCGCTCGTTCGAGGCCGCCGAGCGCGACCTCGTCGCCGAGGCCGCCGCCGACGGCGCGCCCATCCGCTTCCTCGTGCAGGGCACGCTGTATCCGGATGTCGTGGAATCCGGCGGCGGCACCGGTGCCGCCAACATCAAGTCTCATCACAACGTCGGCGGCCTGCCCGAGGACCTGCAGTTCGAGCTCGTCGAGCCGCTGCGCACCCTGTTCAAGGACGAGGTGCGCGCGATCGGCCGCGAGCTGGGCCTGCCCGAGGTGATCGTCGGGCGGCAGCCGTTTCCGGGGCCCGGCCTCGGCATCCGGATCGTCGGTGAGGTCACCGCTGACCGCCTCGAGATCCTGCGTGACGCCGACGCCATCGCCCGCGAGGAGCTGACCCGCGCGGGCCTGGATGCCGAGATCTGGCAGTGCCCCGTCGTGCTGCTCGCCGACGTGCGTTCGGTGGGCGTGCAGGGCGACGGACGCACGTATGGGCACCCCATCGTGCTGCGGCCGGTGTCGTCGGAGGACGCCATGACCGCGGACTGGACGCGCCTGCCCTACGACGTGCTGTCGCGGATCTCGAACCGCATCACGAACGAGGTGCGCGAGGTCAACCGGGTCGTGCTCGACGTCACGTCGAAGCCGCCGGGGACGATCGAGTGGGAGTGAGGCTCGGGGGTTGCGGGCTTCGCGATTCGCCCTCCCGAGTCAAGAACGGGGACCCCTACCCCGATTGGCTCGGGCGGGACATCCCTCCGCCCTCGCCCGCGGGCGGTGTAGCGGTGCGCGTCGGCGAGTTGTCACTCCGCCCTCGCCGCGGCGTTCCGCTGTCGCACATCGACGGTGATCGGCGTCGTGCCCCGCGGTTTGTGACAGCCGAACGGCGGATGGGCGGCTACATGGCAGGGGTACCGGCAGGCCCGCCCATCCCCGACATGACGAAGGGGCTGCCCCGACGCCCGGGGCATCCGCGGCCGGCGAGCACAATTCAGGCTGGACGCTGAGCCGGCGGGGTCGGACCCCGTGTTTGCGGGGCGGCGGCTAGCCCTCGCGTGCGGATGTCCTGAGTTGTGGTCGCCTGTGCCGGCGCACCGCGGCCTGATCGGGAGCGCCGACGTGTATCCGGGCGGGAGCCTGGCCTCTCCTGGCCGCGTGCACCGTTCATCCGACGCACATTGCGGGTGCCCAGCATCCTGACCCGCATTCTGCGACGGATGAGCGGCGGACACGTCGACGTGCTGGTGCATGTGGGCGCGACCCGCGCCCGCACGCACGGTTCCGCTGTCGCAAACGGCGCGTGATCGGCGGCATGAGCCGCGATTCGCGACAGCGGAGCGGAGGAGGGGGCGCCACGAGGGCGCGCGAGGGCCGGCGACGGCCCGCGACGGCGCGCAACGGCCGGCGACGGCGCGCAACGGCCCGCGCACAGCCCGCCCCGAACACGACGAAGGGGCCGCCCCGCAGGACGACCCCTTCGATAGAGCGGATGCCGCGGCTACTCGCCGCCGCGCGCGATCGCGATGATGCGCAGGATCTCGACGTACAGCCACACGACCGTGACCATGATGCCGAAGGCCCCGAGCCAGCCGTACTTGCGGGGGGCGCCGTTGCGCACGCCGCGCTGGATCGAGTCGAAGTCGAGCACCAGCGAGTAGGCCGCCATGATGACGACGAAGACGCCGATGAGCACGCCCCACGGGATGCCGAACAGCGGGCTCGGCTCGCTGCGCAGGCCGAAGGCGCTGTCGGAGACGCCGGTCCACATCAGCACCACGTTCAGCAGCGAGAAGACCAGGTAGCCGATCATCGCGATCATGAAGATCTTGGTGGCCTTCTTCGACGCGCGGATCTTTCCGCTCGCGAACAGGGCCAGCGTCACGCCGACGACGGCGAGGGTGCCGAGCGTGGCCTGGATCACGATGCCCGGCCAGATGAACTCGAAGAACGCCGAGATTCCACCGACGAAGAGGCCCTCGAAGGCCGCGTACGCGGCGATGAGCGGAGCGCTCGGCTGCTTCTTGAAGATGTTGACCAGCGCGAGCACGAACCCGCCGAGCGCGCCGATGATCAGCGGCAGCATGTTCGGGTTCGGGTTGTCGACGGTGACGCTCGACATGGTCCAGACCCAGCCGCCGACGGCGACGGCGAGCAGGATCGCGAAGAGCCCGAGGGTCTTCAGTACGGTGTCTTCGACCGACATGCGGTCGGTCTCGCGCGACCCGGCGGCGGGCGCGGTGTACATGCCCTCCATCTGCGCCTGGGATGCGACATCCACCCCCGCACGCGACGCGGCGCCGGCCTGCGCGGACCCGCCGATGCCGGCGGCCTTCGAGCCGCCCGGATAGGTCTGCACGGCGCGCGGGTCCTGGAACGCCGAGCTGTTGAACGCGGGGTTGTTGAAGGCCATGGCCTCGTCACACTCCAAGTCGTCGGGTGCACCGCTGAACAACGGTGTACAACCAAGGGTATCCGACGGCCGGCGCCGGCGACACGGTGTCCGCTGTGAGGAGACTATGAGCGGATGCTCGTCGACCCGCCGTTCACGCGCCCCGGCTACGGTTGCGGGCATGACACCGCCTCGCCCCCTCGTGATCGGCCATCGCGGGGCGCCCGGCTACCGCCCCGAGCACAGCCGCGCCGCGTACGAGCTCGCCGTGCGCATGGGGGTGGATGCCGTGGAGCCCGACCTGGTCGTCAGCCGCGACGGCGTGCTCGTCGTGCGCCACGAGAACGAGATCTCGGGCACGACGGATGTGGCGGATCGCCCCGAGTTCGCCGACCGGCGCACCACCAAGACGGTCGACGGCGAACGCCTGACCGGGTGGTTCACCGAGGACTTCACGTGGGCGGAGCTGTCGACCCTGCGCTGCCGGGAGCGGCTGCCGAGAATCCGCCCGCACAGCGCCGCGTTCGATGACCGGCAGCCCGTGCTGCGCCTGGCCGACGTGATCGACCTCGTCGCCGCCGCGGCGGGGGAGCGACCGGTCGGGCTGGTGCTCGAGGTCAAGCACCCGACATACTTCGCCGCGCTGGGCCACGACATGGCGGCGCTGATCGAGGCGGAGCTGGCCCGCGCGCGCTGGCACGGCTCGCTCGTGATCGAGTCCTTCGAGCAGACGGTGCTCGCGCAGCTGCGGGGCCGCGGCATCCGCGCCTCGTTCGTGTATCTGATCGATGCGGCGGGCGCCCCCGCCGACCTCGTCGCACGCGAGGGGGATGCCGCCGCCACCTACCGCGACACCGTCTCGCCCGCGGGGCTCGATGCGCTGGCCGGCGAGGTGGACGGCATCAGCGTGCACCGGCGGCTGATCCTCGATCCGCGCCGGGCGGGGCGCGAGCCGGGCGAATCCGTGGTGGACGACGCGCACGCGCGCGGCCTGCAGGTGTACACGTGGACCTGCCGCCCCGAGAACGTCTTTCTGCGACGGGAGTATCGCGGAAAGGGCGGCGCATCGGCGTTCGGCGACTACGAGGGGGAGTGGGGCGTCATCCGCGACGCGGGGGTCGACGGCGTCTTCGTCGACCACGCCGACCTGGGCGTGGCGTTCTTCCGGGGCTGAGGCGCGGCGTGTCTGGGGTCGGCGCCGCGCGGTCTCGGGCCTCGGCGATGCGCCCGGCGTCGGACGCATCCGCGGGACTCGTCCGACGCTCGCGACATCTCCGACGCCCGGCACGCGCGCACGGTCGCCGTCGGCGGGGGTGTCTAGGCTGGCGGCATGACTCCCGGCATCGAGGCCACGGGCCTGCGCCGCTCCTTCGCCGACGTGCGCGCGGTGCGCGACGTGTCTCTGCAGGCGCTGCCCGGCCGGGTGACGGCGCTGGTGGGCCCCAACGGATCGGGCAAGACGACCCTGCTGCTCATGCTCGCGTCGCTGCTGCGGCCGGATGCCGGGCAGATCCGCCTCGGCGGCGTCGACCCGGTCGCCGATCCGCGCGGGGCCCGCGCCCTGCTCGGCTGGATGCCGGACGCCCTCGGCGCCTGGCCCTCCCTCACGGTGCGTGAGACGCTGCACACGACGGGCCGGCTGTATCGGCTCTCCCGCGCGGATGCCGCGGGCCGGGCCGAGCAGCTGATCGCCGAACTGGCCTTGGAGGACCTGGCCGACGCGCCCGCTCGCGTGCTCTCGCGCGGTCAGAAGCAGCGGCTGGGCCTGGCCCGCGCCCTCGTGCACGACCCTTCGGTGCTGCTGCTCGACGAGCCGGCGTCGGGACTGGACCCGCGCGCCCGCATCGAGCTGCGGCACCTGCTGCGACGCCTTGCCGCCGAGGGGCGCACCGTGCTGGTGTCGAGCCACGTGCTCGCCGAGCTCGACGAGGTGGCCGACGACGCGGTGTTCCTGCAGAACGGCGAGACCGTCGGGGCGGAGCGGCTGGCCCGTGCGGCCCGCCGGATGCGGGACTGGCGCGTGCGGCTGGTGACGGCATCCGACGCTGATCCGGACGCGGATCCGCGGCTGCCCATCCTCACGGTGCTCGACGACCACGACCCCGCGGGCGTGCGCCGGGACCGGCGCGACGTGCTGGTGCCGTTCGCGTCCGAGACCGAGGCGGCGCAGTCCCTCGCGCGCCTGGTGGCGGCGGGGCTGCCGATCGCGGAGTTCGCGCCGGCCACGGGCGAGCTCGAGCACACCTTCCTCGACCTCGGTGAACCGGACGACGCCCCTGGTCGGCCGGGCGGCGATCCCGGCCGAACCGACACCGGGCCGGGTGCTGCACGCGACCCGGGCGACACCGCCGGGCCGGGCGCTGCGACCCCGGGGGAGGCGACGCGATGACCGACTTCTTCTCCGGCATGGCGACGGTCGCAGGCCTCGAACTGCGCCAGCGGGTGCGCAGCGTCGCCTGGTACGTGCTGCTCGCCATCTTCGCCGTGCTGCTGCTGGCCGTCACGCTGCTCGCGGGGATGGTCTTCTCGTCCTCGCCGAACCAGTTCCGCGGCGCCTACTCGGTCGTCGTCTACATCGTGCTGCTGCTGGTCACCCTCGTCAGCCCGGCGCTCAGCGGCAACGCGATCAACGGCGACCGCGACCAGGCCACGCTCGCCCCGGTGCAGGTCACGCTCGTGAGCACGCCGCAGATCATCGCGGGCAAGTTCGTCGCGGCGTGGGCCACCGGGCTGGCGTTCGCGGTGGTCGCGGTGCCCTTCATCGGGTTCACGTCGCTGGCGGGCGGCGTGCCGTTCGGGGCGGTCGCGGCATCCATCGCGGTGCTCGTGGTCGAGATCGGCGTGATCGCCGCCTTCGGCGTGGCGCTCTCCGGCATCCTGAACCGCCCGCTGTTCTCGGTCGTCACCACCTATCTGGTGGTCGCCGCGCTCACGGTCGGCACCCTCATCGCGTTCGGACTGGGCGGCGCCGCGGTGCGCACCGAGGTCGTCGATCAGCACCGGTCGTACGTGTATGACTCCTCGGGCATGCCGACCACGGACCCGCCCACCTGCGGCCCGTGGCAGCAGACGGTGCGCGAGACGCCGCGGTTCGACCGCGTGTGGTGGATGCTTGCGGCCAACCCCTTCGTGATCCTCGCCGACGCGACGCCCATCGCCTTCGGCCCCGAGGGGTACCCGGTCGACACGTTCGGGCAGATCAGCGTGGCCGTGCGTTCGGCGCAGCTGCCGCCCGAGGGCTCGGTGTGGGACGACTGCGACCGCAGCGGATGGGGGCAGAACGCCGAGACGCCCGAGCAGGTGCATGCGCGCACGGTGCCGAGCTGGTTCGCCGGGCTCGGCATCCAGATCGTGCTCGCCGGCGGCGCGCTCGTCTGGGCCGGGATGCGCACGCGGACGCCGGCGGCCCGGCTGCCGCGGGGCAGCCGCATCGCGTAGCAGCCGGGCGCGCCCTGCAGCTCGACGCGCGCGGCAGGTCTCGGCGCGAGCGCTGCGCTCCCCGCGTCGTGTCGGGCGTCGGAGATGCGCTGGGCGTCGGACGCATCCGCCGGATTGCTCCGACCCTCGCGACATCTCCGACGCTCGCGGCATCCCCCCTGCCGGCGTTGGCGCCCCTCGTCGTGCTGAGCGTCGGCGATGCGCTGGGCGTCGGACGCATCCGCCGGGTTGCTCCGACCCTCGCCGCATCTCCGACGCCGGACGCGCGCCCGGCCCCCGCGGCACGGCGCCATGACACACTGGCGCGATGCCCGACATCGAGATGACCCGCATCCCCGGGGGCACCGTCGGCCTGCACGATGCGCGGCGGCGCCGGCGCTGGAGCGTCACGCTCGAGCCGTTCGAGATCGGCGTCTTCGCGGTGACCGAGGAGCAGATGGCCGAGCTGCTCGCCGTGCCGGCGACGCACCCGCGGCGGCCGGCGGTCGAGGTCAGCTGGCTGCGGGCCGTGCGGTTCTGCAACGCGGCATCCGAGTGGGAAGGGCTCGACCCGGCCTACTCGGTGGACGGCGACGAGGTCACGTGGCACGTCGACGCCGACGGATTTCGCCTGCCCACCGAGGCCGAGTGGGAGCACGCGTGCCGCGCCGGATCGAGCACCCCGCAGTACGGCCCGCTGCCCGAGGTGGCGTGGACGAGCGCCGACGGCGTCACCGCACCGCAGGGTGTCGGAGGCAAGATGCCGAACCTGAACGGCCTGTTCGACACGCTCGGCAACGTGTGGGAATGGTGCTGGGACCTGCTCGACCCGGCCCGGTACGACGAGTACCGCGTCTTTCGCGGCGGCGGGTTCGCCGACGACGCCTGGAGCGTGCGTGCCTCGACCCGCCGCGGCGGTGCCCCGCGGATGCAGCACGACGACGTCGGCTTCCGCGTCGCCCGGGGCGGCTTCGACGCGGTGGATGCCGCCCAGGGCTGGTCGGCGGCCGTCGACCTGGACCGCGCGGCCACGTCCGCGCCCCTGCCGCCCGGCTGGACGCCGCGGCGCTGATTCCGCCGCCGCAGGCGACGTGGCAGAATCCGATCGTCGGCGAGGCAAGGATCGGGCACATGAGTTCACGAGAACGCGCTTTCGCGCAGGTCGACGTCTTCTCGGCGACGCCGTTCCTGGGCAACCCGGTCGCCGTCGTCCTCGATGCCGACGGCCTCTCGGACGAGGCGATGGCGCGGTTCGCCCGGTGGACCAACCTCTCCGAGACCACCTTCGTGCTGCCGCCGCGCGCAGCATCCGCCGATTATCGGCTGCGCATCTTCACGCCCGGGGGCGAGCTGCCCTTCGCCGGGCACCCGACGCTGGGCTCGGCGCACGCCTGGCTCGAGTCGGGCGGCGAGCCGGGCGACCCCGATGTGATCGTGCAGGAGTGCGGCGCGGGCCTCGTCCAGATCCGACAAACGGATGCCGGTCTCGCCTTCGCCGCGCCGGCCACGACCCGAAGCGGGCCTCTCGAGCCGGCGCTGCTCGCGAGGGTCGCGGCGGCGCTGGGGATCGGGGTCGATCGTGTCGTCGCCCACGGCTGGGTCGACAACGGCCCCGGCTGGCTCGCCGTGCAGCTGTCGACCGCCGAGGAGGTGCTCGCCCTCGACCCCGACCTCTCCGGCGTGCGCGACCTGATGATCGGCGTCGTCGGCGCCCACCCCGACGGGCGCTTCGAGCTGCGGGCCTTCGCGCCCGCCATCGGCGTCGACGAGGACCCCGTCACGGGGAGCCTCAACGCCAGCGTCGCGCAGTGGCTGATCGGCCGCGGCGCAGCACCGAGCCGCTACACCGCGAGCCAGGGAGCCCGGGTCGGCCGCGAGGGCACCATCGCGGTGACCACCGACGCCGCCTCCCAGGTCTGGGTGGGCGGGCCGAGCACCACCGGCATCCGCGGGAGAGTGTTGATCTAGGGGTGTACTGGTCGAGTATCCGCGACGGGCGCTCACCCCTCGTTCATCCGACGCAACTTGCCGGTGTGGATGCCGGGAATCCGCAAAGTGCGTCGGATGAAGCGTCAGTGGCGCCCAAATCCCCGCTCAGCGCGCGACGCCCTCGATCGCCTCGCGCACCTCGTCGCGCAGCGGCGAGTCGGGCGTCAGCTCGAGGTAGCGGGCGAGCAGGTCAGCCCCCTCGGGGCGGTCGTTCTGCACCAGCAGCGTGCCGAGCAGCAGCAGGGTGCCGGGCTCATCCGGCACGCGCGCGTTCTCGCGCTGCAGGATCGCGATGGCCTCGTCGGTGCGCCCCGCCTTGACCAACGCGGCGGCGTACTCCTGCGCGGCATGCGACGACGAGGGCGCGAGCCGGTACGCGGCGGCCCACTCCTCCAGCGCCTCGGCGTCGCGGCCCGCGTCGGCGTACGACTCGGCCAGGCGCGTGCGCAGCACGGCGTCGCCCGGGTCGGCGGCGACGGCATCGGCGAGGATGCCGGCCGGGCTGCCGGCCGACGAAGGGGCCGCGTCCCCGGCCGACGAGGCCGCAGCATCCGGGTCCATCGGCGCCGTCCCGCGGGGCACGAGCAGCGGCACCGCGACCGCGACCACGGCGAGCCCCGCGAGCAGGCCCCCCCAGGCGCCAGCGGCGCACGCCCGTGCCGGCGAAGCCCGCCACCACGAGGGCCGCGGCGGCGATCAGCCCCAGCGGAAGGATCCACAGCAGCAGCGACAGTCCCGACGGCGGCGGGTCGAGCAGCACCCCGGCCCCGTACCGTTCGGCGAACCACGTGAGCACCTCGTCGTCCGTGTCGCCGGCCCGCACCCGCGCCGCGACCGATTCGCGCATCGCCTCCGAGATCGGCGAGGCGGAATCGGCGACGGACTGCGCCACGCAGGTGGGGCACCGCAGCGACCCGGCGATATCGTCCACGCGCTGCGCCTCTGACCGCGCGGCGGGAAAGGCGAGCGCCGCCAGCACGCACGCCACCAGCACGGCCACCGCCAGCAGCGGCAGCCAGAGCCGGCGCGCTCTCACGGGTGCACCGGCAGGCGCGGTTCGATCTCTTGGCTGATCCATGCGGGCGTCACCGGTCCGGCGTTGCGGGCGAGAATGTGTCCGTCGGGTCCGACGAGGAACGACTGCGGCAGGGCGCCGACGCCCCAGTCCACGGCCAGCGTGCCGGTTCCGTCGCGGATGCTGGGAAAGGTCATCCCCGTCTCGGTGATGAACGCGCTCGCGGCATCCGCGTCGTCGCGAAAGTTCAGGCCGACGACGCTGAAGCCGTCGTCGCGCAGGTCCTCGTACGTCGACTGCAGCAGGGGCGCCTCGGACCGGCACGGCGGGCACCAGGAGGCCCAGACCGTCACGAGCACCACGCGTCCGCGCAGGCCCTCGAGATCCACGGGTTCGCCGGTCAGGCTCGTGCCCTGCAGCGGCGGGGCGAGCGCGGCGCCCGCGCCGGCCTCATCGCTCGTGCCGGGGGCCGCGGGCGCGCACGCCGCGAGCAGCAGCAGGGCGCTCAGCATCCCGGTCAGGCCGACCAGGCGGGCGAGGCGGGCGCGGATCATGGCGCACCCTCCCGCGCCAGCAGCGCGGGCTCCGACGCCGCCTCGGTGCCGCGCGCGCCGGCCCGGCGGAACGGCAGGCACAGCGCCGCACCGGCGACGGTCAGGGCGCCCGTCCACCACAGCCACGGCACCATCGGGATCACCGCGATGCGCACGGTCGCCACCCCGGCCTCGGGGTCGAGATCGAGCATCGAGACGTAGATGTCGCTCAAGGGCTGCGAGCGGATGTCGGGTCCGGCGACCACCGTGGCGTGCTCCGGAAAATAGCGCAGCTGCGGCCGGGCGTCGATGAGCAGCTCGTCGTCGTCGGCGATCAGGATGCGCGCCGTGCTGGTGGTCGTCTGTCCCTCGTCTTCGCGGTCGAACGACACCAGGGTCGCGTCGACCGGGCCGAACGACGCGACCTGCCCCACCGCCAGCGACTGCTGCGAGATGGATGCCGTTCCCGACGCGACGATGGCCACGGCGCTGAACGCGATGCCGGCGTGCGCGATGAGCGCGCCGATGGTCACCCGCCGGCGCGGGCGGCGCACAGCCCGCTCGGCGAGGGTCACGAGGATGAAGGCCGCGGCGGCGATGGCGATCACGAGGCCCGCGTCGCGCAGGAACACCGCGGCGATGGCGCCGGCGAGCGCGGCGGTGGCGGATGCCGCGGCCAGCAGCGCCGGTGAGCGGTCGCGCTCGCGCAGCACCGGGCCGATCGCCATCAACGCCAGGATCGCGACGGCGAGCGGGGCGAGGGTGCGCCCGTACCAGGGCGGGCCCACCGAGATCACGTCGCCGGCGACGGCCTGCACGATCGTCGGCAGCACGGTGCCCACGAGCACGACGGCGGCGACGAGCAATAGCGCGATGCGCCCCGCCCGCACGACGCCCCACGCGCCACGGCGACCGGCGGCGGCAGGTGGGGCCGCGGGCAGCCGCCGCGTGCGGGTGGCGGCGAGTACGCCCCACAGCACCGTTGCGGCCAGCGCGATCCCGCCGAGCCAGAGCCCCACGGGCGAGAGTGCGAACGCGTGGATGCTGGCGACCAGGCCCGAGCGGGTGAGGAACGTCGCCAGCAGCACGAGCGCGAACGGCAGCCCCGCGAGTACGACGGCCCACCGACGCCAGCCCGGATCGCGCGTGCGGGTTCCGACGGCGTGGAGCAGCGCGGTGCCAGCCAGCAGCGGCAGCGCCGAGGCGTTCTCGACCGGATCCCACACCCAGTAGCCGCCCCAGCCGAGCACGGCGTACGACCACCATGCGCCCAGGCCGATGCCGAGGGCGAGCAGGATCCACGCGACCAGGCTCCAGCGGTGCACCTGGCCGCGCCATCGGCGCCCGGCCTGACCCGCGACCGCGCGGGGAGCGAGCAGCGCGCCGATCGACAGCGCGTAGGGCACGAGGTAGGCGGCGAACCCGGCGTAGAGCAGCGGCGGGTGCACGCCCATGGCCGGGTGGTCCTGCAGCAGCGGGCTCGGTCGGCCCTCGGTGATCTCGGGCACGGCGTAGAACGGCGTCACCAGCAGCGACACGGCGGCGAAGGCGGCGACGCTGCCGGCCGCGACGACGCGCGCCCAGCCCCACGCACGCACGCCGGATGCGGGGTCGGCCGTGGCGTCGGTCGTGGCGGCGACGGCACGGTCGTCGGCGCCCACATCGCCACCGGCCCGCACCCGGCGGGCGGCGAACAGCGCCGCGACCGCGGCGAGCACGAGCACCCAGAGCAGCAGCGACCCCTCCATCGCCGACCACAGCGCGGTCACGCGGTAGTACAGCGGCATGGCGGCCTCGGTGGTCTTCACGACGAAGCCGGCCGAGGTGTCGCGGGCGACCAGCATCCACTCGAGCACGACGAAGGCGGCGGCGGCGAGGCCGGCGGTGGCGAGCACAGCGACGACCCCCACGCGACGCGCGCGCGCGGCCCGGCCCGCGCGCGCCCGCAGCGCGACGACGAACGCGGCGCACGCCGAAAGCGCCGCCGCGAGCACCAGCACCTGCAGCAGCAGGCCACCCCACAGCGCGGCCGTCACGGTGTCGCCCCGGCTGTCACGGCGAGGCCTCCTCGGGGGCGCGGTACTCGTTGGAGTGGCGCATCAGCACCTCCTCGCCCACGAAGACGCCGTTCACCCACCGCCCGTCGACGACGGCGCCCTCGCCCTCGCGGATCATGTCGGGAAAGCGGCCCGCGTACGCGATCGTCATGTCGGTGTCGCCGTCGGTGATCGACAGCGTGGAGCGCTGCGCGTCCTCCGCCATCGACCCGTCCACGACCAGGCCGCCGACCCGGATGTCGCGATCGGTCTGCCCCTCCTGCACCGCCTCGGTGGGGGTCAGGTAGTAGACCACCGACTCCTCCATCGCCACGATCGCGATGGTGGCCAGCGCCGTGCACGCCGCGAGCAGGATCGCCGCGCCCACCAGGCGCCGGCGCCCCGCGGGCTGTGCTGGCTCGTGCTCGCTCACCGCGGGCCTCCCGCTCCCGCCACCGGCTGCGCGACGGTCGGCACATCCTGCGCGAGCGGATCGGCCTGCTCCATCGCTGTGCGCGCCTGCCGCGCCCGCAGACGGCCCATCCGTGCCCGGATCACGAGGGTCGCCAGTGCGGCCGCGGCGCAGATCGATGCCCCCAGCGCGATGCCCATCTGCCCGTCGATCGGCGGGCTCAGGCTCGGCGCCAGGATCGTCGGCTCCTGGTGCAGCGTGCGCCACCAGATCACCGAGAAGTGCACGATGGGCGCGCTCGCGAACGCCGCGATTCCCACGACCGCGACGAACGTCTGCCCGGCCCGACCGACGACGGCGTGGTGCAGGCCGATGTAGGCGGCGTAGACGAGCCCCATCGCGAGCGTGGAGGTGATGCGCGGATCCCACGCCCACCACGTGCCCCACGTGACCGACCCCCAGATGCTGCCGGTCAGCAGGGTCAGGCCGGTGCACGTCACGCCGGTGATGGCGGCCGTGCGCGCCAGGTCCTGCGCGGTCGCGGACCGGCGGATCAGGAACCACGCGCTCGCGAGCAGCACGACCGAGTAGCAGAGGTAGGCACTCAGCGCCGAGGGCACGTGCAGGTACATGAGCTTCTGGATGCCGCCCTGCACGGCATCCGGCGGCGCGATCTGCGCCAGCGCGACCGCCACGATCACGAGCACGCCCGCGACCGCGACCCACGCGCCGTCGACGAGCCTGCTCTCGCCGGTGCGGATCACTGCCCGTAGAGGAACGCGGCGATGTCCTCCGCGTCGCCCCGCGTCACGCCCATGTCGGGCATGAGTGTGCCGGGGTCGACGAGCTGGGGATTCTGCAGCCATGCGATCAGCTCCTCTGTTCGATTCGGTATCTGGCCCGCCAGAAAGTCGCGGTCGGCGAGGTCGTCGAGGGCGGGCGCGACGGATTCGTCGTCGACGCTCGGCACGTTCGGGATGCTGTGGCACGAGGTGCATCCGTACTGCACGACGAGCGTGCGGCCCTGCTCGGGGTCGCCGCCGGGCACCTCGATCTCGGGCGTCTCGGGCCCGCACGCCGTCAGCGTCGCCGCGAGCATCACGGCGCCCCCGACAGCCAGGGGACCGGTGAGCAGCGATCTGCGCGTTCTCATCCGCAGCCTCCGAACAGGAAGGGCGTGGCGCCGATCATGACGACGCCGTACCCGAAGAACAGGCCCGCCCCGATGGCCGCGACCCCGAGGAACGCACCCCCCGACTCGTCCTGCTCGCGTTCGCGCCGCACGAGCAGCACCGCGCCCGCGATCACGGCCGCGACACAGATCGCGAGCATGCACGCATTGAGTGCGACGACGATCCAGAACACGGCGGAGCCGGGCGGCATCCGGCCCGTGCTCGTGTAGGCCGAGCAGGTGAAGTCCTGAATGACGTAGGAGGCGCCGAGCGAGATCAGCCACGCGACGATCGGCGCGACGAGCGCCGCGACGCCGAGCAGACGGCGGCTGCGCGTGCGCGGCAGGCGCTGCCGGGGGTCCTGTGAGGCGGCGACGACGTCGGGCATGGTCAGATCACCGCCTCGGGCAGCACGTCGATGACGACCCACGCGATGGCCCAGCAGACGAGCACCCCGACCCACACGACGGCGGCGTACTCGGCGACGATCGCGGGACGGCTGTCGCGCCGGTGCCGCAGCCGCGCCAGCAGCGCGACCAGGGTGCCGGCGATGCCGACCCCGATCAGGGCGCACGTGGCGAGCGAGAGCGCCCACGCGGAGGACTGGTAGGCGTCGGCGCCGGGGTCCAGGCCGCGCACGGCCAGCAGCACGAACGCGAGCACGAGCGCCCCGGCACCGGCGGCGGCCGAGACGACGACGCCGACCAGGTGACGACCGCGGGTCGTGAGCTGCCGCGCGGCAGGGCGGCCCGACGAGGCCCACCACGCTGCGAGCGCCGCCAGGGCCAGCAGCAGGGCGACGCCGGCCGAGAGCAGCGGCTGGGGCGTGGCCGGCTCGAACGGCCACACGGGGGCGTTCACCTGCAGGAACAGCGCGGAGAAGGCCAGGGTCGCGATCGCCACCGTCATGGTGATCGCGATCGACAGCGCCGCCCACCAGCCGATCGCGCGGGCGCCGCGGTCTTCGAAGGAGAACTCGCCGCCGACCGGGGGGAGCGGGTCGGCCCGCTGCTCGCTCTCGTTCACGAACGCCCAGCCGCCGAAGCCGACGAGCGCGATCGCGATGCCGGCGAACGCGAGCGGATACCAGCCCGAGAGCACGGCGACCGAGATGACCGCGATGCCGACGGGTGGCACGATCGGCCACCACGTCGGCGCGGGCAGCAGCGCCGCCCCACGCGGCTCGGCCGCGATCGTGCTGGTCACCGGCGTCGCCCGCACGTCGATGGGGGCGTGGTCGAACGCCTCGCGCACCCGGT
Organism: Microbacterium sp. LRZ72; assembly: GCF_033792225.1. NCBI lineage: Bacteria > Bacillati > Actinomycetota > Actinomycetes > Micrococcales > Microbacteriaceae > Microbacterium > Microbacterium sp. LRZ72. Next base: position 38,214 of record NZ_JANGEX010000009.1, read on the forward strand.
CGAATCGCGCCGGCGCCGCATAGCGGTCCCACCCGGGCTCGCGGCTGGTGACGACGGGGATCGTCGGCCAGTTCTCGGACGGGGGCGGCGAGCTCGTCGTCCACTCGAGCGTGTCGCCGTGCCACGGGTCGGCCACCGAGGGGCGACCCCGCACGAGCGAGAGCACGAGGTTGACGGTCAGCACGAGCACGCCGGCGGCGAGCATGAAGGCGCCGATGGTCGAGAGCAGGTTGACCGTGGTGACGCCCAGCTCGGCGCCGTAGGTGAAGACCCGCCGCGGCATCCCCCACAGCCCGGTGAGGTGCATCGGAAAGAAGGTGGTGTGAAAGCCGACGAAGATCAGCAGGAAGGCGGTCACCGCGGGCGCGGCCGCGTAGTGCCGGCCGGTGAACTTGCCCCACCAGTGGTGCAGCGCGGCGAAGATCGGGAACAGCATCCCGCCGATGAGCACGTAGTGAAAATGGGCGACGACGAAGTAGGTGTCGTGCACCTGCTGGTCGAACGGGGTCGAGGCCACCATCACGCCGGTGATGCCGCCCGCGACGAACGTGATGATGAACCCGATCGCGTAGAGCATCGGCACCGTCAGGCGTGGGCGACCGAGCCACAGGGTCACGATCCAGGCGAAGACCTGCAGCCCGCTGGCCAGCGAGATCGACATGCTGGCGGCCGTGAAGAACGACATCGTCACCGACGGCAGGCCCACCGTGTACATGTGGTGCACCCACAGGCCCAGGCTCATCACCGCGGTCGTCGCGATGGCGATCACGATCAGCGGGTACGCGACGAGGGGTCGCCGGGCGTGCACCGGCACGACGTGGCTGATGATGGCCGCCCCCGGCAGGAACATCACGTACACCTCGGGGTGGCCGAAGATCCAGAACAGGTGCTGCCAGAGCAGCGGACTGCCGCCCACGTCGCTGTCGAAGAACGCGGTCCCCACGGTGCGATCCAGCTCGAGCAGCACGGTCGCGACGGTCAGCGGCACGAACGCGGCGATGATCATGAACGCCACCGCGAGCATCGTCCACGCGAAGATCGGCATGCGGTGCAGCCCCATCCCGGGGGCGCGCAGGCACAGGATGCCGACGGCCAGCTCGATGGCGGCGCCGATCGCGGCGATCTCGGCGAGCGTCAGCCCGAGCAGCCAGAAGTCCATCGCGCCGTCGGAGAAGTCGCCGCTGAGCGGCACGTAGGCGAACCAGCCGGCATCCGGCACGAGGGCGAAGAGGTAGCTCGAGTAGAGGATGACCCCGCCGAACAGGTAGCACCAGTAGTTGAAGGCGTTCAGCCGCGGGAAGGGCAGGTCGCGCGAGCCGATCATCAGTGGCACGAGATAGGTCGCGAGGCCCTCGAGGAACGGCACCGCGAAGAGGAACATCATCGTCGAGCCGTGCATCGTGAACAGCTCGTTGTAGGCCTGGGGGCCGAGGAAGTCGTTGCCCGGCTGCGCCAGCTGCACCCGCATCAGCAGCGCCTGTACGCCGCCGATCAGGAAGAACGCGAACGCGGTGAGCATGAACCGCGTGCCGACGGACTTGTGCTGCACGGCGGTGAACAGCCCGCGAAGGCCGCGCGGGGCCCGCCAGGCCTCTTCGAACGACGTGCCGAGCTGCGGAGGAGCGGTCGATGTCACGGCGTCACTCCAGGCTCTCGAGGTAGTCCAGCAGCTGCTGCAGCTCGACCCCGTCGAGGTCGGTGCCCGGCATCAGGTTGCCGGGCTTGATCGACTGCGGATCGAGGATCCAGCCCGCAAGCTGCCCGCGTTCGTTGGGCAGGATGCCGGCGGCGATCGTGCGTCGACTCGCCAGGTGCGTCAGGTCGGGGCCGACGTCGCCGAGCGCCGCGGTGCCCTCGATGGTGTGGCAGTACACGCACGACGACGACATGAAGATCTCGCGACCCCGTTCGACGTCGGGGTCTTCCGGCTCGGCCAGGCCGATGTCCTCCGGCGCGGCGGGCAGGCTCTGGCGCTGGGCCCACCCCTCGAACTCCTCCTGGTCGTGCGCGATGACCAGCATGCGCATCAGGGCGTGGTCGGCGCCGCAGTATTCCGCGCACTGGCCCCAGTAGGTGCCGGGATCGTCGGCCGCGAGCCAGAGCGCGTTCGTCGTGCCCGGGACGGCATCCATCTTGCCGCCGAGTTCGGGTACCCAGAAGCTGTGGATCACGTCCTCCGAGGTCAGCTCCACGCGCACGCGCGAGCCGGTGGGGATGTGGATCTCGTTGGCGGTCGTCACGCCGAGCTCGGGGTAGGTGACCTCCCACCAGTACTGGTGCGCGATGACCTCGATGAGTGGGCCGTCGGTGTCTTGCTCGGGGTCGGTGTCGGCGAGCACCGACGCCGAGACGAAGGTGAGCGCCCCCAGCACCAGCGCCGGCACGATGGCCCCGGATGCCGCAACGACCCAGAAGCTGCGGCGCTCGCTGCGGGGCTCGGGCTTCGCCGGCTCGTCGCCCAGCGCGTCGAGGTCGGCGCCCTCGCCCTTCGCCGCCCGCCGTCGCCGCTTGACGATCGCGATCACCAGCACGGTCGTCACGATCAGCCACACGAGCGTTCCCAGGCCGAGCATCAGCAGCCACAGCCCGTGCACGCTCTGGGCGCGTTCGCCCTGCGGATTGAGGATCGACTGCTGGCCGTTCGGGTCTTGCGCACAGCCGGCGAGCGCGACGAGGGCGAGGGCCGATCCGGCGGCGAGTGCGCGGCGCAGGGCGGGCGTTCCCGGCCTCACGAGGGTGCCTCGACGATGATCGTGCCGAACGTGCGGCTCTGATCGAGCCAGTACACGTACGAGCCCTCGCTGTCGAAGACGTGCGAGATCGTGGCGCCCGGCACCAGCCGGCTCGGGCCCCACTCCGGGTCGAAGGCGAACATCTCGTCGGGCTCGCCGTCGGCGTTCTGATCGGCGGCGTCTTCGGCCGCGCCGCCGATGAGCACGTGGGTGTGCGTGCCCACGTTGTGCCACCGCACCTCGGTTCCCGTCTCGACCGTGAGGGTCGCCGGGGTCGACAGGCCACGGTCGGTGCCGTCGCCACCCACCTGGATGAGGCGGGTCTCGTCGCCGTCGGCGCAGCCCGTGAGCGCGCCCAGCATCAGCATGCCGAACAGGGGGAGAGCGCGGCTTTTCATGTCAGCAGATCGCCGGGGTTGCGAAAGTAGCGGTCGCGGATGGCCGACGACGCGCGATAGGCGAGGGCACCCACGGTGCCGGTGGGGTTCATGCCGGGGTTCTGCGGATACAGCGCCGCGCCGGTGACGAACACGTTGGGCGTGTCCCAGACCTGCCCGTAGCTGTTGGTCACGCTGTTGCCCGGGTCGGTGCCCATGATCGCACCGCCGGTGGGATGCGTGCTCTGGTACTGGTCGTAGCGATAGTCGGGCAGCTCGGTCGTCGTCGTCTTGCGGTCCGGGCCCATGGCATCGAGCACCTCTTCGCAGCGGGCGGCGATGAACCGGAACATGCGGCGCTCGTTGTCGCGCCAGTCGAAGGTGATGCGCAGCAGCGGCAGGCCCCAGGCATCCGTGAAATTTGGGTCGAGGTCGCAGAAGTTGCCCTCGTAGGCGGGGCTCTCGCCCTCGATGCCGATGCTGCCCACGCTGTCCCAGTAGTTGGCCAGATCGGACTTCCACGCGGCGCCCCACTGCCGGTCGACGAGACCGCTGAGCAGGTCCTGCGACGACCCGATCGGCTCGCGCTGGCCCGCGCTGGGATAGATGCGGGCGCCGCCGACGAAGTCGACGTCGGAGTGGTCGAAGTTGTCGCCGTTGAAGTCGAAGATCTGCGGCACTGTGCAGCCGTTGCCCATGTAGAAGTTGAAGCGGCGGCTGTTCCAGAGGCCCTTCGCGGGCGCCTGCGCCATCTGATACGTGTAGTTGCGGCCGACCAGGCCCCGGTCGTTGCCGATGCCGTCGGGGTGCGCGTCGCTGCGGGCCAGCAGCAGGTTGCGGATGTTCTCGAGCGTGAACGAGGCCGACACCACGACATCCGCGGGCTGGAAGTGCTCCTCCATGTCGGCGTTGACGTAGCGCACGCCCGTCGCGAGTCCGTCGGGTCCGGTCTCGATGCCGACGACGTGGCTGCGGGTGCGTACCTCGTAGCGGCCGGTGTTCAGGGCCGGGGCGAGCCATGTGGTGAGCGGGCTGGTCTTCGCGCCCACCTCGCAGCCGTAGCGGGTGCAGAAGCCGCAGTACAGGCATCCGGCGCGCACGTTGCCGTACGGATCGGTCCAGCCGCGCGAGAGGATGCCGGCGGGGGTGGGAAAGGGGTGGTAACCCAGCTCGTCGGTGGCCTCGTTGAACAGGTTGCCGAACAGGCTCTCGGCGAGCGGCGGGTTCGGGTAGTCGCGCTGGCGGGGACCTTCGAAGGGGTTGCCGCCCTCGATGATCGTGCCGCCGAGGTTGCCGGCCCGGCCCGAGATGCCCATGTCGTACTCGAGGGCGTCGTAGTCGGGCTCGAGGTCGGCGTAGGTGATCGGCCAGTCCTGCACGGTCATGTCGTCGGGCAGCTTGCCGGCCCCGTAGCGCTCGGTGTAGTGGCTGCGGTACTCGAAGTCGTTGGGGTGAAAGCGCCACGTGAGCGCCGTCCAGTGCACCATCGAGCCGCCCAGGCCCTGGCCGGGGTTGAACGAGCCGTACTGGCGCATCGGCAGCGCCGCGGCATCCGCGCTCGGTCGCCACGTCCACGAGACCTGCGAGAGGTCCTGCATCAGCTCGTACCGGTTCTGGTAGTGCATGCTGTCGTGGTTGTGGGCGAAGTCGGGGTAGGTCCACCGCTCCTGGCCCTGTTCGAGCGAGACCATGCGCAGCGACGTCTCGGGCAGGATGCGGGCGGCGAAGATGGATGCCGTCATCCCGCCGCCGATCGTGACAATGTCGACGGGGTCGTGTCTGATCACCACGGTCAGCCGTCCTTCACGCCGGGGAGCGGGCCCTGCAGGGCGGTGAGGGGCGGGGTGTCGTGGTCGTGACGGTCGGAGTTCATCGGGGGCAGCTCGGCGAGCCGCTGCGGCCTGCGCCGTACCCCGAGCAGCATCTGGGCGGGCGTGTAGGCGCGCTGCGCTCCCGGGTAGCCGATCATCAGCCAGCCCGCGTAGCCCTCGTTGCCGCCGTACGCCGGGTCGGAGAACATGCCCTCGATCGTGTCGGTGCGCACGGTGCTGAAGAACTCGCCGGGGCTGAGGTCGCCGAAGGCCGTCTCGGCGGCCTCGGCAAGCTGGGCCTGCCCGCCCGACCCGTTCTGCTGGCCGCTGCTGCCGCCGCGGCCGGTGGCGCTGCTGCCGCTGCTCTCGGACGCCTGCTGGATCTGATCGAGCACCATCAGCAGTTCGTCCTGCTGGGGTTCGGTCAGGTCGGCGAACGCGGAGCCGTACTGATCGTCGGCGAAGTCGTTCATCGCCGCGAGCCCGCGGCGATAGAGCTCCTGCGGAAGCACGCCGGACTGGTAGCCGTAGCGGTACAGCTGGCTCTCGGCGACGACGAGCGCGTCGCCGGAGGGAACCGCGGCGGCCGAGTCGACGACATCCACGAATGGGGCCGCGAGGTAGGACGGCTGGGCGAACGCGTCGTAGCGGGCGAGCTTCTGGTCGATGTAGTCCACCGCGCCGGCCTCGACCGCGCCGGGGTCGCCCTCGGAGCCGGGCATGATGCGGCCGACGATCGCCTGCACGGTGCGCCGCTGCTCGGCGTCGAAGAACGGCGGCAGCTCGGTCTCTGGCGGGCCGAACATCAGGTCGTCGGGCGACGTCGTTCCCTGCTCATCGGTGGCCGTGCACCCCACGATGACGGCGCCGCCCACCGCCACCATCGATCCCAGAAAGAACCGGCGCGAGACGCCGCCCCCTGGGAGCGGCGGATGGGTGAGGTCGGTGGGTGTCACGGTGCTCCTTGTCGCGGTGGCAGACGGCGTCCGAGGTCTACGTTCGCGGCAAACATCCAGCCTTCGCATGGGGCTTGTTTAGGAGCAGCAGTGCTGTTACAAAGCGCCCATGGACTTTGCGCTCAGCCCCGCCCTGCTGCGTGCCGACGCGGTGGGCCTCGCGGTCACCGTGGTCGGCGGCGGGGCCTACGCCGTGGGGGCGGCGCGGCTGCGGGCGCGGGGCGACGCGTGGCCGGCGGCGCGCAGCATCTGCTTCTTCCTCGGGGTGCTCGCGGTGTTCGCCGTCACCTGCACGACGCTGGGGGCGTGGGCGATGAGCCTGTTCAGCGTGCACATGCTGCAGCACATGGTGCTGAACATGGTGGCGCCGGTGCTGCTCGTGCTCGGGGCGCCGATCACGCTGGCGATGCGGGCGCTGCCGGCGCGGCCGCGGCGCGTGCTGGTCGACGCGCTGCATTCGCGGCCGGCGCGGGTGGTGACGCATCCGCTGCTCGTGACGGTCGTGTTCACCGGCAGCCTGTTCGCGCTGTATTTCACGCCGCTGTTCGGGTTGGCGATGGGCTCGCACGTGGGGCACCTGGCGATGCAGGTGCACTTTCTGGTGTCGGGCTACCTGATGTTCTGGCTGCTGGTCGGCATCGACCCGGGCCCGCGCCGGCGCGAGGAGGTGGCGCGGATGCCGGTCGTGCTGGCCCTCGTCGTGACGCACACGGCGTTCGCCTTCGTCGTGGTGTTCACGAGCGTGGTGATCGGCGCGGACTACTTCGCGACGGTGCGGGCCCCGTGGCCCGTCGATGCGCGGGCGGATCAGGCGCTCGCGGGCGGGATCGCGTGGGGGCTGGGGGAGCTGTCGAGCGCCGTGATCGTCGTGGTGCTGTTCCTGCAGTGGTTCGCGCGGGCGGAGCGGCGGGAGGCCGCGGAGCGGCGGGCGGAGGCGCGGGCTGCGGTGCGGTGAGCGCAGTGCGGTGAGGGGGTGCGGTGAGAGGGCGCGCCTCGGTACGGTTGCGGTGTGCCCACCGTGGATCCGCTGCCTGATCATCCCGCTCCCGACAGTCCATCGGGAAAGCTGGTGCTGCTGCGGCACGGTGAGACGGAGTGGTCGAAGCTGGGCCGGCATACGGGACTGACCGACATCCCGCTCACGGCCCGCGGTGAGGACCTCGCGCGCGGCGCCGGCGAGCTGGTCTCGGGCTACGACTTCTCGCTCGTGCTGACCTCGCCCCTGCAGCGGGCGCGGCGGACCGCCGAGCTGGCGGGTCTACATGCGGAGGTCGACCCGCTGCTCGTCGAATGGGACTACGGCGGGTACGAGGGTCGTACGACGCACGACATCCGCGGCGAGCTCGGTTACAACTGGAGCACGTTCACCCACGGCGTGATTCGGGGCGAGACGCCGGGCGAGACGGTGGAGGAGGTCGCGGCGCGCGCGTCGCGGGTGCTCACCCGCGTGCTGCCCGCGATGGCGGAGGGCGATGTCGCGCTGGTCGCGCACGGCCACTTTCTGCGCATCCTGACGGCCGTGTTCCTGCGGATGGCGCCGCGTTTCGGCGCGCAGATCACCCTGGATGCGGGATCGGTGTCGGTGCTGAGCTTCTACCGGGAGCAGCCGGCCATCCTGTCGTGGAACTACGGGCGCGAGCTGCCGCTGGTGCCGTCGGAGTCGTGAACCGCGGCGTATCGGCTCTGCGGGGTTTCGAGCTTCTTGTGGGCGTATGCCACTTCAGGGTGAAGCAGGAGATTCGCTGCTCCAGTCAGAACGGCCCGAGCTGAAACACCGCGATGCCCACGACCGGGAGCGCCAGGATGCCGGCGCCCCAGCCCCGTCTTCTCCGTCGCGCCGCGGCGACAGACTCGCGCAACGTCGCAAAGGCGACGAGGTCGGGCTCTGCTGGTGTGATCGTTCCCCATGTCTGTGGATCACTGATCGCACGGGCGAGCCCGTCGATATCCTCCGACGAGAAGACGGTCGGCTGCCGGTGAAGCCACCGGGCGAGTTGCGCCGAGCGAAGAACCGAGACGTCTGTCGGCCGCTCCTTGAAGGTGACCTGACGAGCAGCGACGATCGCGATGATCGGTCGAACCTCGACCGGACGGTGCACCGCTTGAGTGAGCAGCTTCGCCGCACGTCGGGCTTCATGTCGAGCGTTGCGTAGGTGGTCGGTGCGTTGGCCGGCGACGAGGACGCGCTTGCTCGCCACCCAGACGCTCTGGCCTTCGTGATACTTCGTGTTGAGCGTGAAGACACCGCCGGGCCCGACCACGACGTGGTCGATGTCGCTTCCCGCGCTGCCGACGGGAATCGCATGGACGACCCGCCATCCAGCCCCCAATCGATCCAGCACGTTCGCCACTTCGAGCTCACCGATGGCGCCGACATACCAGGATTGACTTGCTCTGGAGAGCGGGGTCAACCCGAACAGGCGCGCGACGCCCGAACGCGGGGGTGCGGTCGCTTGCACACGGAGAGTCTCTGTGATCACGGCTGCGGCGGGCGGGCGGCGCCGCAGAGCATCGCCGACTATGCGTTCGGATGGCGGCGGTGTGGCCACAGGCGATGAAGTCGCGGGCGCGCCAGCCGGGGCCGCAGAAACGGCAGCCGAGGCCGCCGGATTGGGTTCGGGGGAAGTGCACTCGAGGCAACGCGTCGTCCGCGTCGTGCGCTCATAGATCGCGGTGGTTCCTGCCGGAAGGCTGTTGCTGCAGAGGCGACATGTGCCTGCGTAGCGGAGCCGCATCTGCTCGTCGGTCATCCGTTCACAATCCTCCGTTTTCTGCGTTCAGACTATGAGGAACCCTGGTTCTGCGCGGAAGCGCCAGCGCGTCCACGCCACTGTCGGCGATGGCGACGTTCCCCGCCGTGTCGGGCTAATACGATCGCAGGGCGGGTCGAGATCGCCTGCACGTCGAACTTTAGGGAACTCATGCACAAGCCTGCCCGTACCGCGCTCGCATCGCTGATCGTCAGCACCGTCATTGTCCTCGGTGGCTGTTCTGCTGATAACGGCGCGGGGTCTACAGGCGGCAGCGATTCCACGCCTGCCGCCGTCGAGGTCGAAGAGAACCTGGTCTCGGTCGACGTGCGCGTGGCCCGGTCTCTTGTCGACCCGGACGGCTCGCTAGAGGACGACGACATCGTGGCGGCGGCCGCCGATCAGGGCATGACGGCCGTCGTCGACGGCGACTCTGTCGTCTACACGATGAGCAAGCAGCAACGCGACGAGATGTTGGCAGAGATGCGCTCGTCTGCGCAGGATTCCATCGATGACATGGTCTCCGATACGTCGAACTCCGTCACCGGCGTGGAGGTCAATGATGCGATGACGAGCTTCCGCGTCTCGGTCGACGGTCAGCAGTTCTCGCCACTCGAAGGCATGCTCGTACTCGGCTTCTACATTCAGGGAGCGCTGTACCAGCAGTTTGCGGGGGCCTCACCGGATGATGTCGAGGTGACGGTCGATTTCGTCGATGACGCGACCGGCGACGTGCTCGAATCCGGTTCATACCAGGAGTGGCGCAAGAATCTCGAGCAGTGATCCTGCTGCACCTGCCAGCTGCGCGCTGGCGCCTGCCCTGGAAGCGGTGAGGTCTCACTCGACTACCGTAGGAATGTTGTACGCGACGGGAGATGGTGTGGTCACAGGTGAGTTGAAGCGCCAGGTCGACAAGGTCTGGGATGCCTTCTGGTCAGGTGGCATCGCCAACCCCGTCGAGGTGATCGAGCAGATCACGTACCTGCTGTTCATCAAGCGCCTCGACGACCTGCAGCTGCTCGCAGAGAAGAAGGCCGCGCGGTTCGGCGACGAGGTCGAGAACCCGGTCTTCCCCGACGGCTACGACAGCGACCTGCCCGGGCGACGCCCCTACGGCGACCTGCGCTGGAGCCAGTTCACCAACTTCTCGCCGTCCGAGATGTTCGAGGTCGTGTCGCAACACGTCTTCCCGTGGCTGCGCCAGCTCGGCGCCGAGGGCACGAGCTACGCCCGCAACATGCGCGACGCGCGGTTCACGATCCCGACGCCGGCGCTGCTGACGAAGGTCGTCGACCTCCTTCAAGACATCCCGATGGAGGATCGCGACACCAAGGGCGACATCTACGAGTACATGCTCTCGAAGCTCGCCACGAGCGGCACGAACGGGCAGTTCCGCACCGCGCGGCACATCATCCAGCTCATGGTCGACCTGCAGCAGCCGCGCCCCGACGATCTCATCATCGACCCGGCGTTTATGCGCAAGTCGGATGTCTCAAGAGACATCCAAGCGCCGGTCAGGCTGGTGCTTGGAGGTTCAAGTCGGTCGCTCTGCTCTCCCGTGAGAACTCGAGCCACCACCCTGCGAAGGCAGCCGGCGCAATCACTTCCAGCCTGTGCACGCCTTCGCCAACCGGAAGGACCTTGACGAGGCGCGCGTCAGCCTGCGCGGATGTTCCGACCGGCGAACCAAACTGGGCCGATGGGTCCTCTCTGAGGGCTTCCATGATCGAGTGCGCGACTCTTTCCACGGCCACTGCGAGAAGCGTTTCAACGTCGCCATGGAGGTCAAGCTCGTAGGCGGACCACACCGCGGCGGGGTCGAGGTCACAGGTCACCGAGGCTGCGGCACGTGCCTCAGCGACGCCCTTGCGATCGATAGCTAGAACCTGCTCCAACGTGCCTTGCGGATGCGCCCACACCCCGTGGTCCGCAAGCAAAGTGAGGAGCCGCGCCTTTCGGATGCCCTCCGCAGTCGACTCGTCATCGAGACCGGCCAACCAAGCTCCCCTCGATGCGGGATCGCTCGGAACCTTAGCCTCATCCGCTTTGCGGATTAGGGGACGCAGCACCGTTGAGATCCGACCGGGGCTCTCGGCGAACGTCTCCGTGATTGCACTTGAGAGCCCCGGCAGTGAGTCGAGGGTGCGCTGCATCTCGGGGTCGAACAGCGCGTCAAGATCACACACCGCGCGTACGTCCAAGCCCAGCTTCGTGCAGATCTCCAGCCATAACGCCACACCGCCGCTCCCGCCGCAGTCGACGAGATCTGTCTGCGCGACCACTTCCGCCGACGCGACGCGTGTAAGAGTTGTAGACATCGCGGCGACATCCGTCACACCCTCGAGCAGAACAGGTCGGGGCGAGAACACGATGTCGCTTACCAGTTGTGGATTCTGTGCGAGCGAAGCCTCCACGCGGTCCGCTTGCACATCCAAGACGCTCTCGCTCATCCGGCGCGGCGGCGATCCGGCGCCGAAGACCCAAATCGACGCCAAGTCGCTGGCGAGTCGTGGCCGCAAGAAGCTCGGCTCGTGTGTGACTACGATCGCGGATCGTCCCGACTGCTCGCATTCTCTGTTCAGCTCGGCGAGCCACAGCCTGGCCATGGAGGGGTGCAGGTGGAGTTCCGCCTCATCGACAACAAGCAACCGCCAGTCATCTCGATAGACCGCGGCGAGGAGGACCACCAGCTCGCGAAGACCGTGACCCTCGTCTCGAAGCAACGAGTACTCGACTGATCCCATGCGCACGTACGGGTCTAGGAATCCGGCTGTTTCGCGCAGTTCGATGGATCGCCCGAGAGCGCGACGGGTGAAAGCTGCAACGCGTAGCAGGACCTCTGGCTCCTCACGAAGCGCATAGAGCTCAGTGGTCGCGAGACCAGCGAGCCTTGCCATCTCGAGGATCTGTCGGCGTTCTTCCTCGCCGATTGGGACGCCGCGGTACTCGGTGGGTGTTGAACCCCAGCCGTGGTTAACAACGTTCATCAACCCGACCAGGCGATCGGTTGTCAGGATCCGCTCGCCTGTGGCCAAGGCGATCGCGCGAGCGGCCTTTGACTTTCCGCTGCCATTTCGCCCGACGAAGTACTGGACTGGGTGCGACCAGTCCGAGATCTCGATGAATTCGTGCTCAGAGCCAACCGAGTCGATCCCAAAGACGCCAGCTCGTCTGATGGTGACCGAGTCGGGGAACTTGTCACCATCAGTCGGCATTCGACTGATGGACGTCACCTTGAGCGGAGGGTCCCAGGTGTGGATGGCGAGGAACTGATCTGCAGCTTCCCGCTCACTGCCCGCGTCAACCTGCTGACGGTCGATACTGCCACCATTCGGCGCTACCGCCGACACGAGGAATCGGGTCATTGATCGTGTCCAGACTCTGGTCAGTTCTCGAAACCGGAGCTCGGGTCGAACTTGAGAACGCGCGCGTTCTCGGAGATCGTGCGCACTTCGCCTTCGTCGAATCCGTCGCTCTTGCTGGCCTGGATGTCGATGGTGATCTCGAGCTTGGCGCCGGCGCCGGCGAGGCGGTCGATGATTTCGCGAGTCACGTTTCCGATGTCGCGCGAGTACCGGTCGGGGTCGACCTTCACGGAGCCGAAGTAGCGGCTCGGGCGTCGCGGCGCGGAGCTCTCTTCGTTCGATCCCTCCTCGTCTGCTTCGTCATCGATCAAGACGACGTCCACCGGGCCGACCTCGGCGGCGCCGTCCTCTGCTGCGCGCCGGGCGGCTTCTCGAGCGGCGGCGGCACGATCTGCAGAGGCCTGTTCGTCGGCCTTGTTCCAGTCCACGAGGAGCGTGCTGTCGGTCACCTGGAGCGCGGCGTTCTGCGCAGGCGGCACGATCAGTCCGCGGTAGCGACTGGCCTCAGTGTCCTTCGCTGACGCGATCGCGAACTTCTCGCCGTCGACGAGGACCGAGTTGAGCGAGCGTTCGATCGCGGAGTCGAGCGTCTCCCTCTTGACGAGGCGCGGCAGGTAGACGTAGCGCGTGAAGTAGCCCCACAACTCGCCAACGCTGATCTCGCCCTTGTCGCGCCACAGCTGCCCAAGCTCCTGATGGAGGGTCGCTCCGAGGATCGGCGCACCCAGCTCGGTCACAAGCTGATCGTCGCGGGACAGCTTTGCGGCGACGCGCTCGGCAAGCGAGCGGCCGCTCGAGTCCGGCACCTTGTCGGTGATCAGCTCGAACGGCTTGGTGGCGTCGAACTGCTCGGGGTAGACCGCCCACACGAAGGTGTCGCGGATTCGATCCGAGACGGTCCGATCCAGGCGCGTGACCCAGTCGTCGGTCTGCTTGCGCTGCTGTACCGACAGGTTGAGGCTCTCGCTGGTCGCCTGCACGCGCTTCCACGCGAGATAGCTGCGAGCAGCGGCCTCCAGGCTCTCCAGCTCGCTCTTATCGGCCACCAGGAACACGAGAGTGTTGCGGTGCACGCGCTGGCTGGCGCCCTTGGTCTCGATCGCCTCGCGCACCCACTGGTGGGCTGAGGAGTTGGCACCGTCGGACTTCCGCCGCGAGTGGCGCGGGTGGACGATCACCAGGCGCGCGTCTTCGAGGTCGGGGATGTCGGCGCTGGATGCCGGCGCGACGTGAACTCGATCGAAGACACCGCGCGCACGTTCCTCGCTGCGAAGTCGCTCGGTGATCTCGTTCCACACGGTCTCGACGTCTTCGCGGAGTCGCTCGGCATAGTCGTTCGCAGTCTTCGTCACCGACGGCTGAGTGTCGAACCAATAGTGGCCCTGTTCCTCGTAGAAGTACGTCGACCGCTGCGCGAGCAGCTCGATCGCACTGCCGAAGTTGCCGAGCGTGTCACCGGGCGCCGCGGTTCCGAGCCAGACGTACTGCTTATCCAAGCCTTTCCGCGACGCCTTGATCCTCGGGGCAGCTCCCATGAAGATCGTTCGCGCGATCCGCTGCGTCACGAACCGCTGGCCCAGATTGGGGCGGTCGAGGTCGATCTGTTGCGCCATCGACCCCGGACCGTCGATGTCCGAGTCGATGATCGGCTTCCACTGGTCCTCGAGATACTGAGTGAGGTCGGTGTTGACCGTCGTCGCTTCCAGCGGCACGTTGCCGGGGAGGATCAGCGGGGACGTGTCGTTCGAAGCCCACAGCTCGTGCACGATGGACGACACGAGCTTGAGCACGCCGCGGGTGCGCTGGAACCGTTCCAACGTTGACCAGTCCTCGTAGAGGCGATCCAGCAGCTCGGGGTGCAGCGGGTACGACGCGCGAATGCGCTGCTCGTAGTCGTCACTCGGTGCCGCGGCATCCCGGGGGAATAAGGCGGTGTTGCTCCGATAAAGAGTGACGAAGCTGCGAGCTACGGCGGAGATCGTGGTCAAGCCCTCAGCGTTCGGCGCCTGGAAGATCCGGCGGCGGACGATCTCGAACGACTCGTCCTTGCTCGACGGTCGCCACTGGTCGGCGACCCGGCGGATCACGTTCTGCAGGCGCTCCAGCGCAAGCTGGCCGTTGGCGCCACCGATCTCGATGTCGCTACCGCTACCCGCATCACCGGTATCAGATGCCGGGATCGAGACGACGAGCATCGCGCCGGGCACTGACCGCACGACCTCCGTCAACGACTGCGCGAACGTGAACTGTGTCTCGAACGAGCCTGACGGAAGCTCCTTGTCCGTGACGAGCTGCCGGGCGTACGCGACCCACTCGTCGATCAGGATCAGCGCCGGCGAGTACTTCGCGATCAGCGTCCGCAGCGCTTCACCGGGGTTCGTCCCAGCACGGTCATCGTCTGCGATGAGGTCGTACGCCGCGCGGCCGCCGAGCTGCCACGCGAGCTCGCCCCAGAGCGTGCGCACCTCGGTCCCGTCGTCCTTAATGAGAGGTGATCCCGCCTTCAAGTACGTGCCGACGAGCGCGACGCGCTTCACGCCCAGCGCCGCAAGATCCGGGTTTCCGGTCTCGGCGATGAGCTCCTGCAGCTCCTGCGGGAAGTCCTTTGCGGGGGTGCCGCTGAAGAGGTGGTAGAGAGCGAGCATCGAGTGCGTCTTGCCACCACCGAAGTTGGTCTGCAGGTTGACGACCGGACTCGCGTTGCCGTCCCCGCCGCCCACGCGTCGGAGCGCGCGCGACAGCAGATCCCGCAGACCCTCTGTGAGGTAGGTGCGGGTAAAGAACTCGACCGGGTCGCCATACTCGGGGCTCGTCGCCTGACCGGTTCGCACGAGATGCAGGTCGGCAGCGAACTCGGATGCCGTGAACTCGCCGCGTGCCACATCATCGTGCGGGCGGATAACCTCGCGCCACGGCCGCAACCCCGAACCCGGGTCGAGCGTCACTGCCGTCCGCTTGACCTGCTTACGCGTCTGATCCTCGAAGACCGTGCGCTGTAGGTCGACCCGGAGCTTACGGACGTCCTCGGCCGAGTCCACCGCTCCAACGGCATGAAGCAGTCGCTCGATCGTGTCGAGCGCGCGCGCCGCGTCATCAGAACTGAACGGCTCGTTGTGCGCCCACAGATTTCGCGTCTCGCGGAGCTCTGAGCCGAAACCCTGCTGCGCACGCGACAGCACGTCCTTGAACCGGTAGCCCTGCTCGGTGATCGCGCGAAGCTGCACCTGCACATCATGCTTAGTCAGCGTTCGGGCTAGTCCACCCCGGCGCTGCGCGTCTTCTTGTGCCCACGCGGCAGGCCAATCCGACGTACCGTAGGCTGCGGTCATCACTTCATCGACGGAATCGAGCAGACCCTCCGACAACAGGTCGAAGGCCTTTCCCACGCGATCACGGTTGTTCATCGCCATCGAGCTCAGTCCCCATCCTCATCGAAGTCGAACGCCTGCTGAACGGCCCGCGGCGTACCGGCGTGCTTTCGCGCCTGCTCGTTCACGTCACCCCACGCACTCACCAGCCCGTTGAAGAGAATCGCGTCTTTGGTGTCGCGCTTCTTCTCGGCCTCGTGGAATAGCAGGAATCCCAACTCCTTCACCGCGTCGAGATTCACCCGCGTCTGAACTGAAGGAAGCAGGGAAGCGACCTGATCGGCTCCGTGCTTTGCCATCACCGCCGCAAGGCGAACCGTCGCCTCCCACACGCTGACGCGCTCGTCGGCGCTCACGTCCCATGCGCCTTCAAGCTGGGTCGGCGAGAGAAGTCGCGCCTTCCCGCCCTTTGCCTCGAAGATGCCCCCGCGCTCAAGCGCTCCGATCGACGTATCGGAAGAGCGCGCAAGCTGGTCAGCAATGCCGGAGTTCTCCTGGGTCCAGCCGTATTGGCGATACCACTTGACTGCGAACCGAGTGTCGGGATCGAAGTCCGACTCTTGCTCGCCGATTACTTCGTCCAGCGTGGCGTTTACGAGCAGGAGTGCGTCCTTCACACTCATGTCGGAGCCATCCGCCTCCCGCACCCGCGAGTACCGGGAGAACACGGATATGCCGGGTCCAATTGCCGCCTGCGCGAGATCGACGGGTGCAATCGCGCCCTGCATCAACGTGCGTAGCGCCTCTGGGAGCTCCGCCTTCAGTGCGGCCACGAACGCTCGTCGGGTCGTCGTAGGCGCATCGCTCGGGCGGGGGCGACAAGCCAGGACAATCGAAGAGGCCAGGGCGTTGGCATTTGAACCGATTAGCCTTCCGCTCATCTCGGTTCGCATGGGCCACGTCGCGGTTATCTCCCACCCAGAGTCAATGAGACCGTCCAGTAGCGTGTGCCAGCCGGTAGAGGAGGTCCCCTCGGCGTTGGCCTCCTGTTGCTTGTACGCGTAATAGACAGTCAGCGGGACATTCGGGTCTGCGCCCTCGCGGACTCGGGCAAAGACCGAGTTGAAGCCCTCGATGAAGAACTTCTCCGCTCCTGCTTTGCCATCATGTCGGTACGGATTAGCGACAAGCTCCTCGAACTTCGGAGTGAGCATAGTCCCAACCGTCTTCGAGTGGATCGTTGAAAGAGATCGTCGCAGCCAGACGTAAAAGAAGTCCGATAGGTCCGAGTAACCGATGTTGTCGTAGTAGGGCGGGTCGGTGGAGATGACGGCGCCCGAGTAGTCACGTGTCGAGGCATCCGCCTGACGTGCGGTGCTTCGACGTCCCGCCGGGAGACGGTCGATGGCGTCGGCCATTCCATCGATCTGGGTTATGAACCCTCCAGACCATGTCGAAAACACATTCGCCTCTGCGTAGTCCCACGCCATGGGAATGGCCTGACGAGAGAACACGTTTCGGATCTTCTGGAGACTGCTGTCCCAGCCGCAACTTGATGACGAGGCGTTGGTTTCTCGGCTGACCGCCAGCGCGAGATACGTTGCGACGGCATCTGCATAAGCCTCCGCGCCAGTCCCTCCATTCTCGAGTCGGTCGCCCTTCGGGAGACCCGCGGCAAGCGCGTCGTCGCGGACCTTCTCGCGGGCGTCCGCGACGAGATCACTCAGCGTGGTCAGCGCAACGAGCTGCCTATTGGTGAAGAGGTCGGAGAACTTCGTCAATCCATAGGCCGGTGGCGAAAACCAACGGGGGTTCGTTGGTACGTCGGCATCGATAGATGAATCCGGACGATCGACCGCCGCGGCCGCGGCCTGCTCTGCAGTGGGCGATAGGTAGAGTCGGCCGCGCGCGCCCTCCGCCACTACGGCTATGAGGTGTGCTCCAAGCTCGCCCCGCTTCCCCGCTTCGCGGACGTAGTCATACGTGAAGGGTGTGCCATCAGCAACCGAGCGGGCGCCTTTCCCGTGCTTGATGGTGCCGTCGTCATCACCCTTCGGGCCGTTGGCGTCATTGTGCACCTCGTAGTGGATCTTTCTGCCGACAACCCGGGCTTCGATCCACGCCTCGCTACCCTTCTTCTTGTTCAGCCACCAGGAGCGAACCAACGGAACCTCGATTGGGTTTGCCGGATTCGGGCTATTGACGGTGCGGGCCCAGATCCAGGCAATGACAGTGTGCTGCGTACCGTCTGGTCCGGTGACCTTGGGGTAAAGATGCCCGATGGTCCGCTCGGCTTGGTCTCGCATCCAGTTGCCGTACGCGCGAACATCCTCCGCCAATCCCTCGGAGCGGCCCCACGCATTGCGGGTCCCAGCAGCGCCTGGATGGACAGGTGGTCGGCCGGCGAAGGTCGGCGGAATCTCGATGAGCGCCTTGTTGATGAGGACCGCGACGGGGTTTAGGTCGCTCGCGTGCGCTTCGAGCCCCAGCCGCTGCGCTTCGAGTGGAATGGCCCCACCGCCGGCGAACGGGTCCAGGACGGAGGGTAGCTTGCCATCGTTGCTCTTGCGGATTTCCGCTCTCGCCTGGGCAAGAAGCGCATCATCATTGCTGTTCTCCCAGATGATCAGCCGCTCGAGCAGTCGATGCAGTCGTGCACGCTCCGCGTCCTGCGCATCGACTGTGGGGAACTCTTCCGGACGAGACGCAGGGTCGTCGACCAGCTGGGCGAAGAGAACGGCGCGTGCGACCGAAATAGGGCGGCGCGCCCAGTAAAGGTGCACCATCAGAGGTAGCCCTTTGCGGATCGACTTTTTCTCACGAGCGGCGGCGAAGTTGATGGCTTCGAGCGGCAGAGACGTCTCGATGAGCTTCTTCTTGGGTGCTGCGTTCACTGATGCATCTCTCGTGGGTCCGTTAGTCGTGTCGCCTGAATCTGTCATCGCGGTGGGCCTCCGCGATCCCAGTAGTCGTGCCATTCCTCGTTGTACGACCGTGTTGTCGCGGACGGCTCAATGTGGGTAAACGCGTCCATGACATAGCGAAGTCGGTCCCGCTTCTCGCCGTCCGGCGACACGAGGACGAGGGCGAGTCGGTGACGGTCGCCCTGCGTCTGCGCGAACGTGACCTCGTTCGTCGTGATGGTGAAGGTGTCGGACCCCTCGATCCGCCCCTTCACCTCGATGTAGTGAATGCGCCCGTCGGGATCGAAGGACTGGATGTCGTATCCGGGATTGTTCCTGGGCATCTCGTGGGGCGTGCGGCCGAGTGCGCGTTCGGTAGCGAGAACGGCTTCGACGGCTCGGCGTTCGACGAGCTCGGTGTTGCGCGCGAAGGTCTGAGGCGCGGCATCCTCGTCGCCAGGCGACAGTCGTTTGCTCGGCACGACGAGTGCTGACCCGCGGACAACGGCGGGAAGTGCGACGAGTTGCGTGCTCTCGTCGAGGGCGCGGAGCCGCTTGTCGAGTCGTTCGTCGAGCTGGCGGGCTCGCTGGAGCGCGGCGTCGGCGCGGAGGCGGCCTATGGTGCCGGAGCGTTCGAGCGCTTCGAGGCGATTGTGCTCGCGGTCCCAATGGTTGATCTCGGCCAGGAGGCGTTCCTTGACCTGCACGCGGGTGCGGTCGACATCCACGGCTATCCGCGCGGCGAGTTCGTCCATGCGAGGTGCGAGTCCGTCTCGATACGCCCACGTCCGGATAGAGCGTTCATGGTCGCTGTTTGCCCACTCGTCCGCGAGGACCTCGGCGATTGCCGCAGCCTCACCCGCGTGTGGTGCGTCGTAGTCGAGGTAGGGCGGCGCAGCAGCGAGCGTGACAGCCCCCGTGGTGTCGAGGACGGGGTAGTCGAAGTGGTGCGACACGGTGTCGGCATCGGTGGTGGCGTTCTGGATGCGCTGCTCGACGGCATACAGCAGTGCAGTGTGCTCGGATTGCTGTTCACGGCGATCGACGAACACGGTTCCTCGTTTGAGCACGGGCCCGAGGTCTTCGATCGTGAGTTCGATGACCGCTTGGAGGAGCGGGTGGCCGGGGGCGAGAAGTGCCGCCTGTGTCTGATTCTCGGGGCGAACGTGTGCAGTCTCGAACGTGGCTCGTTCGTACCGCTCCGGCACAGGTGCCCACCGGTTGAGTCGGCGTGCCGTGTCGATGACGCGCTGTGGTATCCGCGTGATCTCGTATCGGCCCTTCTCGCGCCGACGGATACGGCCACCGAGGCGTTCGAAGGCGGGGAGGAAGAACGCCGCGATGTATCCGGGCTGCAGGCGTCGCTCGCGGGCCTTCTCCATCCGCTCACGGATCTCTTCGAGATTGAGCGAGGAGTACATCTCGGGGTGCAAGGCTCGTTCAGCGACCATGGTGTCGAGCCCGTGGGCGACGCTCGCGTCGATGACTCGGTCGAGCTCGGCCTTGCGTTCCGGCTCGTCGCCGTACCGGATCGCCTCGATCAGCAGTTCACGGAGCGACTTCTCCTGGAAAGCATCCGCGTCGCCGAGAACGTTGAACAGGTTGCCGTTGTACGCGATCGACATCTGGTCGATCTTCGACAGCAACCGCGTGAACACGTCCCCCTCGCGTGTGTCCTTCGCGACCATGTTCCACAAGTGGCACACTTCCCGCTGGCCGATGCGGTGGATGCGGCCGAAACGCTGCTCGATCCGGTTCGGGTTCCACGGCAGGTCGTAATTGACCATGAGGTGCGCCCGCTGCAGGTTGAGGCCTTCGCCCGCGGCATCCGTCGCCAGGAGCACGACGGTGTTGCGGTCGTAGGTGAACTGCTCGCGCGCCGCCTTGCGGTCTTCGCGGCGCGTGCCGCCGTGAATCGTGATGACCGACTCCGGGCGACCCAGCTGCGTCGTGATCTTCTGCCGCAGGTAGTCAAGGGTGTCCTTGTGCTCGGTGAAGATGATGATCTTGCGCGGTTCGCCCGAGTCGTCGTGCACGAGTAGCCGAGGTTCTGTAAACGCACCTACCTCTCGATGAGAGCTAGGAAGGCGGTGGCTGAGATGAGCCACGATCAGCAGGAACGAACCGCAGGCAATGAGCCGAACGACCAGGCGACGGCGCAGGCGTCGCCGTCGTTGCGGGCGGTGGTGTATGTGCGGATCAGTGATGATCCCGAGGGCACCGAGCGCGGTGTTGACCGGCAGGAAGCTGACTGCCGGGCGTATGCGGCAGCGCACGGGTGGGAAGTCGCCCAGGTGTACCGGGAGAACGACACGTCGGCGTTCAAGCAGCGCACGATCACACTCCCGACGGGTGAGCGGGTGCGGCGCGTGGTGCGCCCGGAGTTCCGCGCGATGTTGAAGCACCTCAGCGAGCAGCGCGCCGGGGTGATGATCGCCTACGACCTGGATCGGGCGGTGCGCGACCCGAGAGACTTGGAAGACCTGATCGACGCCAAGGTACTCAACGGCTTCAGCGTCCGCTCCGTGACCGGCTCGCTGAGGTTGGATACGGATTCTGATGTGGCGATGGCGCGGGTGCTGGTCGCGATGGCGAACAAGTCCTCAGCCGACACCGCCCGCCGTGTCGCTCGGGCGGCGAAGCAGCAGGCCATCGAGGGCACTTGGCATGGTGGGCAGGTGCCGTTCGGCTACCGCGCCGAGAACCACACGCTCGTGATCGACCCCGAGGCTGCCGAGTTGGTGCGGGAAGCCGCGCGGCGGGTGCTGGCCGGAGAGACGTTGTACCGGATTCTCACCGACTGGAACCGGCGGGGTATCCGTACGACGCACGGGTGCCGGTGGTCGGATCGGACACTCAAACTGGTGCTGCGCAACCCCTCGATCAAGGGGGTACGGGAGTATCGACCGTTGTTGCCGGACGGCACCCGGTCGAAAACCTCCCTGATGCAGACGACCGCCGCGTGGCCCGCGATCTTGGACGAGGACACCTGGCAGCAGGTCTCCGATGTGCTCGATGCCCGCAAGCAGGCCCGAAACTTCCATCAGCCCGGCAGTGGGGCGGCGAAACGGCTGTATCCGTTCTCGGGTCTGATCCGCTGCTCGACCTGCGGACGCGCCATGCTGCATCGCGGCCAGGTGTATCAGTGTGTGCAACAGGTGCCGGGCGGGTGCAACCGCTCGATCCGTTCCGGCGACCTCACCAAACTCGTGGAGGAAGCCGTGCTCGCGACGTTCGAGCAGATCACCCTCAACCCCGCCAAGCGCCAGTCTCCGGGCGCGGATCAGGCCGCACGAGTGGGGCTTGCCGCGACGCTCGATGCCGACCGGGAACGCCTCGCCCGGCTCGATGATGACTACTACGACGGGTTGATCGACAAGTCGATGTGGGTGCGGCAACGCTCACGGATCGCCGAACGCATCGAACGCACCCGCCGCGAGTACGCCGCCACGGTGCCGGAGCACACTGGCCCGTCGATTGATATGACGACCGTCGCACAGGAGTGGGCCGACCGTACCCCGATGTGGCAGCACCAGGCCGCCAGTCTCGTCCTTGAAGCCGTCCTCGTTCACGCCCTGCCCAGGGGGATGAACGGCGCGACACCGGCGAGGCGGCGCAATGAGACCGTCGAAGCGTTTCATGCCCGCCGTGAGGTGTACCGGGCGGGGATTCTCGCACATCGGGTCGAGTTCGTCTGGCGCGCCTAACGCCCCCGCGCCTTCGGCAGGCCGCAGAGGGCTTGCAGTTGCTCACGCACCCGTGGGTCAGCGATGACCGGAGGCAGGCCCTGCGCTGCGCGGCTCTCCCGCGCGAGGCGTGCGCCGAGTGGTTCGGGGGCATCGGTCGAGGCTGGTTCGGGCGTGGTTGTGGTGGTCTGCGTCGAGGTATCCATGTAGACAGGTACGACAGGCAAACCACAACATCTAGTTGTACGGGGTCAGGACGTTGGTTGCAGTCGGCTGATCGGGGGGTTGCCTCCGAGGGCTGAGTGGCGTCGTCCAGTGTTGTAGTGCTCGAGCCAGGGGTCAAGTGCTGCGGTGCGGTCGTCGTTCGAGGTGAACGGTTGCCGGTAGGCCCATTCGGTTTGCAGGGTCCGGTTGAACCTCTCCACCTTGCCGTTCTGCCACGGGCAGTGCGGTTTGATGAACTTCTGCCGGATGCCGTGCGCGCCGCAGACGCCGCGCAGCGACCATCGGTAGGCCCAGGCGTTGTCGGTGATCAGCCGCTCGATGCGGGGGATGCCGTGCGCGGCGAAGTAGCCGATGGCGCGTTCGAGGAACGCGGCGCAGGTCGGGCCCTTCTCGTCGGGGAGGACCTCGGAGTATGCGAGCCGGGAGTGGTCGTCGACGACGGAGTGCACGTAGTCGTAGCCGACGACGGTCTGTTTCCGGGCGGCTGTGGAGCCCATCGCTCTGCCGTGCGCCTTCCACCCGCCGCCGTCGGGGATGCGACCGAGCTTCTTCACGTCCATGTGCACCAGCTCGCCGGGCTGCTCGCGTTCATAGCGGACCGCTGTGGTCTTCGACGCGCGGATCCGCTCCCCGGTCATCGGGTCCAGATCGACCAGACGAGGCAGCCCGGACCGGGCGATGATGCGCGACACCGTCCGCGCCGGCACCCCGGTGCGGGCCGCGACCTCGTCACGGCCGACTCGTTCCTTCTTCCGGATCGCGACCACCGCCGCGGCCCTGGCATCGGGGGTGCGGTTGGCGACGTGGTGAGGCCGCGAGGAGCGATCGTAGAGACCGGCTTCACCCTCGGCGCGGTAGCGGTCCAGCCACCGCTTCACGCAGCGTCGGGACACGCCCATTGCCGCGGCGATATGCGCCTGCTTCCACCCGGCACCGGCACGATGGACGATGAGCAGCCTGCCGTGCACGGTCAAGCGGGCATTACGGTGGGACACGAGAACCTCCGAGTTCGTGAAGACGTCAGACATCTCCACTAAGCCCGGAGGTTCTCCCCTTTCACAAGACCGGAAACGCCACCAACCTCATGGCCGGGTACATCTAGTACCTGGCATCGAGTTGAGGTACTATATGCAGACTTATCCACAGGGAGCTACCTGCGACCGACCCCAAACGGGGTATGTCACGGGGGTGCCGATTCGGTACCCTCGTGAACCGGCTCAACGGTGCCGCAAATTTTGCGGCACCGTTCGCGCCCGTGACGGCCAGCCGAGCGGAGCGAAAGCGCAGGTCCGACGGTGGTGGCGATTCGACACCACCGTGAACGGTCGCGGTGAGGTCGCAGCGGATGCGGCTTGGTTCGCGGGGGCAACGGCGAAACTCCTGGTCGGACGGTGGTGCCAATTTGCCACCACCGTCACGAGAACCACAACGAGCAGCACAGCGGGCCGAGGTCGCAGGCTGGACGGTGTGGGAAATTTTCCCCGACCGTCGCCCCGCGAGTGTGGTGCCGCCGATTCGACGGAACCACCCCGGCCGGGAGTAAAAGCCCTGGTCGCACGGTTCCGGCAATTTGCCGGAACCGTCACCCCCACCCCGACATGCAGGCGCGCCGGAGCGTATCGCGGTCGCGTGGTGGCGGTGCTCATCGTCGGGTTCCTCCGGTCGTGTGGGCAGGTGTCAGTAGGTAGGTGCGCACCCGTTCCCACGGGAGTCGTCGGCGCGTGCGGTGGCGATGCCGACGCCCGGCCCCGCCCGGCTCGCGGACGGTGGGCCGTAGCGCCGGTACTCGATGGGGGTCACGCCCATGTAGCGGCGGAAGATGCGCGAGGCTTGCCCGCAGTGGTGGCACCAGCCGACCCGTTCGGTGATCGTGCCGATGAGCAGATCGGTTTCGCGGATCAGGCGCGCCATCTCCTGTACGCGCAGGATCGACAGGTACACCGGCGGCGTCACCCCGAACGAGTCCTTGAACACCCGATTGAGCTGACTCGGCGACAGGCAGGCGTGCGCGTCCAGTTCGGTGAGCGGCCACTGCCTGGCGATGTTGCTCTGCATGAGCGCCGCCGTGCGCATAATCTCGCGGCGCACCGGCTTGAACTCCCGCCACCGGGGAGGCGCGACCCGCACGGCCCGCTGCCGAGAGGTCAGCGGCGGCACCTCCACCGGCGCGTGACGAACCAGCGGCGCGATGGCGGCGAGCACCGTGAACAGCAGCGCATACGCACGGAAGTAGCCGCGCGGCGATTGGTCTTCGCCGGTGAGTGTGGCGAGTTCATCGAGGATCGGCCCGAGCCGTTCGGCCTGCGATTCTCCGACGCGCAGCACCTGCACCGGATCGGGATACAGGTGAGTTGCGAGGTCGCGTGCGGCTTCGCCGTCCGCGAGCACGTCGAGGTGCTGCCAGAACAACTGCTCGACCAGTAATCGGTATCCACTGCCACTGTCCTCACCGTGACGGTGCCCTCGGGTTCGTACCCGAACTCGACGTTCGGGGCGACCAGCACCACATCACCCACCGACGCCGACCCGCCCGCATCGGCATCGGCATCGGCATCGGTGAGGATGATCGAGCCGTCGCGCACGACCACGAAGCGCACACAGTCATAGGCGGTCGCCGCCAATATGCGACGGTGACGGATGCTGGTGACATAGACGCAACTCCACGGCTCGACCGGCTGCACTATCGCGGGGTGCGGCGACTGCGGCGTCCTTGTAGGCTCATGACCGGTCGGCGTGGTCGCCGGGCGTTCGAGTAGCAGCGACATGACGACCTCCCTTCTCTGACCACCCCCGAGCAACCAGGGGGAAGAACCGGCCTACCAAGCACCGGCGGTCGCGGCGAAGCAGGAGACGAGCAGGCCGGGCGTTTCCCGGTCACTCCGGCACTTTGCCGGGCAGCGCGACCGGCTCGGTCATGGGAGGTCGGTCATGAGCGGGCGCATGTCTCGGTAGCGGCTCGGTGTCACTCCGGTGTGCGCTGTGGATGCTTCTACCGCGCGCGACCGGCTCCGCCACCCCACCCGCTGCCCGGTGGCGGTGACGGTGATGTTCGTCTCGCGTAGGAGCCGCGCCATCTCTTGCACGCGGAGCATCACCAGGTAGGCGGTCGGGGTCTTCCCGAACGTGTCCGTGAACACGCGCACCAGGTGCTTCGGAGAGAGCCGCACCAGGGCTGCCAGTTCCGCGAGCGTCCACGGGTGCGTGATCCGGCTGTGCAGCGCGTCGCGCACCAGCATCGCCTCACGACGCAACGGTTCAGGCACCCGACTTCGAGCGGAGAACGGGCGAGCGCGGGCACGTTGCAGCCGGGTCAGCCGCACCGTCGAGACGCGGATGCACGGCGCGATCACATCGGTGATGAGGAACCAGAGCGCCTGCATCCGATGGAACCGTTCCAGGTACTTGCCCTCGACGGTGAGGGCGACCAGCTCGTCCAGCCACGGCAACAACCGCCCGGCTCGATCCCGGCCCAGGTGCAGTACCTGGGCAGGTTCGGTGTACACCTTTCCCGCGAAGTCGTGGGCGTCGAGGCGGTCGTGCAAGATCGCGGAGTGTTGCCAGAAGAACTGATCCAGCGCCATGTCGGTGTCGATGTAGACCGTCGTATAGGTGACCCGCCCCTCGGGTTCGACGCCGAACAGCACGCTCGGCCCCAGCAGCACCGCGTCGCCAAAGCTGACGGGTTGCTGTCCGAACTCGCTGAACACGATGGCCGTGCCGTCACGGATCACAACGAGCCGGACAACGTTGTACGCCGCCAGGCCCACAGGTCGATGCGTCGTCCGTGTCCGAGCCGACAACGGCGGGGAGATGCGCCTATCCACTCATCGGGTGCTTTTCTGTCAGTTCACTGGGCCATGCGATGAGTTGCGTGCGAGTGTCGTCCTTGGTGGAAGTCTCCGCGACTGCCGCTCCGAAGTCGGCATAACTGATCGCTTGTCGGGTGAACGCAGTCTCGTCTGTGGAAGGGGAGACTCGTTCCCAGCGTGCTGTCGTCGGCCCCTCCGGTTCGTAGACGGGCGGCGGGATCAGATACGCCCATTCTGATCCTGCGTTGCCCGCTTCGAGGTGGTCGCGCAGCATGGCGTGTGCTCTCCCGCGCGGCAGTGTGGGTTCTGGGAACCGGGGGTCTTGCCAGAACCGTCTGTCTCCAGGGAGTCGGAGTGCTCCTGCTCCGCCGACCGTGACGATCCGGGCCGGAGCGCCGTTGGCCTTGGTGCTTGCCTCGATGAGTCGATCATGTACGGCCACGAGTTCGGTCGGGGCGATGTCCTCACGCAGTCGGATCGCGTTCATGACGACGTCGATGCCGTGCATTGCTTGCGTGAGACTGGCGTTCTCAGCGATGTTCACGACCGTGGAGGTCAGCGATGCAGCAGTCTTGGCGAGCCGCGTGGTGTCTGCCGGATCGCGCAGCGCAGCGGTCGCCTCGATGCCTGCGGGGAGATGAGCGAGGATGGCGGCTCCGGTGCGCCCGGTCGCGCCGAGAATCAGGATGCGAGTCATACAGGTACCTCCGAAGCGGGCGTGCGGGTGAGTCGGGCGAACCCGGTGAGGCTGGCGACGGCGAGCACCATGAGCGCGGCGAGACTGACGAGCAGGATCGGGAAGTCCAAGCCCAGGTAGGCAGTGAGTGGGCCGACGCTGGCACCGAGGAACAGCACGAATCCGTTGAGCGCCATCCCACCGGCCCGGTTCGGGGCGGCGGTCTCGCCGAACAGGGTGATCATCGCGGGCACCGCGAGCGCGACCCCAGTGACTCACACGAGACTCGCCAGCGCCGTGCCCGCGAGGGATGCCGAGAGTGCGGCTTCGATCAGCAGCCCAATCGCGGCGAGGGCGAACCCGGCACGTGCAACCCCCGCGCCGCCGAGACGCTTCGCAATAGCGCCCGCGAAGAGGGAGGCGAACATGCCCGGCAGCCCGACGAGGCGGAGCCAGATCACCTGCGATGAGTCCAGGCAGAGGTCGGTCAGGTGCGGGCCGAGGCCGGTGTACATGCCGACGAACGACAACAGCAGCGTTAGGTGCGCGAGGCTCAGTAGCAGCACCGAGGGGCGTGTGGCGACCCTCCCGACTACGGCGAAGCGACGCACCAGGCTCGCATCGTCTCTGCGACTGTGCGGCTCGGTGACGAGCACGGCGACGCCGATCATGCCGAGGCCGAGCATGATGCCGGAGAGGATGAACACCCACTGCCAGCCCAACGTCAGGCTGAGCGCGGAGGCGAGTACTTGGCCTGCGATCCCGGCAACGAGGAATGCCGTCGACATGGCCCCGATCGCCGTTGCCCGACGCTTCAGCGGGGTCGCTTCGGCCAGATACGCGAGCGCAACCGGCGCGAAACTCGACGCCATCACCCCCTGCACCCCGCGCAGCGCAGCAAGCATCGGCACCGTGGAGGCGAAGCCGCAGGCGATGGTCGCGACGGTGAGATACACCAGGCCGATGAGCATGATCCGCTTCCGCCCGTACTGATCGGCCAACGGCCCCCAGATCAGGAACCCGACCGCATAGCACACGCTGAACACCGTCGAGAGCGCGAACGTCACATCAGAGCCGAGTTCCGCACCGATCGGGGCGATCAGCGGGATTGCCGCGTACAACTGCGTGAGCACCAGCAGCGCCGTGACCACGAGCAGCACGACCACGCCGTTCCCTGCCGGGTGCTCGCGCGCCTCGCCTGCTCCCGCTATCTGTTCCGTCGAGTTCGCAGACACCACCACTCCAAATCCAACGTTTCCGTTGGATTTGACTGTAGTAGGCTAACCGCGAAGACGCAACGTGAGCGTTGGGTTTACCGCACGAGACGGGAGGTGGGAACGATGGGCTGGGATGTTGAGGGCAGGAAGCGCCGCATCCTCGACGCGGCGGTGGCCGAGTTCGCCGCGCACGGGCCGCACGGCACGACCATCGAGCGCATCGCCAAGGCCGCCGGGGTGAACAAGGAGCGCGTCTACACGCACTTCGGGGGCAAGGACAGACTTTTCGCCACCGTACTGCGCGAGGAACTGGCGAAGGTAGCCCGCGACGTGCCCGTCGAATCATTCGCAACCGAGGACGTGGGCGACTACGCCGGGCGCGTCTACGACTACCACCGCGAGCACCCCGAACTCGGCAGGCTCATGCGCTGGGAAGGGCTCGTCTTCGACACCGAAGTACCCGACGAGGCCGAGCGGCGCGAATACTACGGATACAAAGTCGCCGCCATGACCGACGGACAGGCCAAGGGCACAGTAACGAGCGACCTCGACGCCGACCACCTGATGTTCCTCGTGCTCTCACTCGCCGGATGGTGGTCAGCGGTACCGCAGGTCGCCCGCATGATCACCGGAGCCGAGAGCGACGCCGAACACGCACGCCGCCGTGCCTCCGTCGTCACCGCTGCCCGAAGACTCATCGGGCAGTAATCAGGTCACGAAGTTCGCCGAGAAGACTAGTCACTTCATCGAACCGAACTCCGAAAGTTCCCTCGAACTTTGTGACGCCAACTCTTGCCAGCGACACTCTGTGCGACGCTCTCGCGCTGACGCTCGGCTCCATCAGTCATCTGCCCCCTATCTCAGTGAGGCACGTATTTTACGGCGGGGCCGTAGTGCGCACCTCTCTCACGAGACGACTCGTGAGGGAGGCCAGAGTGAAGGGTGGAGTGAAGCTGTTCCACGGCAGCGGTGCTGCCGCGCGCGCCTATGTCGAGGCCGACCGCTCCCGCGCTGACGAGTACTACCTCGGCGCAGACCAGGCCGTGGCCGAGTACGCCGTGATCGACGCGACCGGCGAGGTCACCGCTGCTCGGTCGCTGTCGGCGGATGAGTACGAAGCCTGGGTCGATTGGGTGAACCCGGACACCGGGGAGTCGATGGGTACCCCGCGCAAGCCGGGCAAGGTGCGTCGGGGGTCGCCGTTGTTCGCGGAGATGACGATCAACGCGCCGAAGAGCCTGTCGGTCGCCGCCGCACTCCACCCGGACGTGTCCGAGGCGTTGGACGCGACGCAGCGGGATGCGGCGCGGGAGATTCAGCACTTCCTTGGTCAGCATTCGGTCACGTTGGCGGGGCCGCGCGGCGCGCAGGAGGTGCTGCCGGTCGAGCACATGCAGACCGTCGCGATCACGCACAAGACGAGTCGTGCGGGTGATCCGCACCGGCATATCCATTTCCAGATTGGCACGAGGGTGTGGGCGGGCGGGAAGTGGCGGGCGCTGACCACGGCGGCGTTGTTCCAGCAGCAGGGCGCGATCCGTGCTCTCGGTACGGCGGTGATCGCCGCGCACCCCCAGCTCGCCGCCACGCTCTCCGAGCATGGCCTGACCCTCGACCCCGTAAGCGGTGAGGTTGTGGAGTTGGAGCCGTTCAACGCCGTCATGTCGAAGCGGTCGGCGCAGATCAGACGCAACCTGGAACGCATGGAGGCCGAGTGGCAAGCGAAGCATCCCGGCGAGACGCCCGGCCCGGTGTTGACCGCTCGGATGCAGGACGCGGCGTGGGCGTTCCAGCGGCCCGGCAAGAAACCGGCGGACTTGAAGAACGAGCAGTGGTGGCAGCAGGAACTCCGAGACGCCGGCTACCACCCCGAGAGCTTGCAGCACCCCGACACCGTTGCGCCGGCATCGCTGGATGACCTCAGCGTGCAACAGGTCGCCAGTCGTGCGCTGGATCGCTGCGCGGCGGCTGCATCGACCTGGACACCGCACACCGTGCGAGAGCACGTCACCCGCATCACCACCGAGGCAGGCGTGCAAGCGACCCCGGCGGAGTTGCGCGAGTTCATCGACCTCGCCACCGGACTCGCCGCCTCGGATTGTTTCTCGGTGCTGCCGCCGGGCATGGTGCAACCCGAGCACGTCGCCCACCTCACCAGCCTTGGCGTCGTCGCCGCCGAGACCGCACTCCGCGACCAACTCACCGCCGCGACGCCGGAACGGGAGCCGAAGCACCCCGACGTGACCGACGCTGCGCAAGCCGCCGGACTCGACACCGGGCAGACCGTGGCCGCCGCTGCCGTCGCCTCGACCAACCCGCTCGTGATTGTCGAGGGCGCGGCGGGCGCAGGCAAGACCACCATGCTCGGCGTCGCCATCGAGGTTGCAGCCGAGCACGGGCGATCCTCGCGGGTGGTTGCGCCGACGTTGCGTGCGGCGCAGGTCGCCCACGAAGAACTCGGCGTGCCCGCAACCTCCGTCGCGGCGCTCGTGTATGCGCATGGGTGGCGGTGGAACGAGGACGGCGTATGGACACGCCTCGCACCCGGCGACACCGACCCTGCAACCGGGAACATCTACACCGGCCCACCAAACGACGCCGTGCTGTCGCGGGGTGAGCGGGTGATCGTGGACGAAGCGGGGATGCTCGACCAGGACACCGCCCTCGCTCTGCTGACCGTCACCGCCGAGGCAGGCGCGTCGGTCGCGTTCGTGGGCGACCGGGCGCAGCTCCCGGCGGTCGGGCGCGGCGGGGTGCTCGACATGGCCGCCCAGATTCGTGGCCGTACCTACGACATGACCGAACTCCACAGGTTCACCGATGCCGAGTATGCGGCGTTGACGTTGGTCATGCGTGACCGGGAGCACCCCGGCGACGTGTTCGACCGACTCGCCACGATGGGCCTCGTGACCTTGCATGCCGACGAGGAAGCGGCCCGCGAGCACATCACCGCCCACGCCCACGACGGCGAAGCGATCACCGTCGCCACCAACGACGAGGCCACCGAGCTGAACGAGCACATCCGCGCCGGGCGGGTCGAGCGCGGCGAGGTCGACGACACTATGACGACGACCGGCAGCGACGGGCTGAGCATCGGCGCTGGCGACCTGATCCAGACCCGGAAGAACAGCAGCGACCTCGGCGTGGCAAACCGGCAGCAATGGATCGTGCAGCATGTGACCGACGAGGGCAGCGTCTACGCCCGCGAAGTCAGCGGCGGAGGCAAGCACAGCCGCACCGTCGCCCTCCCCGCCGAGTACGTGAGCGAGTGGGCGCACCTGTCGTATGCCGCGACCGCCTACGGCGTCCAAGGCGCAACCGTCGATGCCTCCCACACGGCCTTGTCGGAGGCGACGAGCGCGGCAGGCGTCTACGTCGGCATGACGAGAGGCCGCCAACAGAACCAACTCCACGTCGTCGCCGCTGATATGGCGGATGCGCGGGCGCGGTTCGTTGAGGCGATGGAACGCGACCCGGCAGACCGTGGCCTCGACCACGCCACCGCCCAAGCCATCGACGCCGTGCAAGGCCTCGTCAGCGATGGCCCCGTGCAGCTCATCACCGAAGAACTCGCCCGCCTCACCGCCGAAGCCGAACGAGCCGAACGTGCGGCGGAACGCTGGGAGCAGACCGCTGCCAGGTTCGACGCCCAGCGCGCAACACACAAGACCGAGGACGACGAGCACGCCGACGTGCTCCGCCACGCCGAGGACGAGGCGGCGCGCATCCGTGCCGAAATCGCGGAACCGTTGACGGTGCAGGCCGAGGCAGACGGCACCACCTATCTCGATGCTGTCGAGCGCGAGGCCGCCGCAAGCAGCCGACTCGCCACCGTCGGCAGGCTCGGCAGGCGCAAGGCCCGCGCGGAGCACCGCCAGACGAGCGAGCACACCCGGACGGTTCGGGCACGGGTGCGCGAAACATGGGGCGAACCACCCCGCACCACCGACACCCTGCCCGAGTGGGCGGCACGACAGGCCGAGCGTCGCGCCGAGGCCGATCCCCGCGTGATCGACGCCGCCCAGCACGTCGAGGCCGCGCGAGCCGACCGTGACGAGTTGCGGCAGCGGCACGAGCAGGAACGCCGGGCGTTGCTGGTCAGCGAGTACGGGCCGCAGGCGGTGATGCGCCACCGGGTCGGGATGCGACTGCCGAACCCAGCACAGCAAGCAGGACAGGCGCACCAGCAAGCCACCGCGCTCCGAGCCGAGGCCGACTACCTCCGCGCGCTACCGATCCGCGACGCCGCCGCACGGATCGAAACCACCCGCGCCGAGCACGAAGCAAGGCAGCAAGCACTCGCCGAACGCGAACGGCAACTCCGCGAGCCGACCGAACGCGACCCGCGGCGCAACGACCCGCGACATGACGGGCCAGCACGCGGCCTATGAGCATCAGCAGCACGTCGCGTCGGCGTGACGTTCACAGCAGCCCCGCAACCCGAGCCACAGACGCCCAGCGCGATTGTCGGCCGTTCGACGTACACTTGAATACATGACACCCGACACCGCAACTCTGATCCGAGACGGCCTCGCGCTCGACGCCGATCAGCGCGCGGTCGTCGCTAACGCCCTGCTCGAAAGCCTCCATGATGCAGACGACGAGAGCGAGGTCGATGCAGCCTGGCGTGCCGAGGCTACCCGGCGACTGGCCGAGGTGCGTGAGGGTGCGGTCGATCTGGTGGATGCCGACGAGCACTACGAGCGTTTGCGCGCCTTGCTCACCGCATGACCTTGGCCCAGCGAGAGCACCCCGAGGCCGTCGCGGAGTTCGACGCCGCCGTGCGCTGGTACGAAGACCAGGAGCCAGGGATCGGCCTTGCGCTCATCGACCGAGCAAGGCAAGCCCGGAAAGACCTCGACCAATGGCCGAACGCCGCCCCACCATTCACGACCGCTGACGATGGCACCGTGATCCGCAGCAAGGCCGTTCGCGGATACCCGTACCGCATCGTCTACACGGTGGAGCCGGACACGATCCTGATCCTCGCCTACGCCCACGAGCGCCGCGAACCCGGCTACTGGCTCCACCGGCTGAACGACTGAACAGCACGCCGCCGGGCTCATGGCTCGGATCGGGTCTCGCGTACATTTCTGGCGCCGTCGAACCCGGTGGTGAGGTCAGCGAGGAGCAGCTCCGCCGTCTCATGGGGCACGGCCAGGACCCCAACACGAGCGAACAGTTGGGTCGTCCGTACCGCCGATTCGCAAGCACTGCCGAGCGAGTTGCCCGTCGGCTTGAGAAGCTTCCCGAGACCCTCGCTCCCGCTGATAGGGGTGCACAGGTGGCGTTGATCGAGGCGGAAGAGGCAGGGAAACCGACGGGTGTGTTCGGCGAAGTCGGTGAGGCGGGCGAGGTTCTGTCGGGTCTTGACGGCGAGGTAGCGGCCGTTGACTTTCCGGTCTTCGTTGATCTCAAGCAGGGCTTCGGCGGCATGCTGGCGGACGTAGGGGTCTTCGGCGTCGTCGGCGGCGATCTGTGGCCCAGACTTCGCGAATTCGGGCAGGGGTACTAAAGCCCACCCCCTGTTCCCGATCGGGCACACTGCAGAACTTACTCTCTCCCTCGCCGCCATCTGCAGTGCACGCGACTTCGCGATGGTTTGGACGCGGCTGTCGAGCGAGCCGAAGGTGAGGCGAGCAAGGCAGATCGCGCCTACGTTCGAGCCATCACCTTCGCCGCCGGTCAGTTGCTTCGCGCAGTCGCCGAAGTCCACCGGGCAAGCCTGGCGAGCCGTATTCGTCGGCGGTCTCGAGGCAGCGGTCGTGTGTGCAGCGCATGATGGCGGAGAGCCGGTCCTGCGTGTAGTCGAATGTCCAGGAGCCGCGCGAGGCGTTCTGCTGCGTCTCCAGAGCGCGCTGAATTTACCAGATCGGTGACGATTTTGGTGTTCTTGGTGGACTAATGACCGTTCTCGGGCAGGTCAGAGTCCCGCGCGGCGGCTTCGCCGTTGTCGAGGGACGCAAGCGTGGCCATCTGGTCGGTGCTAAGGCGGAAGTCGAAGACCGAGAGGTTCTCGACCAGGCGTTTGGGGTCTGACGATCTCGGCACCGGCACGAGGCCCTGCTGCACGTGCCAGCGGAGCACCACCTGTGCCGCCGTTCGTCCGACGTCCGCCGCGATCTGCACGATCGTCGGGTTCTCCCGCAGCTCGGGCCCGCGGCCGAGCGGGCTCCAGCTCTCGGTCACGATACCGAGCACCTCGTGCGCGCGTCGAGGAACGGTACGGGCGATGTCGGGGCTGAGCTGGATCTGGTTCACGTCGGGCACGACCCCGGTCGCGGAACCGACGACGGCGGTGCGAGTCGCTTCACGGTTGGGCAAGGAGATGCCGGCCCATTGCACCTCCACGGGAAAGGTTCTCCTGGCGCAGCTCCCGCGAGAACAATTGGACCGTCTCTACCCCGACGAGCAACTCTCACAGGTGACTCCGCAGTCGATCCGTACCAAGACCGAGCTCCTCGCACAACTGGATCTTGTCGCGAAGCAGGGCTATGCAACGAACCGGGAGGAGAGCGAGGAGGGCGTGGCCTCGGTGGCCGTGGCCGTTCCCTCGGCGAGCGGGCTGCGGTTGGCGATCAACGCATCTGCCCCGGTGTTCCGCTTGCCTCCCCGCAAGGTGAAGACCCTCGTCGCACTCCTCGATGAGGCAGCCGTACGTCTGGCCGACCTGACCTCCTGAAGGCTCGTCGTCTCTTTCCCCTGCGACCTGGTGCAGGGGTCGTTCGGCGCGTTCTGAAGAGAGCTCGAGCCATGCTGGACTGTTGGCGCCGCGCAAGCTATTGTGTCTTCTAGTTAGGAACAAGTTCTGCTCAGCAGATAAATATGCGAAGAGGATGATCAATGCAGATCGTACTGGTGCACGGCGGATGGGTAGGCGGCTGGGTGTGGGACGGCGTCGCCGACGAATTGCGCAGAATGGGGCACGAGGTGATCGCGCCGACGCTGCGCGGTCTCGAAGACGGTGACGTGGACCGCTCCGGCGTCACGATGAGCATGATGGCGCGCGATCTGATCGATCAGGTAAGAGAGCTCACCCAGCTCGACATCGTGCTCGTCGGTCATAGCGGCGGAGGTCCGCTCATCCAACTCGTCGCTGAGGCGATGCCCGAGCGCATCGGCCGGGTCGTCTTCGTCGACGCCTGGGTGCTGCGCGACGGCGAGACCATTAACGACGTGCTCCCCGATCCGTTGGTCGCAGCGACGAAGGCGCTTGCGAGTCAGTCCGACGACAACACCATCGTCATGCCGCCTGAGCTCTGGGCCGCGTCTATGCAGGACATGTCCCCGTTCGAGCAGCAGCAGCTCGCCGCGCTCGAGCCGAGGCTCGTCCCAGCGCCGGCAGGCTGGTCCGATGAGCCGATCCGCCTCGACCGGTTCTGGGCGAGCAGCATCCCGTCAAGTTATGTGTTCCTCGCTCAGGACCAGGCCGTTCCCGCTGAGATCTACCAGGCCGCGGCCGGGCGGCTTGATAGTCCGCGCACGATCGAGATCGACGGAAGCCATTTGGTGATGCTCACGCATCCGGAGAGGCTCGCACGGGCCCTCGACGCCGTCATTGCCTAACAGGCCTGGGGAAGCTATGGATTCGATTTCACGCCCAGACGACGTCGCGCCGATCTCGTACACCGAACTGGCGCCGTCGGGTGCGCCTGCTCGGTGGATCGTCCTCGTGCACGGGGGTGGTGCCTCGAACGAGTACTATCTCGAGACGCCCGACGGCCGACAGGGCTGGGCGGCACGATTCGTATCGCATGGCTACGGTGTGCTGGTGGTGGACTGGCTGGGGTTGTCCTATGAGGCGGCCCAACACGTCGATGATCGTGCGGCGTCTGCGCGGCTGGACTATGAGAGCGTGTGCCGAGGGATGGGCGTGTTCCTCTCTGGTCTCGGCCGGAACGTCGTGCTGGTCGTGCACTCGATGGCAGGTCCGATTGGCTTCCGCCTCCTAGAGACGCATGGCGATCTCATCGACGGGCTCGTAGCCGTCGCTCCGGGCCCGCCTGGAAATATACAGGCGGTGCCCGAGATCGTGAGGGAGTCCGACCAGGAGGTCTCCATCCGTGGAGCGGCCATCGACTGGACCATCCCGAAGATGGGTTTCTGGGAACCCACAAGCGCCTTCGTGAACGACAAGGCCATCGGACCCAGCCGGCGGTTCCCCCGCGAGTGCATCGAGGTGTTCCGCCGCACCCTTCGGCCGATCCCGGCCCGGATGCTTTATCAGCGTCAGAACATCGGTGGGAGCCAAATGAGGATCGGGCCGACCGACGCGTTCACGAACAAGCCGATTCTCGTCTTCACGGGTGGAGCCGATACCGACCACCCCTCGCAGCTGGATCAGGACATCGTGGCCTGGCTCACCGATCAGGGCGCCGCCGTCACCTTCTGGTCGTCCGAACTGCCTCTTCTCGCTGGGAACGGCCACTCGCTGATGGTCGAAGACAATAGCGACGAGATCGCTGACGAGATCGCGCGGTGGATCACGGCGCTCTGACTCGCCACCGTATCGTCCCGGCCATTATTTCAGCCGACCCGACGTCCCCAACAGCGGAGGAGAACGCCAGTCGTTTCCTTCGTGTCACTCGAGGGAACGCTGTGCCAGCTCGTTGCCGACTACGACTTGGTCGATCGGGCCCTTGCTCGAACTCCTCATTTCATACGTCTGGCGATGGACTCAAGGGAGATGTTCGCCGACGGCCGCGTGCAACTCCAGGTCATCGGTGGACAGCTGAGGCGTCTGCCACGACGCATCGAGACGATCGGTTCGCAGCTCGAACGGAACGTTCGGGCTGAGCATAAGGATGTTCCGAGACCTCCAGGAACGCGGATGGATCGGTTCGTTGGTCGGGGAGCTGACGACCACCCTGGTTGGCGTGGCGCTTATCGTCGCTGCGGTGCTACTTTCGGTCTCGGGGGGTGGCCCCCAGCTCGCCCCGACGTCGCACTCCTACCGTTCCTAGGGGCGGGGTGGTCGGCCTCGCGGGCAGGCTCCTCGTGCTGAGGCCGCTGCGCACCTCCTTGATGCGCACCACGCTGATCGCCGGATCCTGGCAAACTATCCCGCGACGCGAATTCGCAGGGGGTGTCGGCGCGACTTTCGATCGACGTACAGTGCCGTCCGTTAACAAACGATCGGTTCGTGCGACCGAACTGTCGAACGCCTGTGCATCGCTGCGGCGAGTTCCTCATGGCGCAGTACCTGGGTTTCGCTTCCGGAAGAAGATTTCACGAACCCCAGCGACACGGTGTTGCGGTGACGTTCGACGAAAGAGAAGAAGGATGGCCCGGCGAATCCCAATCGCGCGAAGTCTCGCCTTCGAAATGACAGAAGCGCTCCTGTGCTCGCGCGTCGGTTACTTCGCACCTTCTAGGTGTGACGTTATCAATTAGGGTGATGACGACCGGTGACGGGTACCGGTACCTGCTGAACTCTGTCGTGTCCGGTGACGGCGACCGCGACGCCTCGTCTGTGTTGACGCGGTATTACGCGGAGGCCGGGACTCCTGGCTCGATGTAGCGCCGAGGGGGTCGCTACTGGTCGGTTCCGACGTTGTGTTCAACCCAGTCGCGCAGATGCTTCAACGGGGCGGCTGCGCTGTGTCCGAGGTCAGTAAGTTCGTACTCCACGCGAGCGGGAACCTCGGGGTAGACGGTGCGAGTGAGCAGGCCGTGGTCTTCGAGACGCTTGAGGGTCTGGGACAGCACCTTGGGGCTGACGCCTTCCAAGCGTCGTTTGAGTTGCCCGTTGCGTTGCGGCCCGTCTTCGAGCGCACCGATGGCCAGGGCGCTCCACTTGTTGGCGAGCAGGTCGAGCATGTCGCGGCACGGACACATGGCCGCGTACACGTCGTTCCGGTCGCACTCATCCACGGTCTGACTCATACGTTCATGGTATCCGATGGGTACTAGGTTGCCTTGACGGTAACCAGTAGGTCTGGGGAACCATAATTGGCATGACGGCTACGACTGCGATCGGATACGAGAAGAACCTCCCCGCCACCGACCCCGAGGCGCTGACCGCCCGCGAGGTCGAGGTGCCCGAACTTGGACCGCATGACTTGTTGGTCGAGGTCGAGGCGGTCTCGGTGAACCCGGTCGATGTGAAACTGCGGGAAGGCGCTCCTGCGAACGGGTTCAAGGTGCTCGGCTTCGACGCCGCCGGTACGGTGCGCGAGGTCGGCTCAGCGGTGACGCTGTTCGCTCCGGGTGACGAGGTGTACTACGCGGGCAGCATCGACCGGCCAGGTACGAACCAGCGCCTGCATGTTGTGGATGAGCGGATTACGGGGCGCAAGCCGCAGGTGCTGTCGTTTGCCGACGCTGCTGCGCTGCCGCTGACGGCGATCACCGCCTGGGAGACCCTGTTCGAGCGGCTCGCCCTTACCGAGGACTCGACCGGCACCCTGCTGGTGATCGGCGCGACCGGCGGAGTCGGATCGATCATGCTGGCACTGGCCGACGCGCTCCTGCCGAACGTCACCGTGATCGCCACCGCCTCCGACGATGAACGCTCCGCCTGGGTGCGCAACCTGGGCGCGGAGCATGTGGTGAACCACCGCGACGACCTGGCTGAGCAGGTGCTCGCCGTCGCGCAGGATGGCGTGGACTGGCTGTTCACCGCGCATTCCGCGGGGCAGATCGAAACCTATGCGCGGATCGTTCGAGCGTTCGGGCATATTGTCGCCATTGACGACGGTCCGCGCGACGTGTTCCCGCTCAAGGGCAAGAGCATCGCTTGGCACTGGGAACTGATGTTCACCCGCCCGCTCAGGCAGACCCCGGACATGATTGAACAGCACCAGCTCCTGAACACTGTCGCTGACCTTGTAGATCAGGGCCGCATCCGCACCACGGCCACAACGACACTCGCGCCGATCTCACCGACCACACTCCGCGAGGCGCACGAGTTGGTCGAGAACGGCCGCACAGTCGGCAAGGTCACCGTCCACAGATGGGAGTAGACTGAAACCGCGCGCACGCGCATGTTCACAGGCGAGTGCGTTTGCAGAACCTCGGCTAGCTGGTCGTCGAGGATCGTGCGCAGCTCCACCCACTTCTTGTCGTCATCCAGCAACCGGACGCGGCGCGCGACGCGGATGAGGTCTTCGAGGATCGCGATCTCAGCGCGGAGTTCACCGATCGACTCGGCCGCAGTGGCAAGGTCGACCACCTGGTCGACACGGGCCTCGAACTGTGCTCGTTCTTCTTCGGAGATTTCTTCATCGAGGTCATCGAACTCGTCGGGGTTGAAGCTTGGCGCCGAAGCGGAGGCGTCCTCGAAGTCGAGTGCGACGCGGCCGGTTGACCACTCGTCAATAGACGCAGTCATGGAGGTGCTGTAGCGGGCCTCGTCGGTCGCGCGCTGCCATTCCCGCAGACGGGTCTCGAGTCGCACTTGGCGTCGCTCGAGCGATCGGAGGATCGCCTCCGGACTTGAGGCGAGGCGTCGCTGCAGCACGGTGAGCGCGAACCCCACGTTGTTGCCGCGCTTCTTGTCGCCCGCCTGCGCGAGCCGTTCCGCACGACCCATCTCGGTGCGCACGTAGCCGGTCACCAGCTCATATAGCTCACGCTCGGGGTCGCTCAGCTCGTACTCGACCGTGTACGCGCGACGCTCGGGGAACAGAGGCTTGCCCTCGAAGGTGAGGAGCTCTTCCTTCACCATGCGCCGCATCAGGCCGCGCGTGTCAGTGCGGTGCACGCCGGCGCGGAACTGGCCCTCGAACCGGTCGCGGTCCAGCAAGGACATGAACAGCTGGAAGTCTTCTTCCTTGCCTGCGTGCGGGGTCGCGGTCATGAGGAGGAAGTTGTGCGCGGTCTCGGCGAGCAGCCGCCCCAGCCGGAACCGCTTCGTCTCGTCGACTTGACCCGCCCATGACGAGTAGTGCGCGGACATGCGATGCGCCTCATCGACGACGACAGCGTCCCAGGTGACGTCGGAGAGCTGCTCGATCAGGTCATCGCTGCGGGAGAGTTGGTCCATCCGTGCGATGAGGAACGGGTGCTCGTCGAACACATTGCGGCCCTGCGCGTCGTCGACCATCTGACGGTTGAAGATCTCGAACGAGAGGTCGAATTTCTGCGACAGCTCTTCCCGCCACTGCTCCACGAGGCCGCCGGGCGCGACGATGAGCGCTCGTTCGCAGTCGGCGCGGAGGATGAGCTCCTTGAGGTAGAGGCCGGCCATGATCGTCTTGCCCGCGCCGGGGTCATCAGCGAGGAGGAACCGCAGCGGGATTCGCGGGAGGAGTTCCTCGTACACTGCGCGGATCTGATGCGGCAACGGATCGACGTCCGAGCTATTCACCGCCGCCATCGGGTCGTAGAGCGCGGCGTACTTGATGCGGAGCGCCTCGGCCGCGAGGCGGAACTCATCAGGGTCGCCGTCGAACGCGGGCGCGTTACCCAGCTCCGTGACTAGTTCGAGCTTGCCGGCATCGAGCTCGGTGATGGTGCGTTCGCCGGTCCGACCCGAGTCATCGCGGAAGAAGATCTCGACGAGCGCGTCGTCCAGCGGTGTCACGCCGACGAGTGTCACCGGCTGCCCGGGCAGGACACCGCGCAGGCGTTGCCCGGCGCGCAGCGATGCCAGCGTCACCGCAGGTGCGTCCACGTGGTTCCTCCCCTGGAAAATGGCAAGTCGATCAGGATACGTCGTGCCGCCGACATCGCGGCCGACTGGGTCAGTCCGGAGATCCTGCGTCCCCTCTGCGTACCCAGTCGTCGACCTCGCTCGCCTGGAACTTCCACAGACGCCCGACCTTGTGCGCCGGCATCCCCTTGTCGGAGATCCAGGCGTAGATCGTGTCCTTGGTCACGCCCAAGTGCTCAGCGATGTCGTCGGCAGAGAGCCACGGCTCGGACATTCACGCCCCCATGCGGATTGAACCGGATTTATCCGGGTATGGCCGATCCTATCGGGACCCCTTGCCCTCGTCGCCATTAAGGTGCCCGACTTCGTCAACGGCCGCCAGCAGCTCTTCGAGGTGCATGTGAATTTCGTCGTACGCCTGCATGAAGAACATCAAGTCCATGTTGAGTGGGGGCGTATCGTCCAGGTCGGCGAGGACCTCTCGAGCCTCGCGGACCGCTGTCTGCAGCCGAGTCTCGATTCCCGGCAGGCTCAGGATCCAGCCGTCGATCACGCTGAACGGGACTGGTGAGAAGTCGTGGGCGTCGACGCCGACGTGGAACTGATGCCCATTCGGGCCATGGTCCCGTGCGTGGGTGTGCCCGTGGATGAGCGGGATGCCGTCGTCCCAGCGCGGGCGATGCGAAGTGTGTCGATCCTGTTCCTGGCTGTCGCCGGCGTAGGGGTAGTGCGAAGCGATGATCCGGTACCCGCGGCGGGTGCCCTCGACGACCTCTGGGAGGATCTCCCAGCCCGCCGCTTCGTACATGGGCAGGAATCGCTCGATCGCCCGTTTCGACTGCGTCGCGGGCGAGACACGATCGTGGTTGCCGGGGACGAGGAGTCGGCGTCCGTGCAGGTGTGCGGTGAGCGGAAGGGATTCAGCGATCGCTCCGAGCGCGAGATCTCCCAGGTGCAGCACGACGGAGTCAGGAGCGACAACGTCGTTCCACCGGCCAATCAGCGCGGCATCCATCTCCGCGACGGTTGAGAAGGGACGGTCGGCGAGCTCGCTGATGCGGGCATGACTGAAGTGGGTGTCAGAGGTCACGAAGTCGACTTGGTCGAAGTCGAACCAGGGGTACTCACGCATCGCCAGGATCCGGGGCGTCGGGATCCATCTCGAAGGCGCGAAGCAGCGTTCGTTCGAGGTCGCTGACCGGCTCCGGCGGCATCCCAGCGATCTCGTCACGCAGCTGACCGAGAGCGGCCTCGATTGCGGTCCGATGCTCGTCGCGCCAGGCGCGAACGCTCGGATCGCGGAGGACTCCGTCGTCACGACTGCCCGGATAGTCGAGCAGGAGCTCGGTCTCGATCGCCGACGCCATTGCGCGTGCATCGACTGCGCTGGTCATGCGGAGAATCGAGAGGTGGGTCGCGGCGTCCGAGCCCGACACCTCGACGAGGTAGCGCTGGATATCGCCATCCTCGCCGTGCGTGGTCGCGACGAGCGAGACCGTGACCGTACGGCCTGCGATTGAGATCTCGCGCATGCTTCCTCCTCGACGTAGAACCGGCCAACCTATCAGGCGGTGATGGATCAGTCAGTCTCCGGCTCGGGATAGATTCGTCCCGGCCGTACGACGTCGTCGTGTCCGGGGATGAAGGCGATCGCGCCCAGTCGGGTCCAGTAGCTGATCAGCCAGCGCTGGATGAGCTCGGTCTGTTCACGGCGTTCGAGGAGTGTCCGTCCCGGGTCTTCGATGACGTCGTCCCACGCGATGCTCGTGAACATCGCGTTCAAGAGTTCGGCGCACGACGGCCCAGTGCCATGTGTGTCCCACCATGCGATCGTCAGCCTGCCGGCTTGGGCTGCGGTGCTGGATCCGGCGGGCTCCTCGATCGTTCCGATCAGGGCGGTGAGGTAGGGATCTTCCACCGCCATGACGAACGACTCCTGGTTGAGTTCCGCAGCGCCCATACAGTGCAGAATGCCATACAGATTAGGCCTCTCCTGGTAGTCGCGGGCTGTCACCCGCAACGCCGAAGTGCCTCAGCGGATCGTGAGGTCGGGCGTCACGCTGGGCAAGAGGTCGGTGAGCTGAACGTCGAGCACCTGAGCTACCGCCAGCAGAGTCTTGACGGTCGGATTCGCGGGAGTTCCGGGCTTCGACTCACCCTTCTCGAGCTTCTGGTACGTGTAGCGGCTCAGGTTGGACTCGTACGCCACACGGTCCTGGCTGTATCCGACACGCGCTCGTTCCCGCTGGATGTTCTGGCCGAGCTCGCGAGCGTAGTGGTCCCACGCATCAGGCGAGGTCGCGGGGGAAGGCACCCATCAAGCGTCACGAGTAGGCCTCTGCAGTAAGGCCTAATCTGTATGGCAATCTCGATGGCTCGACAACCCGGCTCGGACACAAAGACGCCCTCCACGAGGGAGGGCGTCGGGCCACGGTTGGGATGAACAACCGGGCGGGGTGTATCCACACTATACACACGATCGCTGGTAGGAAGGTGATCACCTCGTGCACCGATTTGGAGTCGTCTGTTGTCAGCCTCACCCGTTCCTGGACCGCCGCACGAGCGCCTCATCGTCTACATCGACGGCTTCAACTTCTATCACGGCATGCACGACAAGTTCGGACGCTCGACGCTCTGGATCGACTTCGTCGCACTCGCGCAGAGCCTGCGCCCACGCAGCCACATCGTCGCGGTGAAGTACTTCACCGCACCTGTGCTGGGCGATGCGGGCGCGGCCAGTCGTCAGGCCTACCATCAGGCAGCCGTCGCTGCGCGTCACACCAA
Organism: Microbacterium sp. LRZ72; assembly: GCF_033792225.1. Taxonomy (NCBI): domain Bacteria; kingdom Bacillati; phylum Actinomycetota; class Actinomycetes; order Micrococcales; family Microbacteriaceae; genus Microbacterium; species Microbacterium sp. LRZ72. The sequence goes on from NZ_JANGEX010000009.1 coordinate 81,408, forward strand.
CGTCTTCAGCGTCACGCAGGGCCGATATCAAGCGAAGACCGTGACGTGCTTCAACTGTCGCGCAACGCGTACGGTGCACGAGGAGAAGGAGACCGACGTCAACATCGCCGTTGCTCTTGTGGGCGACGCCGCTGCGAACGCGATGGACTCGGCACTGATCATCAGCGCCGACAGCGATCTTGCGCCCGCGGTCAGGGCGGCCAAACAATTCCGCCCGCACATGTTCATCGGCGCCGCCTTCCCACCCAAGCGGTTCTCGAGCGAACTCAAGCAGCTGATGCCCGCGTCGTCGCAGATCGGTCGCGACAAGATCCGCCAGGCTCTTCTGCCCGAGAGCTTCACCGTCGGCGCGACCACGTACACCCGACCTCCGAAGTGGCGATGACACGAGCAGCAGCAGCGCCCGTCATCCCCGGCGTGAGTCCGCGTTCGGGCGCTTCATCGGAGTGACGTTGTGGCTCGGGTCATCGCCACGCAGCAACTGGTTCTCGACGTGCAGCTCGGCGATGGCGGTCGCGGCGATCGTCAGCTGTGCTTCGAGGCTGCTCACTCGCTCGCGGAGCTGTTTGATCTGGGCTGCACGATCGGCCAGCGAGCTTCGCAACGACTCGATCTCACGATCTCGCGGCTGGGACCCGTCGACGCGACGTGCCCACTCATCCATGACCGCAGTCGCACGGTTCATGGTGGCGCGGCTGACGCCAGCTTCGCGATAGAGGTTCTCCTTGATGAGGCGTCCGTCGGTGCGGATCGCCGCGCCGGTGAGCAGGCGCTCCATCGCGTCGCGCAGTCGGCGTTCGGTCGCGGCAGAGATCTCAGGCATCCGTGAACTTCCTCGTGATACGGCGAACGTCTTCAAGTTCTGTCTCGAGTTGTTCGCGATTGTGTGGTGCCATCTTTCGGTCGCGCAGCTTCGCGACGAGGTCGCGTTCCTCCGCGATCCAGATCGGCGCGTGCTCCTCGGTGACGACGGAATTGCCGCAGGCGGTGGGTTGGCAGCGATTAGGCATGACGCCTCCTGCGGCCGCTTCGGCGGGCAGCCCCTTCAAGCACGCCGCCTGCTCAGGGATGCCGAGGCAGTGGTTGACGGTTCCCCATCGGAGCGTGCTGAAGCGATCGCGCAGGAGTGCGCGCAGTGTGCGCTCGTCGCCGACTTTGACCTCGTTGCTTGCGACGGCCTCGACCTTCTCGAGCTCGTCTCGGAAGCGCTGTGCGCCTGCGCCTGCGAGCCTCATCTCGTGGTCTTGGTGAGAAGACCAGGCGCCGACCAACCGTGACGCGACAGCTTCCTGAAGCTCATGCTCGAACTCCGCGGCCCACTCCGGCGTCTCGCTCGCGTACCCGGAGGTCGTGCCGTTCGCGACGGCGCGTCGCGCTGCGTGCTTGAGCTGGATGCCGAGGGCGATCTCGCCGTCTGGCTGTTGCGCGGTGATCACGGCCATCGTCCGCCGGAACATGTGCGGTGCAAGCTGGAACGCGGGGATCGGTTCGAGACCGGCATCCGCGGATTGACCATTGAGCTGAGAGATGAACTGCTTCAGCTCGCTGTGACGATCGAACCGACCTGCTCCGTCGTGCGCTCGATGTTCACGTCGAACAGAGCTGAAGACGTCGTCGCCGAGAGCAAGTCGTTCCGCGACGGCGATTGCTTGCGCAACGGGTTCGATGATCCACCAGTTGCGTCGCTGGGTCCCACGCCGACCCTTCCGGAGCTGGGAGGTGACGGCGGGCGCCCCGTACGAAGTGGTGAGCGCTCCCTTCTTGATGCTCAGCAGTTCCGAGTCGCGCATCATCGTGAGAGCCGCGCAGAAGACGTAGCACGCGTTGCGGAGGAGCTTCAGTTGGACTCGGATCGTCGCCGGGTCGAATCCGTCGATCCACGGACCGACGGATCCATCGGCGCGTTCGATCGCCGTCGCTTTTGTGGCGAGCCCACCGCGCGCGGTCGCGAGCGTGCCGGAGCCGATCGCGTCGACGATGTCCTGACGTCGGCGGAGGACGTCAGGACGGTCCAACTCGGAGAACATCTGCTTGCTGTGCCCATCGGAGACGAGCAAGGAAAGAAGTGTCCAGTGGATCTCGCCCTCGCGGAATCTGCCGTACGTCATCCGATGCAGGGGCACCCGATTTCCGGGCGTTACGATCCATCGCGCGAGCGTGTCCTCGGGGTGTCGTACCTTCACGCGCTCGGCTTTGGGGCGGTCGAGCGCCGACCATTCCGCGGCGGCCGCAAAGATGTCGTGCGAGAACACGTTGATGTACTGCCAACACGCCCGCAGGAGCGGCCACCACACCTGCGGTGGAATCACCGGCGTGCTCAGCTCGGCGCTGGACTTCTGCCCGCTGAGCGCGATCGTGTGGAGATCTCCCCATGGACGGAATGGGATGCCTCCGCCAGAGAGGACTGCCGCGTAGGTGTGCAGTTCGCGAACAGCATCGACTGCTTGTCGCGTTCTGGAGGGGATCCCCATCGTCTTGACCTCAGTGAGGAAGCCGTCGAGGTGCGACTGATGGAGATCACGGAGTGGAGTGTCAGGGAGGTTGTCGGCGTACCACGCGGCGAACCGCTTCAGGCCCTCGAGCTTGGAACGGATCGTCTTCACATGGGCGGGCGTTGCTCGCAGATAGATCATCTGCCCGCGCAGCACGGGATGCACAGGGTTGAGAAGTGCCATTGCGAGTTCGCGAGCACGAAGGTTCCACTCACCGATGAACGAGTCGAACAACAGCACCGCGGAATGGCGGCCCGCAGCAGGGTTCCACCCCAGGGCGCTGAGGTCCCAGCGATCCTCATCTCCGAAGAAGGGGATGGGGAAGTCATGTTCGAGGTGTCGATCTGAGATGACCGCCGTGTCGCTCGCCCAGTAGTCGCTCGCGAACAGCGACACCGGCTCGGCAGAGTACTCGCGATCGACGCTCACAGGTGGACTCCTCTCTGGGTGAGCGGCACATGGACAGAGGCGGTCTCGCACGCCGTCCGCGCGTTCTCGATCTCCGTCGGGGAGAACTCGTGGAGGATGCGTTCGACGTTGACCAACTGCTGACCGTGTACCGCCGCGAACTGGGCCGGGGGCATCTCGTTCTCGTGACCGCGGAGAATCTCTCGGTACGCGAGGACTCGCGGCAGGTGATCTGCGAACACGATCGCGTTCGGGCACGCGAAGCACATCGATGGCCGATGCTCGCAGAGCCGCCCCGCCGGCGTGAAGGGCGATTCGTACGGTGACGTGCACTGAGTCACGTTGATTCCCTGGTCAGTGGCGCTCGAGGCCAACTCGGCGGCTGCGGCAGCACCCAGGTCGCCTGCTGCGTCGTCGACGGTGCTGGCCGCAGCACGAACGAAGACCGGCCCTCGTACTCGATCGAACACCTGACTCTGCGCCGCGTTGACTGCGTTGCCGGCCAGAACATGCACGGTTGTCGACTGCGCGTAATGGCGTTGGTAGACAGCGATGCTGTGGTCGTCTCCCGCCGCGGCGTCAGCGCTGCGGAGCACTGCTGCACGAACACTCTTCACTGTCTTGCGTAGCCGGCGGGAATCGTATGGCTTTGATATCTCGGGCGAGATCGCCATCAGAAGCGACGTGAAGGGGCGGCGCGAGAATGACTCCTGGCGCGCGACGAGATGCCTGGACGCGGTGCGCTGCACGGTGATGAACAAGGCGTCCGCGTCGGAGCCGCCCACCTCCTTTGCCTCCTCCCGAGCTGCCTCGGTGACAGCGATCAGGCGAAGTATGAGATCCCCTGCTCTCCACCCGGTGCCATCGCGAGACCCGGTGATCGCGCATCGCACGGTTCGAGTTCGGTGGGCTCGCGCCTTGTGGAGCCGTACGCGGACCGAGTCTGTCGTGTGCTCGATGTCTGTGAGTCGAACGTCCGACCACTCTTCCGGCGCCGCACCACTCTCCAACTGCAGGAGTGTGCGAAACGCAACGAGGTCCTCGCTGGACGGATAGAGGTGGGTCAGTAGTCGTCGCGTGATCCGGCCGGCATTGGCGCGGACCGGTGACTGTTCGAGCGCGAAGTCGTCGTGGAGGTCGTCGAGCACACCCGATGCGCACGCGCGGAGGACATCAGCCTCGATCGATGCTCCGGGACGTCGTCCGAGATGGCGAATGCCCCACAGGACATCGGCGCTTCGTTCCCACCCTGTGCTTCGGGGATCGTCTGCGCTGGCGAGCAGCCGACGTCCGACTGCCAGACGAGCCTCCAATTCGCGGATTCGGGCGCGGCAGGCGTTGCGAATCGCGAGTCGCTCCGCGTTCGAGAACTCATCGAGCGGCGTGGAGTCGCCGCCCTGGTGCAGCACGTGCGCCTGCGCCCAACGGAGCGTGGCGTCGCTGACGTCACGACCGTTCGCTGCGTGGACGCGGACGAGAGCGCGGATCTGTCTGCCGTACTTGTACGGGATCGCGCTCTCTGGCGGGTAGTTGCCGGCCAACGCGGATTCCCACGCGTGCAACGCGTCGATGAGGGCGAGTCCCGGCGTTGCGAGACTCACAGTTCGCGGGCAAGCGTCAGGTAGACCGCGCAGAAGGCTCATCAGCGCCCGGCGGTACTGATACGCGGTGCCGTCGGTGTGACCCATGGCTCGACGCATGTCGATCAGCGCGTCCGCGAGCTCAGCCGCAAGGACGGGGTGTGCGAAGTCGAGCGGGGCGAGTGTTCCATCGACGTTCGCGGTCGGAAGAACGAACAGCATCTGCCGCGGGGTGAGGTCGATGTTCGTCACGCGACGTTCCGATCAGCGAGGACTGCGTCCGCGTATGTCATGCCCTCGTCGCTCCAGCTCTCGAATACGTCCTGGATGAGCGCATCGGTGTCCTCGATGTAGCGCAGGTAGACCATGGTCGTCGCCGGGTTCGAGTGCCCCAGCAGCCGCTGCACTGTAAGTCGCGGGTTGATGGCGATGTGCTCGGAGATCGTGGCTGGTCCCACGTTGCCTGCCCGTCGCTCCGCCTCGCGGGCCAGCGCCACATCGGTCAGCGATTTCAGGAGCACGACAGCGAAAGTGTGGCGCAGATCGTGCGGAGTGATCCGTGCACGGCGACCGCCCATCTCGTCCTGAGCGAGCCTCAGAGCACGCCCGCTTGCAGCCTCGAACGTCGCGTGCCATTGCCTGCGGCTGATCGGCAAACCGCCTCGACCGACGAACAGCCCCAGCGCCTCCATCCCGTGGTCCCGCTCGATGACGGCAATTCGTCGCAGGTGCGGAGGCAGCTGGTGCAGCCGCCATCTCGATCGCCGCCCATTCACCCGGCCTCGCAGGATGCCTGCCGACACGTCGATCTCGTCGACGACGAACAGCTCGGAGCGGCGTCGCCAGAGGGAGGCAGCTGACGCGCGGACGACCGCTCGGCGCTCCGTCTGCCGGTAGAGATCGACCGCCCGAAGCGTCGTGAGGGGGACGTGGACGCGTCGACGCTTCTGGTACTTCGCGCACGCCTCGAGCAAGACGGAGATGCCGGTGCCCGTCGGCGGCGGGACTTCAGCGTCGAGCAGTGTGGAGAACTCACCGAGGCGCATCCCCGTCGTCACGGCCAGCTGCGCGCCCGCCTTTGAACGCAGGCTCGTTGTGCCCCGCCAACTCTCGTCCAGATCGCCCGCGGCGGTTCGTCCGCCGAGACCGACGTCGAGGAACGTGCGCCACTGCGCCTGCGTCAGCGGCCGAATGTCGGGCTCGCTCCTCCAACGCATCCGGAGCGGCGACGACCTTCCGATGGTGATCCACGGTTCGCGCTGGATCTGCCCGGTCTGAGTGAGCAGCTGATAGATCCCGCGTATCACGACCACGTCGCGTCGCCACGTCGCCGGCGACACCGGGCGCTCGGAGCCGCTCAGCCGCCATTCGCGGAACGCGACGATGTCGTCGCTCGACGCATGGATCACGTCGGTCTGTCGCGTGGCGAGGAACGACGCAAACCGCCTGGCGTCGTATGCGTACGCGCGCAGCGTCGCCGGGTCTGTCGACGCTGCGACGATCCGGAAGTACGTCAACCACGGCTCAACCGGCCGCCACCGATCGTCAAGAAGGATCGGCATCCCCTCGGGGAGCGAACGGGTGCGCGAGTAGATGTCGCTGGCGCGCGCGTCGAAGTCGGTTGAGGGGGCGAGTTGGTGGTCGACGAAACGCAGATACATCATGCTCCGGGGGTGCAGTCGGGTGGGTCGTTGAGACACTGACCGAACGTACACATAACCGCCGTCGGCACCGCCGGCTTCCTCGTCGCCGCGGAGGAGTACCTGCGCGACCACCACCCCGAGATGTGGGCGGATGCCGGGGCGCGGGCGCACTTCAACGGCCCGATGTTCACCGGCTATGACTCGGATGGCGCGATGGCCCGCATCGCGAGCATGAACATGCTGCTCCACGGCGTCGAGAACCCCACCATCGAGCGTGCGGACTCGCTCTCGGAAGGGCACCCCGGCGACGACCGCTACACACTCGTGCTCGCCAACCCACCGTTCGCCGGGTCGCTCGACCAGGAGACGGTGTCGAAGGACCTGCAGAAGCTCGTCAAGACCCGCAAGACCGAGCTGCTCTTCCTCGTCCTCATGATCCGGATGCTGCGCAATGGCGGCCGCGCCGCCGTCATCGTGCCCGAGGGGGTGCTGTTCGGGTCGAGCAACGCGCACAAGGCGGTGCGCAAGATGCTCGTCGATGATCACAAGCTGGATGCCGTCATCAAGCTCCCCAGCGGAACCTTCAAGCCCTACACGGGCGTCTCTACCGCGATCCTGCTCTTCACGAAGACCTCATCCGGCGGCACCGACGACGTCTGGTTCTACGACGTGCGTGCCGACGGCATGACCCTCGACGACAAGCGCACCCCGATCGAGGCGAACGACCTGCCCGACGTCCTCGCCCGCTGGCGGAACCGGGAGGCGGAGGCGGACCGGGCGCGCACGGATCAGAGCTTTCTCATACCCAAGCAGGAGATCCTCGACAACAACTACGACCTCAGCCTGAACCGCTACAAGGAGATCGAGATCGAGGAGGTCGAGCATCGTTCGCCGGTCGAGATCCTCGACGAGTTGGATGCACTCGAGGTCGAGATCCAAGACGGTCTGAAGCGGCTGCGGAAGATGCTCGCGTGAGCATGGTCCCCCTGAACCAGCTGATCGCGCCAGTACAAGGTCGCGCCGGAGCAGCGGAGCTCCCGGTGTACTCAGTGACTAAGCGCGCAGGCTTCGTGCCCTCTGCCCAATACTTCAAGAAGCAGGTGTTCTCTAGCGATCTCTCGACATACAAGGTCGTAGACAAGGGCCAGTTCGCGTACGCGACCATTCACCTCGACGAGGGATCGATCGGTATCGCACCGACCAGGTGCGTGATCAGTCCGATGTACACCGTGTTCTCAATCGATGAGTCGCGGGTGTCCGCTGAGTACCTCATCCGCTTCCTGAAGTCCCCGCGCGCACTAGCGTCGTACCCGCGTCTTGGCCGTGGAACGGCAGAGCGCCGCAAGTCGATATCGCTGGATGCGCTCGGGCGCCTTGAGGTCCCCCTCCCACCCCTCCCCGAGCAGCGTCGCATCGCCGCAATCCTCGACGAGGCCGACGCTCTCCGCACGCGCACGGGGGTCTACCTCGACGCGCTGAGGGCGGCGAACGCCGCTGCTCTTCGGTCAACGAGGACTGGCGACTGCGCCGAGCGACTGCTCGGCGACTTCGTCACGCGAATTAGCTCGGGCAAGAGCATCGTCGGCGCCGATCATGAAGCTGGTGCCCAAGTCCTCAAGATCAGCGCCGTGACGTCTGGAGCATTTCGGGAGGAAGAAGCCAAGCCGCTCCCTGTCGGGTATGTGCCGCCACCTGAGCACTTCGTTCGGGCGGGCGATCTCCTGGTCTCGCGCGCCAACACCGAAGCGCTGGTCGGTGCGAGCGCGTATGTCTGGGGCGAGCCGTCGGAACCAAGAGTGCTCCCCGACAAGCTTTGGCGCGTAGCCGTCAAGGATATCGATCCGATCTACCTTCAGGCAGTAATCTCGGCCCCGGACTTCCGTCGCCAAGTATCTCGCCGGGCGTCTGGTAGCGGTGGTGCGATGAAGAACATCGGTCAGCGTGATTACCTTTCGATTCCGGTGACCGTCGCTCCGCGCAACGTCCAGGAGCAATTCGTAGAGCAAGTACGTGAACTGCGACGCGTCGAGAATTCAGTCATTGTACGTGCGGCAGGCCTCGACGGTCTCTTCACGTCCCTCCAGCACCGCGCCTTCCGTGGAGAGCTATGAGCGGCAAGCCGAACAAGCTATTCCTCACCGACGAGAGTTCACAAGGGCGTCACCGTCCCGCCTCCGCGAGCCAATGTCAGAACTCGCGGAGGGCCTGCGTCGCTTCCCATCCGTCGAAGTCGGAGGGAGGCTGCACGCTCCAGCCGTTCTCACGAAGAACCTCCGCAACTTCCGCCGGATAATCACGCGCGATGGTGCGAACCTGAAAGCGACGGCCCAGCTCCCGGCTGTCTTCGAGCACACGCCGCCAGCCCTGCATCGAATCGAACCCGCATTCCTGGACGAGAAACTGGATGAAGTCCTCAATGCCTGGGCGGAAGCGTCGCCCACCCGTCGGAAAATGAAGGGCTGACAGCGACATCGGTACGCCCTCGTGCTTGCCGTCCTGCCGGGTTCTCGCCAGCATGAATGACAGTGCACCGCGCTCAGCGTGGAATTGCCAATGGGATACCGGCGGCTTGGTAGAGCGATTCTCATACTCGAGTCGCACGACGGGTGACTCATCGAATGCGGGTGTCATCCAGAGACGGAGCTGGTCGACCTTCAGGAATCCGTCGGATGATGCCTCCGCGAACATGACGAATGACCAGTCGGCGAGACGTACCCCGTCGCCAGTTAAGGGGAGCGTCACCTCGTTGATTGGGTCCGATGGGTCGACCGGGGAGACGCGCACACGTCCGTTCCGCGGGTGCAGTATCGCTCGCACCGAAACCGGGCCGGGGAGTGTGCGCGCAATCGTGTCCTCCATACGTGCAGCGAAATCCTGCGCCTGTCCCAGCACGGTATTCAGTCGGTGAGATCGTCCTCGCCGAGCAGATAGGCGAGGGAGTCGAGCTCGTTTCGATGCGCCCACTCGCGGTCGGTCAGGATTCCCGCATCGGCGCGCTCACGGAACTCGTCGTAGGACGCGAGGTGGAGAGCGCCGAGCAGCTCGTCGCGCCGAGCAGTCAGCTGCTCGGTGGTGAGTTCAATCACGGGTGCCATCGGACAGGTCCTCTCTGTGTTGCCAAGAGTAGATCACGAGACACCGACATGGCAGAGCCGCGCGGACCGGTACCGAAGCGGCGGCGGGCCTTCCCCCCAAGGTGCCCGCCGCCGCGGTCTCAGTCGTCCTCGGGCTCAGTAGCCGACGGCGTCGAGCGCGTGTTCCGCCTGCTCGGCGGTGAAGCTCTCGCCGTACTCACTGGTCAGCTGCTCGTACAGCCCCTGCCGCGAGAACGACGAGAACTCCAGGTACGACTCGGCTGACTCGACGGCCTCGGCATCCCAATCGACGAGCCCGTTCTCCTCGAGGTGGGCCAGAGCGAACTCAGCGTCGGCGGCTTCGAAGCCTTCGCCGTATTCGCTCGTGAGCTGATCGAACAGCCCGGCGCGCGAGAACGCGCTGAAGTCGAGGTAGGACTGAGCCGAGCGGATGGCGTTCTCCTGGCCGAGGGTCAGCTGCGGCTTCTCTTCGAGAGTCAGGGTGATCGTCGAACCCTCCTCGACCTCGGTGCCCTCGGCGACGTCCTGCGCGATGACGGGCATGGTGTCGTCGCCGTCGTACGACACCTCGATGCCCAGGTCCTCGAGGGTGGCGCGCGCGGTCGCGCCGTCCATCCCGACGACGTCCGGCACCGCGACCATCACCGGTTCGGGTTCGGGCTCGTCCTCGACCACCGTCGACTCGTCCGGCTGCACGACGGGCGACGGATCGGCGACCGTCTGGCCGTCGTCACCGCCGCTCACCGCGCCGCCGATCCCCGAGATCACGATGATCCCGGCGACCACCGCGAGCGGGATCACGATCGCCTTGCGCTTGTACCAGGGCCGCTTCGGCGCCGCGGCGGCCGGGGCATCCTTCACCGCCGAATCGGCGGGCGTCGCGGACGGGTTGTTGCTGCTGTCAGACATGACAGGACCTTTCGGTTCGCAGAGGACACGCACCCGCAGGCGCGTGCCACCGGCCGATGGCCAGTAGAACAGGACACACCATGCCTCCGACATCGCGTCTCGCACTGCCACTCAAAGCACGGACGGTGCCCGAGCTCGCAGCCGTTGTCGCATCCGGATGGGCGAGCGGGTGACCGCTCGCCAGCTCGCGGACCGGTCCCACCAGGAGGGGCCGCGCACCTCGGGCAGTCCGTCGCGCATCCGCACGCGCCATCCGCTCGAGTCGAGTGTGCGGTGATGGTGCCAACAAAGGAGCACGCCGTTGCCGGTATGCGTCGGTCCACCTCGGGAGTGCTCCTCGACGTGGTGGATCTCGCACCACGCGGCGGGCACATGACAGCCCGGGATCACACAGCCGCCGTCGCGGAGGGCGATCGCCCGGCGCTGGTACTGGTCGAACACGCGCTCCAGCGTGTGGATCGCGCGGATGCGTCCCGTGCTGTCGGTGATGACGCGCTGCACCCCGCCCGCACAGGCCACCTGGCGAGCCGCCGCGACCGACACGGGTTCATCGCAGCCGTCGATGTGCGCGTGCCCACGACCGGATCGCAGCTCGTCGACCGTGACCGAGACGACAAGCGTCGGAGCGGCCCCGCCGATCGTGGGGAGCTCTCCCGACCGCGCGGCGACCGAAAGGATCGACGCCAGTGCATCGTGCTGCCGCTGGGTTCGGCTGCGCGTATCGGCCGCGGACGCGAGGGGGCCCTCGGAGACGTCTGCGTCGGCGTCGACGAACTGCGGTCCCGCGGGGGCCTCGGGTCCATCGCCCTTGGGGTTGAGGATCGCGTGGAAGATCGTGTCGAGCTGCGCCGCGACCTCTGGCAGCAGATTGCCGCGCACCGGCACCGACCCATCACGGCAGGCGCCGAGGCTGAACCCCCGCTTGCGCATCGCACGCGCCTCGCGCGGTTCGGCGCCGTCCTGGTCGAGGTACATCGCCCACACCTGCGCCTGCATGCGCAACTCGTCAACGCACGGCGGAGGGCCCCCGTCGCTTCCCACCCCTCGAGCGGATGCCGCGAGTTCCTCATCGGCGGCGAGGCGTGCCTCGCCGGCGCAGTCGGCGGCGTCGAGCGTCGCGGCGACGACGGCGAGCGCCTCGGCCCCGAGGTCGCCGTCGGCGAGCGCGTCGCGCATCGCGGGATACGGCGCGGGCAGTGACTCGCCCGCCGTCAGAGCCATCGGTTGCGCGACCGCGCGGGCGGCTCGCAGCAACTCACCCGCGGAACGCGACGAACCGCGAGTGAGACGCTGAACCAGCTCTTTCTTCGACCGGCAGCCGTGCGTCGTGGTGATCCGTTCGGCGCGAGGTGCGGCATCCGCCCGCTCTTGCACCTGACCGACCGCCTCGACGAGCACCGCATCGACCAGTCGCGCGACCGCCGCCGCCTGCGCCACCAGCGACAGCACCGACTCGTCGTCGACTGCTCGCAGGTCACCCTCGCGGAAGGTTTTCGTGACCGCCTCGCCGAGCGCTCGCTGCACCTCATCGAGGGTGGCGGCGAGCTCTTCCATACCCCTAATTCTGCCGAGGGCCTCCGACATTGGACGGGCCGAAAAGCCAGATCAAGCACAGAAAGTAGAAGGCGTTGAGGTGTTCCCGAATCGCCTCCGATATTGCGAGCCCGCGGCGCCGCGAAAGGGCATTCCCGGCGCCTTGGATAGCATCGGTTCGGGGCCGGACGTCGGCTCCGATCGGAGGAGCCGCTCGTTGGGAAACTTCGACTTCGTGGCGCAGGCATGGCCGCAGCTCGGTGAGGCCGCTGTGCGCGCCGAGAGCTACCTGCGTGCAGATCCTCGGACGGCGGCCACGTACGGGCGCCGCGCCGGTGAACTGTTCACGGCGTGGATCTACTCCATCGAGAACCTGCCCCGCCCCGTCGACGACTCGTTCTCCAACCTGACGCGCCAGCCCGCGTTCCGCGACTGCGTCGGCGAGACCGTCGCCGGGAGCCTCAGAATCGTTCGGCTCATCGGCAACGACGCCGTGCACAAGGACGACGACATCCCATTCGCCCGCGCCCGCAGTTCCCTCGAGCAGCTGCACCGCATCTTTCTGTGGCTCGTCCACCACTACGGCGATCCGTCGACTCCCGCTCCCGCGCCGTTCTCGTTCGATCTCGTGCCCCCGGCCCCCGCGACCGTGGTCAGACGCGCTCGGGCCGATCTCGAGCGATTGCAAGCCGAGTTCGACGCGACGCGTGCGCGACTGACGGAAGCCGAAACCCTCGGTCTCGAGGCCAATGCTCAGATCGAGGAACTGCGCGCCGAACTGGCGCGTGTGAAGGCAGCGAATATCGCGCGCAACGCTGAGCAGCACATCCCCGACCCGACGGCCGTCACTGAGGCGGAGACTCGAGAGACACTCATCGACCTCCTGCTCCACGAAGCCGGGTGGAAGCTCGACGACCCGCGCGACCGGGAATGGTCGGTCACCGGCATCCCGAGTCCCTCCGGTGGGGGCAAGGTCGACTACGTGCTGTGGGGTGACGACGGCAAACCGTTGGCCGTTGTCGAAGCCAAGCGCACCTCCAAGAGCGCGAAGGAGGGCCGTGAGCAGGCGAGGGTCTACGCCGACGCGCTCGAGCAGGAGTTCGGGCAGAGGCCGCTCATCTTCTACACCAACGGCTACGACGCCTGGTACTGGGATGACCGACGCTACCCGCCCCGCAAGACCGCGGGCTTCTTGACGAAGGACGAACTGCAGCTCGCCGTCCAGCGGCGCAGCACGCTCAAGCCGCTGAACACGATCGACATCGACAGGGCGATCGTGGAGCGGCCCTACCAGCTGCGCGCGATCCGTGCCGTGAGCGAGACGCTCGAGCAGAAGCGGCGCCGTGCACTGCTCGTGATGGCAACGGGCACCGGCAAGACCCGCACCGTGATCGCGCTGGTCGACGTGCTGCAGCGCGCGAACTGGGTCAAGCGCGTGCTCTTCCTGGCCGACCGCACCGCGCTTGTGAACCAGGCTGTCGGAGCCTTCAAAGAGCACCTGCCCGACAGTGCGCCGGTCAACCTGCTCACCGACCGCGACAGCGAGGGTCGTGTCTTCGTCTCGACCTACCCGACCGTGATGAACCTGATTGACGCGGGCGACGACGACCTGCGCCGCTTCGGCCCCGGCTACTTCGACCTCATCGTCGTCGACGAGGCGCACCGCTCGATCTACAACCGCTACGGCGAGATCTTCGACTACTTCGACGCACTCGTCGTCGGCCTCACCGCCACCCCGCGTGCCGACATCGACCACAACACCTACCGCCTGTTCGAGCTTGAAGACGGCGTTCCGACCGACGCCTACGAACTCGACGACGCGATCGCCGGCGGCTATCTCGTGCCCCCGGCCGCGCGGGTGATCGACCTCGGGTTCATGAGCCGCGGCATCCGCTACGCAGACCTCAGCGACGCGGAGCGCGAGCAATGGGATGCGCTCGAGTGGCAGGACGGCGAGATCCCCGACGAGGTGGATGCCGCGGTGATGAACCGGTGGCTGTTCAACGAGGACACCGTCGACAAGGTGCTCGAGGTGCTCATGGACGAGGGGCACTACGTTGCGGGCGGTGACGTGCTCGGCAAGACGATCGTCTTCGCCAAGAACCAGCGGCACGCCGAGTTCATCCAGGAGCGCTTCGACGCGCACTTCCCCGAACTCCGGGGCGAATTCGTCGAGATCATCACCCACGCCTCGGGCCCGTACGCGCAGAAACTGATCGACGACTTCTCGACACCCGGCAAGAAACCGCACATCGCCATCTCGGTCGACATGCTCGACACCGGCATCGACATTCCCGAGGTCGTGAACCTCGTCTTCTTCAAGCCCGTGCACTCGCAGACCAAGTACTGGCAGATGGTCGGGCGCGGAACGCGCCTGCGGCCCGACCTGTATGGGCCCGGTGTGCCGAAGGCGGACTTCATCATCTTCGATGTCTGCGGCAACATCGACTACTTCAACGTCGACATCCCGGAGGTAGCGGGCGGACGGGTGCCGTCGGTGATGGAGCGCACGTTCCTCGCCCGACTGCGGCTGCTCGGATTGCTGGCGGGGCGGGATGACGAGGGTGCCGTCGAACTGCGAGACAAGACCTCCGCGCGGCTGCACGCCGCCGTTGCGGGCATGAACCGCGACAACTTCCTCGTGCGCAAGCACCTGCGTGCGGTCGATCGCTTCGCGCCGGCGCAGGCATGGCAGGAGTTCGGTGCGGCAGACGTGGATGCCGCCGCCGAGCTGGCCGGCCTGCCCACGGCATCCGAATCCGACCCGGACGAAGCAGCCAAGCGGTTCGATCTGCTGCTGCTCGAGGCGCAGGTGGCGGTCGCCGACGGAAGTCCTGTGCCCCGCGGGGTGGTGACCCGTGTCGTCGATCTCGCACAGGCGCTGGCCGAGCGTCGGGGTATTCCGGCCGTCGACAAGCAGGCGGCGCTCATAGCGGCGATCGGCGACCAGGAGTGGTGGGATGCCGCGGACCTGACGCTTCTCGAGACCGTGCGTGTGCGGCTGCGGGATCTGGTGCGGCTGATCGAGACGTCCAGCCAGGCGCCGGTCTACACCGACTTCATCGACACCGTCGCCGACAAGCGCGAGGTCGGCGTCTCTCGCGTGATGCCCGGCCTCAACCGCCGCGCGTTCCGCGACAAGGTCCTCGGCTTCCTCGACGCGCACAGTGACAACCTGGCGCTGCGCAAGCTCCGCACCGGGCGGGAGCTCACCGCGCTCGACCTGGAGGAGCTCGAGTCGATCCTCGTCAGTGTCGGGGGAGTGGATGCCGAGCAATTGAGGTCTCAGGCCGGTGAGGCTGGCGGACTCGGTCGCCTCGTCCGCTCGATCGTCGGCCTCGACCGCTCAGCGGCCGAGGAGGCGCTGGCGGAATTCGTCTCGGCCGCGGGCTTCGGTCATCGTCAGCACGCCTTCGTCGACCTGATCGTCGAGCAGCTCAGCATCGCCGGCTATCTCGACCCGCGGCGGCTCTACGAGGACCCCTTCACCGGTGTGGCGCCCGAGGGACCGGACGCGCTGTTCAGCGACGCCCAGGTGACCGACCTCATTGCGCGCCTGCGGCGGATCGATGAATCGGCTGAGCCGCGCGGAGCGGCGGGTGCTTCATAGCGTGGTGCGGATCCAACCCCGACTCGCTTGGTCGATTGAGCATCGGTTGTTTGACTAGAGCTCGATCGGATGCGGCTCCGAGGCGCCGAGTCCGGCCTGTGGACCCTCGCGCGCTTTCATGTCCGGATCGGTGAGGGACTAGGTGTTCCGACCCAACAGGAGCTCCTGGGCGACTCCGTGTGTGGTTGCGCCCTCCGCCATCGGCTTCAAGTGTTCGCGCACGCACTGGGCGAAGCAGGGGCGGAACTTGTCAAGGCGGATGAGACCGGTGGGTGTTAGGCGGCGAGTTGGTGTTCGTCGGCGGGTGGCTGGTTGATCCAGGCGACTGGGTCTCGGTCGAGGATCTTCGGTCGCGCCTGCGCGCGGCTGCCGAAGCGTTCGGGATGGGCGCGGCGGGCGGTCTCGAGTGCGGCGTCTCGATCACGGTCGATCGCGTCGGCGTGGCCGTAGTGGACATCGGCGGGGGTGTGCATCCCGATCCCGGTATGCCGGTGATGGTGGTTGTAGGCGTGCGCGAACTCGTCGAGGAACTGGCGGGCGTGGGTGAGGGAGACGAACCGGTCGGGGAAGACGGGCAGGTACTTCATCGTCTTGAACAGCGCTTCCGAGTACGGATTGTCGTTGGACACGTGCGGGCGGGAGCGGGAACGGACGATACCGAGATCGGACAGGAACGTCTTCACGGTCTTCGACGTCATCGACGGACCGCCGTCGGAGTGCACCACCTGCGGGGTGCCATGCAGCCCGAACGCGTCAGCCATCATCTCTTTCGCGAGAAGCCCGTCCTCGGTGGTGTGCACCATGGCGCCGACGATGTAGCGGGAGAAGATGTCGATCATCACGTACGCGTCGAAATACACGCCCTTGACTGGGCCGGCGAGTTTGGTGATATCCCACGAGAACACCTGACCGGGTGCTGTGGCGATCAGCTCGGGCACCTTCCTCGGCGGGTGCGTCGCGAGACGGCGTCGTTCCCTCACCTGCGTGTTCTCGCGCAGCATCCGATACATCGTCGCGACCGACCCGACGTATTCGCCGCGTTCGAGGAGGATCGCGTAGACTTGCAAAGGCGGCTTGTCGACGAACTCGTCACTGTTCAATGTCGCCAGCAAGACGGATCGTTCCTCGTCCGTCAGCCGGTTCGCCGGCGCCGGACGCGGTTGCGCCGGCTCCGGGTCAGGCCTGCTCACCTGGGCCGCGGCCCGCGCCGCGGTCGCTCGCGGCACCCCAGTCAACACCGCGGCCTGCCGGGTCGACACACCCACGTCGGTCAGCTGAACGTAGGCGTCCATCAGCGCTTCTTGCGCGGCTCGTCGGGGTCCGCGCTCTCGGAGATCTGCTCCAAGAGCGCGTGTGCTTTTCCCATGATCTGAAGCGCCATCTCCGTCGTGACGAGCTTCTGCTCCGCCTTCGCGAGCTGCTGCCGCAACCGGGCGATCTCGGCCTGCTCCCGCGACGGCGCACCCACCTTCTCGCCGGGCTTCTTGCCCTCCAGCAGGCCCGCGTCGCGTTGCTTGCGCCACTCCGAGATCAACGACGAGTACAAGCCCGCACGCCGAAGATACGCGGCGCCCTGGCCCGTCTCGCACGCCGTCTCGTACTCCGACAGGTACTTCAGTTTCTGGCCCGGCGTGAACGAACGCCGCCGGGTCGGGCTATCAGGATTCGAGGGAGCGGACACCACTCCATCATCCGCGCCCAGCAGCGCGACAGGGGAACTCAAACTCATTGAACAAGTGATCCTTCAACGCCCTGCGAGGCGAACTTGCTATGAACCGGTGGACTCACCCAACCCTGACACGCAGGGGGGCACCCGGCATCCACTAGAGCGACATCGAGGGGCTTGGAAGCAGGCTTGTCCGCATAGTGCCTGAGTTGACGCGTGATCACCGCATCAACTGCCGTCGGGGCATTGGCGGCGATGAGCATGAGGAATGAGTCTGCTGTATGCGCTTCATAGGGCAACAGATCAGGTTCGATCTCTGCGAACCCCTGATCGTTTGCGATGAGGTAGCGCGCGTGACACTCCAATGCGGCGGCATGCACATGATGGTCGTTCTTGTCTAAGCCTGGGAAGTCGACATCTCCCGAGAACGAATCGAGGATGTCGTCGAGGCTCCTCCGGAGCAACTGTTGCCGATTCGAAGTAAGGCTGCCATCTGCCGACGGGTTCCGTCTCCGCAGGTTGTACAGCGTTTCGGTAATGCTGTCCTCGGAGCTGAACAAGACGAACATGCCGCCATTGGTTTCCAGGCGCAACAGGAACAGCCAGTCGCACAAAGTCCGCGAGAACAAGATGTTCGCGTCGACGAAAGCTACTGGGGTGCGCACCACGCCAGACTAGCTGGCGCATTCTTGATCAGTCGTCCTCGAGTTCCAACAGTTCCGCCACTGCCATCCGTCGTGCCTTCTCGCGCTCTGCGCGAAGTGCAGCAACGTCCTCGAGGCGGAGTCGATGATGCGTTCCCACCATTATTGGCTCAAGCTCGCCGTTCCGAATGAGCTTCATGAGAGTGGGCCTAGATACGCCCAGGAAGTCAGCTGCAGCGGATGTTGTGAGGATCTCTGGCACTGTGTGCATCGTGAGCTCGCCACCCTGCGCAACTCGTTGAAGCACATGAGCGACTAAGTCAACAACAGCCGGGGCCAGTGACACTTCGCGCCCTGTGCTTGTCGTCAGCGTCAGGCGGACAATCTTCTCGTCGGCAGCAGCCTCAACCGCTTCGGTGGCGCTTTCCTGGAGTGCCTCATCGACGAGCACAGTCCCTCGCGTAAGAAGCGTGGAAGTCATTTCGTCCCTCTTTCGGGTATGCGAAACCATAAGATCCGAGCGGCGGGGTTTCACTTACGAATGCAACCATACGCGCTGCGTGCGTGGCTGTCTAGGTCGCTAGTTCGCTTCAGGGTGCGCGCTTCTCAGTGGCGCACAGCAGATGCTCGCCTTCTCCGCAGTGACCATCTTGTCTCGCGGGCTCTGGGCGGGCGACCTACGGCAAGCTGGGAAAGGAAAGGCGCGTAGCGCAGCGCCGCGTCCTTCCATCTTCCGCTGCGCTCGCGTAACCATCGCCCGGACGGTGGGATAGGTGAACTAGTCCTTAGCGACCCACGGCAGCGCACCGAGAAGGCTGGGTGAATCGTGGCAAGCTGCGAGACTGCCCGGGCTTGATCGGCCCTGGATCCTCACGAGTTTGGGACATATTCCCTCGCAATCAGACGCGACGGCGGGAGTCGAACCCGCACCACGACCGGGTATGAACCGGCGTCCGGGACCACCCGGATCGTCGCGATGCCCCCGACGCTAGCGGGCGAGTGAGAACCGTGTCGAGCGGTTTACGAGATGTTTCCCGAGATGTCCGTCTGTTGCGCGACCCACGCGCGACCCGGCCTGAGGCCGCGCGCGAGCGCCTGTCAACCCCGTTGGCCTCGACGGCCGAACACGCGGATGCTGGCACCACCCGACGCAAGGAGCAGCAACCGTGCGCGACCCATCCAGCGAACCGTCCCCGCCGTACCGTCGCCGGCGCGACCGCCGAACGCCTGATGCCACCGACTGGTCGAACCAGGCCTCGCTGCAGACGGGCAGCGTGCGGCGATGGCTGATCCCCGGCAGCATCCTGGCCGTCATCGCGATCGCGCTGTTCGCGTTCGCCCTCACCCTGCAGCTCGTCGTGCCGATCCTCGGTCTCGCGCTGGTCGTCGTGCTGTGGGTGCTCATGTTCGTCGTCGCGCGGCGGCCCGGCGATGCCCCGAGCCGCAACCGCACGCTCGCGTGGCTGATGGGCAGTATGGCGCTCGGCTCGCTGCTGCTCGTGCTCGTGCTCTACTGGCTCGAGGCCTCCGCCGCCCGCGAGACGGTGGGCGCGCTGGCCTGAACCGGCGGCGGGGCGTCGAGCGCCTCGAGCATCCGCCCCACCAGCTCGCGCAGCTCCGAGCGGGCGGGCTCGGCGAGGTCGGTGGTGTATGCCACTCCGGCGGGAATCCACGACATGCCATACATCGTCTCGCGCACGTCGCGGCCGCCCACCGGCCACCGGGTGTGGTGCTCCCCGGCGGCCTCGGCCCCCTGCGACCACTGACCGAACGCCGCGCGCATGTGCGCGAGCGGCATCCGCATCACCACGTTCGCCTCGTTCTCGGTGCGCACCCACGCGGTCGCGACCGTGATGTACTCCTCCACCTGCTCGGGGGTGAGCGCGTGGGGCTCGAACAGCACGCGCGTGTGCTCGACGCCGGCGAGGCGGTCCACGCGAAAGGTGCGCCAGTCGTCGCGATCGAGGTCCCAGCAGAGCAGATACCAGTGGCGGTCGGCGGGCGAGAGGGATTGCGGCTCGACGCGGCGGCGGGTCTGGGCGCCCTCGGCCGAGGTGTAGGTGAAGCGCACGCGCTCGTGGTCGCGGCACGCCAGCGCCAGCTCGCCCAGCACCTGGGGCGACACGGTCGAGCCCGCGCCCACCCCGGCGGGCTGCACGGCCTCGGCCAGCGCCGAGACACGGCGGCGCAGCCCCGCCGGCAGCACCTGCTCGAGCTTGGCCAGCGCCGTCAGCGACGTCTCGGGGCCGCCCGCCAGCCGCTGCGTCGCCGCGACCCGCAACCCGATCGCCATCGCCACCGCCTCCTCGTCGGTGAGCAGCAGGGGCGGCACGGCGCTGCCGGCCTCGAGGCGGTATCCGCCGGCCGACCCGGGGGAGGACTCGATGCGGTAGCCCAGTTCACGCAGGCGCTCCACGTCGCGGCGCACGGTGCGCTCGGTCACGCCCAGGCGTGCGGCCAGCTCGCGGCCGGGCCAGTGCCGGTGCGTCTGCAGCAGGTTGAGCAGCGACAGGGCGCGGCTCGTCGTATCGGCCATGCGCCCCAGTCTGCTCCTCTTGCGGACTCGAACTGACCGCAATGGGTCCTAGCTTGTGATCATGGCGCAACCACCGATCATCGAGGCCCGTGGCCTCACCAAGAGATTCACCGTCAAGAAGAAGGTCGTCGACGCCGTCACCGACCTGTCGTTCTCGGTCGACCGCGGCGAGCTCGTCGCGTTTCTCGGCCCCAACGGCGCCGGCAAGTCGACCAGCCTGCGCATGCTCACGACGCTGCTGCCGCCCACCGAGGGGTCCGCGCGGGTCGTCGACCACGACATCCTGAGCGACCCCGCCGGGGTGCGGGCGCGCATCGGCTACGTGGGACAGCTCACCAGCGGCAGCTACTCGCAGCGCACCCGCGACGAGCTGCTCAGCCAGGGCGCGTTCTACGGCATCCCGCGCGCCGAGTCGGTGCGGCGGGCCGACGAGCTGATCGACTCGCTCGACCTGGGCGGGTTCGCGACCCAGACGGTGCAGCGGCTGAGCGGCGGACAGAAGCGCCGGCTCGACATCGCGCTGGGCCTCATGCACGCCCCGCCGCTGCTGTTCCTCGACGAGCCGTCGACCGGGCTCGACCCGCAGAGCCGCGCCAACCTGTGGGAGCACATCCTCACCCTGCGCCGCGAACACGGCACCACCATCTTTCTCACCACCCACTACCTCGACGAGGCCGACCGCTACGCCGAGCGCGTGATGGTGATGGACAAGGGTCGCGTCATCGCCGACGACACCGCCCCGGCGCTCAAGGCCACGCTCGCGGGCGACGTGCTCACGTTCGGGTTCGCCTCGGCCGGCGACGCGGATGCCGCGCAGCCCCTGCTGCAGGGTCTGGTTGCGCGGGCGGGGCTCGAGGGTCGCGAGGTGCGGCGCGAGGATTCCGCGTCGCTCGGGGTCACGGTGCCCGAGGGCGACGCGCTGCTGCCCGAGGTGGTGCGAATGCTCGACGCCTCCGGCATCCGCGTGACGCGGGCCACCGGCGTGCCGCCGACCCTCGACGACGTGTTCCTCACCCTCACCGGCCGCACCCTCCGCGAGGCGGGGGAGGGCGCCGGGGGCGAGGGGCCGGTGCAGGACGGGCAGGCGGATGCCGCGGCATCCACGACGACGGGAGCGAACCGATGACCACGCAGACCAGGCGCGACACGTCGGTGCGCCCGAACGTGACGCGTGACACGTGGAACGTGCTGAACCGGGAGCTCAAGCCGCTCTTGCGCGACCCGTTCTCGCTGATCTTCAGCCTGCTGCAGCCGCTGATCTTTCTGGGGCTGTTCGCGCCGCTGCTGATCGGGCAGTCGGGCACGCCGGCCGCCGAGACCCTGCAGTGGTTCGTGCCCGGGGTGCTGGTGATGATCGTGCTGTTCGGCACCGGCATCACGGGGTCGAACCTGCAGTACGAGATGATGACGGGCTCGCACGAGCGCACGCTGGTGGCTCCGCTGGCGCGGTCGTCGCTGCTGGTGGGCCGGGCGCTCAAAGAGATCGCCCCGATCGTCGTGCAGGCGCTGATCATCGTGCTGATCGCGTGGCCCTTCGGGTTCGTCATCAACGCCCCCGGGCTGGTGGTGGGGGTGGCGCTGCTCGCCGTCTTCGGCGTGGGGCTCGGGTCGCTGTCGTACTCGCTCGCGCTGGCGACCAAGAACCGCGAATGGCTGTTCTGGGGCGTGCAGCAGACGCTGATCTTTCCGCTGCTGATCCTGTCGGGCATGCTGCTTCCCCTGGATGCCGCTCCGGGCTGGATGCGGGCGGTCTCGACCGTCAACCCCGTCAACTGGGTCGTGCAGGCCGAGCGGGCGCTGTTCGCCGGCGACTTCGGCGACGTGACGGTGCTCTGGGGATGGGTAGCCGCGCTGGCGCTCGCGGCCGTGGGTCTGGCCGTCGGCATCCGCTCGATGCGTCGCACCGGGTGAGTGGGGCGGCGGCGGGCCGGGGAGAAGCTGCCCGTCGCTGTCAACCCCGTCCCGCTGCGTGCTCGTGAAGTCGATCCTCGGGCCATGACCTTTCACCCCACCCGCGCGATCGTGACCGGCTCCGACTCGGGCATCGGCAAGGCGACGGCGGTCGCGCTGGCCGCGGCCGGCATGGACGTCGGAATCACCTGGCACTCCGACGAGGACGGCGCGCGCGATACGGCGCGCGAAGTGGAGGCGCTCGGTCGAATGGCCGTGGTGCGACGCCTCGACGCCACCGACATCCCGGCGTGCGGCGATGTCGTCGACGACCTCGCGGCCGAGCTCGGCGGGCTCGATGTCTTCGTCAACAATGCCGGCACGGGCGACAACGCGCCGTTCCTCGACCTGGCGCTGGATCAGTGGCGCCACACCGTGAGCGTCGATCTCGAGGCGGCGTTCATCTGCCTGCAGCGCGCCGCGCGACACATGCTCGGCGGCGGCGGGGGCCGGCTCATCGCGATCACAAGCGTGCACGAGCACCAGCCGCGGGTCGGTGCGGCCGCCTACGACGCTGCCAAGCACGGTCTCGGCGGCCTCATGAAGACGGTGGCCCTGGAGCTCGGACGCGAAGGGATCACGGCCAATACGGTCGCCCCCGGCGAGATCGCGACTCCCATGACCGGCCAGGCGGACGAGGACCCGCGGAGCAAAGACCGGCCGGGCGTGCCTCTCGGTCGTCCGGGCGATGCCCGCGAGGTCGCCGCCGTCGTCGCGTTCCTCGCCTCTGCCGAAGCCGCCTACGTGACGGGAGCGTCGTACGTCGTCGACGGCGGGATGCTGCAGATGGGCCCCCAGGCCGGCTCGCACCTCGAGTCGGACGACTGGCGCCGAGGCTGAGTGGGAGCGGATACGACGGTGGCGCGGTTCGCGGTTCGCGGCTCGCCCACCCTGCGAGAAACCACAAATCGCGCGAGACACCACGCGATGCGGGTGGTTTCGCGCGAACGGTGGTTTCTCGGGCGGCCAGAGCGACCAAGTTCGGTGCGGTCGCCGGGATGCGGGACGCATGACCCCACGGGTGCGGCGCCCGCGGGGCACCCGCCCCGCCCGGCCTAGGATGGAGCCTCGTGGCAGCCCGTTCCCGACACCGCAAGCACTCCGGCTCGACCAAGCGCACGGGAGGGCATCCGGCAGGACCCCGCACCCGCACTCCTCGCGCCGCCCCCGTCGCCCCGGCCACCGCCGGCGACTGGATCGATGCGGCGCGGCTGCGCACCCTGCCGCTCGCGGTCTCGCCCGTCATCGCCGGCACCGGCGCCGCTGTGCTCGTCGACGGACTGTTCCACTGGGCGCTCGCGCTGGCCTGCCTCGCGGTCGCGGTGCTGCTGCAGATCGGGGTCAACTACGCGAACGACTACTCCGACGGCATCCGCGGCACCGATGACGAGCGTGTCGGTCCCGCCCGGCTGACCGCGTTGGGCAAGGCCCGCCCGCACACCGTGCTGATCGTGGCGCTGGTGTTCTTCGCGCTCGCCGCGGTCGCCGGCCTGGCTATCGTCATCCGCACGCAGGAGTGGTGGCTGCTGCTCGTGGGCGCTGCGGCGATCGTCGCCGCCTGGTTCTACACCGGCGGCAAGCGGCCCTACGGCTACATGGCCCTGGGCGAGGTGTTCGTGTTCGTGTTCTTCGGGCTGGTCGCCACGCTCGGCACCACCTGGGTGCAGGTGCGGTCGCTGCCGCAGGAGGCGTGGTTCGCCGCCGTCGCCGTGGGCCTGCTGGCCGTCGCGGTGCTGCTGGCCAACAACCTGCGCGACATCGATCAGGACCGCGCCGTCGGCAAGCGCACCCTCAGCACGCTCATCGGCCGGCGCGCGACACAGGCGCTGTTCACGCTGTGCCTGCTCGCGCCGTTCGGCATCGCGGCCTACCTGGCGCTGTTCTATCCGATCGCCTGGCTCGTGATGCTCGCGCTGCTCGCCGGCGCCCCGGCGCTGCTGATCGTGTGGACCTACCGCGCGCCCCGTGAGCTGGTCGTCGCGCTCGCGCTCACGTCGGTGACGTCGCTGGCGTACTCAGCGCTGCTCGCCTGGGCGTTCATCGGCTGACGCGTCACGAACGTCGGATGCCGCGCCCTCCGCGGAGCGGTCGGCGTGGCTCTCGGCCGCCGCAGCATCCGCGTCGGCATCTTCGACGTCTTCGTCACGCTGCCGGTCCTCGCGGACGCGGCGGGCCCGGCGCTCGGCGATCTCTTCGGTGACGGCATCGAGCGGGCGCCGCAGGAACAGGATCGACAGGGCCAGGCCGATGATCGCCGCGAACAGCACGGCGAGCACCCAGTTCTGCCGAAAGATCGGCAGCAGCATGAACAGCCCGAGCGGGACGAAGAAGGCCAGCAGCCGCAGGACGGTGTAGACGAGCACGGGCGGCAACTTCACACCAGCGATTCTAGGTCGCGGCTGCTGTGCGCTCCCTCACAGTCCGCGCTCGACGAGGACACCCGCATCGCCGCGCGCCTAGACTGATCCCTATGCCTCGCGTGCTGCTGGTCCTGGCGGTGCTCGCGCTCGTGTTCTACGTCGTCAGCATCGTGGATTGCGCAGTGCAGCCGCCCCACCGTCATCGCGGCGTGTCGCGGGGCGTGTGGATCCTCATCATCGTGGTGCTGCCGGTGCTCGGCGGCATCCTCTGGTTCACGATCGGCCGCGCCCGCAAGCAGACTGCCGCCGCCCGCCGCGCCCCCGACGACGATCCCGAGTTCCTGGGCACGGTGGGCACGGTCAACCCGATCTCGGATCAGGACGAGCGCATCCGCCGCCTCGAGGAGGAGCTTGCGCAGCTCGACTCCGAGGCCGACGACCCGGTGCCGCCCTACCCGTCGCTCGCCGACAGCGACCTTCCCGGCACGACGGATGTGCCGGGCAAGACCGACAAGCCCGGGAAGACCGACAAGCCGGGCAAGACCGACAAGCCGGGCAAGCCCGGCAAGAACGGCCCCCCGACGGATGCCGCCGATCCGGCCCGCTCGAGCGACGCCGACGGCGACGACCCCCGGCACGGCGCCGGCTGACGCGTGGGCTCCGTATCGTCCGCTGATGCCGACCGTGCGCCCGCGAGTCCCGCGACGGACGCGGCGGCGGTGCTGATCCACGCCCTCATCTCGCGGGGCCTGCGCGACGTGGTGCTGAGCCCCGGCTCGCGCTCGCAGGCGCTCGCCCTCGTCGTCGCCGAGCTCGAGCAGCGCGACGCGATCGACCTGCACGTGCGCATCGACGAGCGCGTCGCGGGCTTCACCGCCCTCGGCATCGCCCGCGAATCCCGCCGCCCCGTCGCCGTGATCTGCACGTCGGGCACCGCGGTGGCAAACCTGATGCCGGCCCTGCTCGAGGCCCACCACGCCGGCGTGCCGCTGCTGCTGCTCACCGCCGACCGCCCGCCCGAGCTGCGCGGCGTCGGCGCGAACCAGACCACCCGCCAGCCCGGCATCTTCGGCCAGGCCGTGCGCTACGCCCTCGACGCCCCGGTTCCCGAGCGGCGCGAGCCCGACGGCGACGGCGAGCAGTCCGCCACGTTCGCGGCGATCGCCGACGAGGCGTGGGATGCCGCGGCCGGCGTCGGCAGCGGCGACCCCGGACCGGCGCACGTCAACCTGCCCTTCCGCGAGCCCCTGGCCGGGGCGTCGCCCGCCTGGCTCACGGCATCCGCGGCGGTGGAGTGGGCGAGCCCCGACGACGACACCTCCGGCGCGCTCTACCAGGGTGGCGGCGGCATCGGCGGCCTGGGCGCGGCCGACGCCGAGGAGAGCACGACGCTGCTGCCCCGCGGCCCGCGCACGGTCGTCGTCGCGGGGGCCGATGCGGGGGCGGATGCCGAGGCCCTCTCGCACGCCGGCGGCTGGCCGCTGGTGGCCGAGATCGTCAGCGGCGCGCGCTTCGGGCGCCTGATGGTGCACGGCTACCGCGAGCTGCTGAGCGACCCCGAGCTCGGGGGAGCGGTCGAGCGCGTCGTGGTGTTCGGGCGCCCGACCCTCAGCCGCGAGGTCGTGGCGCTGCTCTCGCGCGACGACGTCGAGGTGATCGCCATGCACCGCGGCGGCGAGCGCATCAACCTCAACGGCGCCACGGCGTGCGTGTGGGCGGTCGCCGTCGAACCGGGCGAGACCGACCGCGCCTGGCTGGGCGCGTGGATGACCGCGTCCCAGGCGCAGACTGTCGACCTGGCGCCGGCGGCCCCGGATGCCGAGGGTCTCGCCTCGACCGACCCCCGCGTCAAGCGCCGGGCCCTGGATGCCGAGCTCGAGGCCGTGCGCCGGCCCCTGGACCGCGCCACGCTCGTCGACGCGGTGTGGCGGGCGACGTGGCCGCACGACCGGCTCGTGTTCGGCTCGTCGCGCCTCGTGCGCGTGGCCGACCGGATGCTGCCGGGCAAGAAGGTGCCGGTGCACGCCAACCGAGGCGTCGCGGGCATCGACGGCACCATCGCCACCGCATCCGGTGTCGCGATCGCCAGCCAGCGCTCGGCGGGCGTGGGCACGACCCGCGTGCTGCTCGGCGACCTCGCCCTGCTGCACGACGTCGGCGCACTCTCGGTGACGCCGGGCGAGGACGAGCTGCGCCTGCAGGTGATCGTCGGCAACGACGGCGGCGGCACCATCTTCGACGGGCTCGAGGTCGCCGCGATGGCGGATGCCGCGGCGATGGAGCGCGTGCTGTACACCCCGCAGCGGGTCGACCTGGCGCAGCTCGCCGCCGCCTACGGCTGGGGCTACGTGCGGGCCACGACCCGGGGCGAGCTCGATCAGGCGCTCACCGCGGCATCCCCCGCGCGCGTGCTCATCGAAGTCCCCCTGCCGCGCTGACGCTGCCGGCTGAACACCCCCGCCTGACGGCCCGCCGACCCGATGGGGGAGGATGGCCCCATGAGCGCGAGCAGCCGATATTCCTGGACAGCCGAGGCCCGCGACGTGCTGCGCGTGCGTGACGGCTTCGTCATCACCGGCACCGACCCGTCGTCGACCCCGGCATACGACGGCGAGAAGGACGAGGGCCGCGCCGACCTGGCCGCGGGACTGGACGAGCTGGGCCAGTACCAGGAGAGGCTGTTCGCGGCCCGGCAGACGGGCGACGCCGACGACGCGGTGCTGCTCGTGCTGCAGGGCATGGACACGGCGGGCAAGGGCGGCATCGTGCGCCACGTCGTCGGCGGCGTCGACCCGCAGGGCGTGGAGCTGGCGTCGTTCAAGAAGCCGACTCCCGAGGAGCTGGAGCAGGACTTTCTCTGGCGCATCGCCCGCCGCGCCCCCGAGCCGGGCATGATCGGTGTGTTCGACCGGTCGCACTACGAGGACGTGCTCGTGGGGCGGGTGCGCGGCCTGGCCGACCCCGCTGAGATCGAGCGGCGCTACGACGCCATCAACGAGTTCGAGGCCGGCCTGGTCGAGCGCGGCATCCGCGTGGTCAAGGTGATGCTGCACATCTCGTACGAGGAGCAGCGCGAGCGCCTGGCCGAGCGACTCGAGCGCCCCGACAAGCACTGGAAGTACAACCCGGGCGACGTCGACGAGCGGCTGCTCTGGCCGCACTACATGTCGGCGTACCAGCGCGTGTTCGACCGCACCTCCACCGAGCACGCGCCGTGGTTCGTGGTGCCCGCCGACCGCAAGTGGTACGCCCGGGTGGCAGTGCAGACGCTGCTGCTCGAGACCTTCGAGCAGATCGATCCGGCGTGGCCCGGCATCGACTACGACATCGAGGCCGAGAAGGCGCGGCTCGCCGCCACCTGACCGCCGGCCACCCGAGCAGCCACCGCCGGCCTCGTCAGGCGAGGGCGTCGATGATGGGCCGGAACTTCATGCGCGTCTCGAGCAGCTCGGCCTCGGGGTCGCTGCCCGCGACGATGCCGGCGCCCGCGTGGGCGGTCACCGCGCGCGCCGCGTCGGGCCCGAACCGCCATCCGTCGTCGCCGTCGTCATCGGCCGCCGCGAACTGGGCGCAGCGCAGCGCGATGGCCCACTCGCCGTCGCCGTGCGCGTCGATCCACCCCACGGGGCCGGCGTATCGGCCGCGGTCGAACGGCTCCAGCCTCCGGATCACCTCGAGCGCGGCGGGCGTGGGAGTGCCGGCGACCGCCGCGGTGGGATGCAGGGCGCCCACCAGATCGAGCGCCGTCGTACCCCCGGCCAGGTCGCCCTCGATGTCGGTGGCCAGGTGCCACACGTTCGGCAGCTTCAGCGTGAACGGCTGGTCGGTCGCGGCCAGCGCCGTCGTGTGGGGGCGCAGCGACGCCATCACGCTGCGCACCGCGTAGCCGTGCTCGTCCTGGTCCTTGTCGCTGTCGGCGAGGGCGAGGGATGCCGCGGTGTCGGCATCCGGATCCGCTCCGCGCGGCGCGGTGCCCGCCAGCACGCGCGCCGTCACCGATCCGCCGTGCACCGTGACGAGCGTCTCGGGGCTCGCGCCGATGATGCCGTCGACGGCATAGGTCCAGACGTCGGGGTAGCCGGTCGAGAGGGCGCGCACCAGTCGGCGCAGGTCGGCATCGGCGGGAACGGTGCCGGCCAGGTCGCGCGCGAGCACCACCTTGCTCACCTCGCCGGCGGCGATGGCGGCCAGGGCGCCCTCGACGGCGGCCTCGTAGCCGGGGGCGTCGAGCGATCCCGGTCCGAGCGCCGCCGACCACGGC
Source organism: Microbacterium sp. LRZ72 (assembly GCF_033792225.1). NCBI lineage: Bacteria > Bacillati > Actinomycetota > Actinomycetes > Micrococcales > Microbacteriaceae > Microbacterium > Microbacterium sp. LRZ72. The sequence continues at coordinate 110,095 of NZ_JANGEX010000009.1, forward strand.
GCGCCCCACGGTGCCGCAGCGGGCAGGCCCGCGTCGGTCGCCGTCGCCTCGGTGCCCTCGACGTGGATGCGGGTGATCCACGACCGGCCGTCGCGCCGGCCGAGCACGAGGCGCGGCACCACGAGCGAGCTGGTGGCGCGCGACGAGGTGTCGAACGCGAGGGCGCCGAAGGCGACCAGGCCGGTTCCCGGCATCCGCATGTCGTCGTCGACGGATGCCGCGTCGCAGACGGACCGCCACATCTCTGCCAGCGCGGCCGCCTGCGTGCCCTCGTCGGGACCGGGGCGGCGGCCGCCCACCTCGAGCGTCGTGAGGCAGCCGAGCCCGATGAACCCCTCGCCGCGGCGCAGCCACGCGAGCGGGGAATGCGGGTCGGCGTGCGAGAGGATGTCGTCGATCGGCTCGACCTCGCGCGTGTGGACCGCGAGCCGGCGCACGCGTGGCGGAGCGGGGACGGTCACCCCTCCAGCCTAGACTCGCAGCGTGAGTGAGAGGCCCGAGCCCGGCACGCGCCTGATGTTCCGGTGGCGCAAGTGGGACGGCGGCGTGCACTGGCTGCACGAATGCGTCTTCCTCGGCACGGATGCGTGGGGCGACTGGGTGGGTCAGCGCGCGGGGTGGCGCTCCGAGCGCCCCGGCCGCGCGCTGACCGCGCCGCACGACAACGTCACGCTGATGGCCCCGTCCGGCGATCACGCGCTGACCATGAACGCCGCCGGGCACCGCACCCGGGTCTACATCGACCTGGCCTGGGACGTGCGCTGGCAGGACGGCGAGCCCACCGGCATCGACATGGACCTCGACGTGATCGACCGCGCCGAGCGCGTCTTCATCGACGACATCGACGAGTGGGAGGAGCACAGCGTGCTCTACGGCTACCCGCGCGACGTGATGACGCACCTCGAGGATGCCGCGGCCGACCTTGAGCGGCGGGTGCGCGCCCACGAGCCGCCCTACGACCGCCCCACCGCCGAGCGCTGGCTCACCGAGCTCGCCCGCCTCGCCCCCGAGTAGGCCGGCTCCCGGTCACGCGGCCCGGCTCGGGCCCCGCGCCCCCGCGTAGACTCGAGCGGTGACCCGCGACCCCGATTCCACGCCCGGCCGCGCCGACCTCGCGAAGGACCCGCGTGCCGTCAGCGGCATGTTCGACGGCGTCGCCCGCGGCTACGACCGCACCAACACCGTGCTGAGCGTGGGCAACGACCGGCTCTGGCGCATCGCGACGACGCGGGCGGTCGCGCCGAAGCCGGGGGAGCGCATCCTCGACCTCGCCGCCGGCACCGGTGCGTCGTCGGTCTCGCTCGTGCGCAGCGGCGCCGAGGTCGTGGCCGCCGACTTCTCGCCCGGCATGATCGCCGAGGGCCGCCGACGCCACGGCGACGTGCCGCGCCTGTCGTTCGTCGAGGCCGACGCCACCGCGCTGCCGTTCGCCGACGACGAGTTCGACGCCGTGACGATGTCGTTCGGCCTGCGCAACGTCAACGAGCCGCGCACGGCGCTGGCCGAGCTGCTGCGCGTGACCAGGCCCGGCGGCCGCATCGTCGTCTGCGAGTTCTCGCACCCGCCCTCGCGCGCCTTCGCCGGCGTCTACCGCTGGTACAACGACCGCGTGCTGCCCGTCGTCGCCCGCGCGGTCAGCTCGAACGCCGATGCCTACGACTACCTCAACGAGTCGATCCGCACCTGGCCCGACCAGGCCCGCCTGGCCGCCTGGCTGCGCGAGAGCGGCTGGGAGAGCGTGGCGTGGCGCAACCTGTCGTTCGGAATCGTCGCTCTGCACCGGGGCGTCAAGCCCGCCGGTAGGCTGGAGGAGTGACCCCGAGCCCCTCCGCGCCGGGCTCGCCCCTTGCGAGCCGCCTCGGCATGACCGAGCGCGTCTTCGCCGGTCCCCGCGCCCGAAAGCTGCTCGCGACCGTCGAGGACGGTCTCGAGCGCGTCGAAGCGCACCTGGCCGGTGAGCTGCGGATGACCGACGCGCTCGCCGACACCACCAGCCGCTACCTCTACCAGGCGGGCGGCAAGCGCATCCGGCCCATGCTGGCGCTGCTCACGGCCCAGCTCGGCGACGGGGTGACGCAGGACGTCGTCGAAGCGGCATCCGCCCTCGAGATGACCCATCTGGGCTCGCTGTACCACGACGACGTCATGGACGGCGCGGACGTGCGCCGCGGAGTGCCGAGCGCCCACGCGGTGTGGGGCAACAACATCGCCATCCTCACGGGCGACCTGCTGTTCTCGCGCGCGAGCCAGATCATGGCCCGCTTCGGCGAGCGCGCCATCAAGCTGCAGGCCGACACGTTCGAGCGCCTCGTGCTCGGGCAGATGCACGAGACCGTCGGCCCGCAGGAGGGCGAGGACCCGGTCGCGTTCTACCTGCAGGTGCTCGCCGACAAGACCGGTTCGCTGATCGCGACGTCGGCGCGGGCGGGCGTGGTGTTCGGGCACGGCCCCCTCGAGTTCGAGGAGCCGATGGCGCTGTTCGGCGAGAAGGCGGGCGTCGCGTTCCAGCTGCTCGACGACGTCATCGACCTCTCGGCCGACCCGGGCGAAACCGGCAAGGTGCCCGGCACCGATCTGCGCGCGGGCGTGCCGACCATGCCGTACCTGCTGCTCGGTCAGCGCAGCGACGAGACCTCGGTCGCGCTCTACGAGCGCATCGACGCGGGCGTGGCCCGCATCGCGGAGGGCGCCGACAGCGGCATCCTCGACGACGACCTCGCGCTGCTGCGCGATCACGAGGCGACGGCCGAGACGCTGCGGCTGGCGCACGAGTGGTCGCACGCGGCGACGGCCGCGCTCGACCCGCTGCCCGCCGGCCCGGTGCGCGAGGCGCTCGCCCGCTTCGCGCGCGCCGTCGCCGACCGCAGCAGCTAGCGCCCGCGCACCGCCGCTTCGCCGGCAATCGACAACGCCCGGCCGACCGGGATGTGAAGAGAGGAACACATGACCAAGCTCAGGCTGGCCATCGTCGGGGCAGGCCCCGCGGGAATCTATGCGGCCGACATCCTCCTGAAGGCCGAGCGCAAGTTCGACGTGTCGATCGACCTGTTCGAGCGGCTGCCCGCGCCCTACGGCCTCGTGCGCTACGGCGTCGCGCCCGACCACCCGCGCATCAAGGGCATCGTGTCGGCGCTGCGCGGAGTGCTCGACCGTGGCGACATCCGCGTGTTCGGCAACGTGAACTTCGGCGAGGACATCACGCTCGACGACCTCAAGCACCACTACCACGCCGTCATCTTCGCCACGGGGGCCGTGCGCGATGCCGCCCTCGACATCCCCGGCATGGACGCCGAGGGCGCGTACGGCGCCGCCGACTTCGTCAGCTGGTTCGACGGCCATCCCGACGTGCCGCGCGAGTGGCCGCTGGATGCGGCATCCGTCGCCGTCGTCGGCAACGGCAACGTCGCGCTCGACATCTCGCGCATGCTCGCCAAGCACGCCGACGACCTGCTTTCCACCGAGATCCCCGCCAACGTGTACGAGGGTCTCGCCGCATCCGCCGTCACCGACGTGCACGTGTTCGGTCGGCGCGGCCCGGCGCAGGTCAAGTTCACCCCCCTCGAACTGCGCGAGCTGGGCGAGCTGCGCGACGTCGACATGGTCGTCTACGACGAGGACTTCGACTACGACGAGGCATCCAAGGCCGCCGTCGCCAGCAACAAGCAGGTCATGGTGATCGACCGCATCCTGCAGTCCTGGCGCAAGCGCCCCAGCGTGAACAACGCCGGGGGCGAAGCCTCGCGCCGCCTGCACCTGCACTTCTGGGCCAAGCCGCTCGAGGTCAAGACGGATGCCGACGGCCGTGTCGCATCGTTCGTCTACGAGCGCACGCGGCCCGACGGCGAGGGCGGCATCGCGGGCACCGGCGAGATCCGCGAGGTGCCGATTCAGGCCGTCTACCGCGCGGTCGGATACTTCGGCTCGCCGCTGCCCGGCGTGCCCTTCGACAAGCGCCACGGCGTCATCCCCAACCACGAAGGCCAGGCGCTGCACAAGGACTCGAACGAGCGGGTCTCGGGCGTCTACGCCACCGGCTGGATCAAGCGCGGACCCGTGGGCCTGATCGGGCACACCAAGTCCGACGCGATGGAGACGGTGCGCCACCTGATCAACGACCAGGGTTCCTGGTGGCAGCCGGCCGACCCGTCGGAGGAGGCGATCCCCGCGCTGCTGGCCGAACGCGGCGTGCGCTGGACCGACCTGGCCGGCTGGCACCGGCTCGACGAGCACGAAATGTTGCTCGGCGCCCCGCACGAGCGCGAGCGCATCAAGGTCGTGCCGCGCGACGAGATGGTCGCCATCTCGCGCGGCGAGTGATGGCGGGGCGCCGCCTCACCCCGGCACTGCTCACGGTCCTCGGCTTTCTGGCGGCCGTCGGACCGCTCGCTGTCGACTTCTTCCTGCCGTCGTTCACCGACATCGCGACCGACCTCGACGTCAGCGCCTCGACGGTGCAGCTCACCCTCACCGGCTTTCTGATCGGCGTCGCCGGCGGCCAGCTGGTGCTGGGTCCGGCATCCGACCGCTTCGGACGCCGCCCGGTGCTGGTGGTCGGGATGGGACTGTTCGCGCTGGCGTCGATCGGTCTCTTCTTCGTGCCGAACATCGGTGTGTTCATCGCCCTGCGCGTGGTGCAGGGGTTCGGCGGTGCCGCGGGAATGGTCGTGGCGCGCGCCGTCGCGGTCGACCTGAGCACCCGCTCGGCGTCGGTGCGCCCGCTCAGCCTGATCATGATGATGGTCGGCCTCGGTCCGATCATCGCGCCGCCGATCGGCGGTCTGCTCGCCGGGGTGTGGGGATGGCGGGGCACGATCGGCGCGATGGCGATCTTCGCAGTGATCATGTTCGTGCTCGCCCTGTTCGCGGTGCCCGAATCGCTGCCGAAAGACCAGCGCACCCTGGGGGGCGGGATCACGGTGGCGCGCAGCCTCGGAAGACTGCTGCGGGATGCGGCGCTGCGCGGGTACCTGATCGCGTTCGCGCTGGGATTCGGCGGTCTCATCGCCTATGTGTCGGCATCGCCCTTCGTGGCGCAGGTCGTTCTGGGCATGGGGCCGGTCGGCTATTCGCTGTCGTTCGCGGTGGCCGGCACGGGCATGGTGCTGGCGAACCTCGTCAATGCGTGGATCTCGCCGCGGGTCGGGCCCAAGCGCATGCTGCCGGTCGGGCAGGCGCTCGCCCTGATCGCCGGTGTCGGCGTGCTCGTTCTCGCGCTCACCGGGGTGCTCGCGATCTGGTCATTCATCATCTTCGGTTTCGTGCTGAGCGCCGGCACCGGTCTCATGCTGGCGAACGCGACGGCCCTGGCGCTGGCCCGCGCCGACCGCGCACGTGGCGGCGGATCGGCACTGCTGGGGGCTTCGCAGTTCGTGCTGGGTGCGGCGTTCTCGCCCCTGGTGGGGCTTGCGGGAGAGGACACCGCCGTGCCGATGGCGGTCATCATCGTTGCCGGGGTGTCGATCGGCGTCGTCTTCGCGTGGCACGCGGGGCGCGTGGTGGCGCGGGAGCGGCCGGGCGCCGACGCGTGACGACGCGGGGGACCGGAGCCGCCGCGCTACGGTGAGCGTATGAGCTCGCGCACCGTGACACGTCCCGGATCCGTCGTTCCCCGCCGGTGGGGCATCGCCGCCGTCGTCACGGCCGTGGTCGGCCTGCTGCCGTCGCTGTTCATCCTGCTGCTGGCGGTGACGGTGAGCCCCGACGCGCCCTGGTTCTTGTTCTTCACGCTGCCGATCGCGGTGCTGCTGGCGACCTTCGCGGTCATCTTCGCGGTCGTGGGCCTGATCCTGGGGATCCGCCGGCGCACGGGATTCGTGTGGCCCGTCATCGGGATCGTGCTGGGCCTGGCGATCTGCGTGGCGATCCTCGGCCTGTTCGCCGGCTGGTACAGCTGACCGCGGCACTCACGGGTGCGCGGTTGCCCGGCGCGGCGGCATCCGTCAGGAACGACCCGGCATGTTCAGATCGTCGGGGTCGACGTCCACGTCGCCGGTGTCGTCGGGACCCCCGGTGCCCGGAACGGTGAGCACGTCATCCGGGTCGATGTCATCGTCGACCGTCTCCGGCAGCGGATCCTCCTGCTTGTGCTCGGTCTCGGTCTCACTGGCCGGGCTGTAGGCGGTGTCCTTGGTGACGTTGTCGTCGTCGAGCGAGACGGGGTCGGGCGCAGGGGGTCCCTCGTCACCCTCGCCGGCCGCAAAGCGCTTCAGATCGTCTTTGTCCATGGGCCCGAGGCTAGGAGAAACCGCCGCCCGTTCCCAGCCCTTGACAGGCGGGCGACGCGCCGGGGGTGCCCCTTACGTGGCCGGGATGCCGGTCGCCGAGCCCGCGGGCCGTTCCCGGGCGAGAGCCGAACGCACCGCGTTCAAGAACCACGCCGTGGCGGATGCGGCGCCCGCATCGTGGTGCGAGATGAAGTGCACCGCCGTCGTCGGCGACGGGAACGGCAGCTCGAGCAGCTTGGCCCCAGGCGGGACCGTCAACGCGGCGAAGGCGTCGATCGGCACGATGGCGAAGAAGCCGCACTGCGCCACGATCGAGGGCAGCGACGTGAAGCGCGGCACTTCCACCTGCGGACTGCGGGAGAGGATGCCGGCGCCCAGGGTGGTGACGGCCTCGGTGATCGCCCGGTGACCCGCCGACGGGCCGACCCGTGCCTCGGGGAGACGCCTCAGGTCTTCGACGCGGATGCGCCCGTCGTCGTCCTGGAGATCTGCGGGCGCCAGGCATGCGTAGCGGTCGTGGAAGAGGATCTCCTGACGCACCGGTCCATGCACGGGCGAGCTCGTGATCGCCGCGTCGACGTCTCTTGAGAGCACGTCATGCGCCACCGTCTCGATGTTCAACGGCACGACCTCGATCTCGATCCCGGATCCCGCGCTCCCGGTCGCATGCAGAATGCGGGGGAGCAGCCCCACCTCGCCGAGGTCGGTGAGCGCGATGCGAAAGCGACGGTGTGAGATGGCGGGGTCGAAGCCCGCGCGATCCTCGGTGCTGGCGACGATGTGCGACAGCGGACCGCTGATCTCTGCGTACAGGTCGATCGCCAGTCGCGTGGGGCGCACGCCTGTGCCGGTGCGCACGAAGAGCGGATCGTCGAAGTGGGAGCGCAAGCGTCGGAGTGCATGACTCACCGCGGGTTGCGAGACCGAGAGCGTCTCGGCCGCTGCGGTCAGGTTCTTCGCGCGATAGACGATGACGAAGGTGCGCAGGAGGTTCAGATCGATGTTGAGAAGCACAGGGGACATTATTCCCGCTACTCATGTTCGGCATGTAAATTATTCATTGGAAGAAGTGGCCGCGCGTGCTTACTGTGGCAGACAGGTCGCCGATGACCTGGGAAACGGATTCAGTGCAGTGACGCAGATGATGAGGGTCGCCGATGCGATCGGCCGGATGCTGGCGGAGTTGGGCGTATCGCACGTCTTCGGCGTGGTCGGCAGCGGCAACTTCCGTGTGACCAACGCGCTCGTGAGTGCCGGCGCCCACTACGTGGCCGCGCGACACGAAGCGGGCGCGGCATCCATGGCCGACGCCTACTCGCGGATCACCGGTCAGGTGAGCGCGCTGAGTCTGCACCAGGGATGCGGGCTGACGAACGCGCTGACCGGCATCACCGAGGCCGCGAAGTGCCACACGCCGCTGCTGGTGCTCGCCGCCGACACCGCCGTGGGCGACGTGACCTCGAACTTCCACATCGACCAGGACGCCGCGGTCGCCGCCGTGGGGGCGACGCCCATGCGCATCCACTCGGCCGAGACGGCGATCGCCGACGCGGCGCGGGCGTTCCGGGTCGCGCAGATCGAGCGTGCCACCGTGGTGCTCTCGCTGCCCATTGACCTGCAGGATCGCGAGATCCCGTATCCCGCAGCGCGCCCCGCATCCAATCTGCGCGTGCCGACGGTCGCCGTCGCCGCCGCGGACGCCGCGGAGCTCGCCGCGCACCTGGAGCGCGCGGAGCGTCCCGTCATCATCGGCGGGCGCGGCTCGCGCCGGGCCAAGCGGCAGATCCGCGAACTCGCCGCGGCGACGGGTGCCCTCCTCATCGCGTCGGGAGGCGGCCGCGGCGTGTTCGAGGGCGACGAATGGGCGCTCGACATCGTGGGCGGCTTCGCGACCGACAGCGCCGCCGACCTCGTGCGCGCGGCCGACGTGGTCGTCGGGTTCGGGGTGGCGCTCAACGACTGGACGACGCGCGGCGGTTCCCTGCTCGAGGACGCGACCCTCATCCAGATCGACGACCGGGCAGAGGCGATCGGCAAGTACCGTCTGGTCGACCTGGGCATCGTCGGCGACGTCGCAGCGGTCGCCGACGCCACACGCGGCGCCCTGGCGTCCTCGGATGCGGCGCGCACCGGGTATCGCACGCCCGAGGTGGCCGAGCGGATTCAGCGCGCACGGTACTGGTCGGACCAGCCCGTCGAGCCGGTCGACGAGCCGGGGTTCGTCGACCCCGCCGCGCTCACGAACGCCCTTGACGTGATGCTGCCGGCGGAGCGGGTCGTCGTCGTCGACGGCGGCAACGTCAACGCCTACTCCGGTGCGCACCTGCGCGTACCCGACGACGAGGGGTACGTGCTTCCCCTCTCGTTCCAGTCGATCGGCCTGGGTCTCGCGAGCGTCGTCGGCGCCGCCGTCGCCCGCCCCGATCGGATCGCGGTGCTCGGCACCGGCGACGGATCGCTGCTGATGGGCGCCGTCGAACTCGAGACGGCCGTACGGCTCCAACTCGGGCTGCTCGTGATCGCCTACAACGACAGCGCCTACGGCGCCGAGGTGCATCTCTTCCCCGAGTCCACCCCTGAGGAGCAGCAGATCGTGCGCTTTCCCGACACCGACATCGCGGCGATCGCCCGCGGCTACGGGTGCGAGGCGATCACCGTGCGCTCCATCGACGATCTCGCCCCGGTGAAAGCATGGCTCGAATCGAACCCGCAACGTCCCCTAGTGATCGACGCGAAGATCACCGGCCGCCCGTCCTGGCTCATGGCCAGGGAAGACGGCCACTGAGAAGTCCTGACGCACAGAAACAAGGGAGTTTCATGATGATCCGCACCACCGCACACCACCCCCACCGCCTCATCGTCGCCACCGGCGTGGGCGCGGCGCTGGTCCTCGCCGGCTGCGCCGCCGACCCCGAGGGCGGAGGAGGCGGCGACACCGGTGACGGCGGCGACGGCGGCACCATCCGCGTCGCCTACCTGGCCACCGGTTCGGCGCTGCCGCTCTTCGTCGCGGCCGAGAAGTACGCCGACGAGGTCGGCATCGATGTCGAGATGATCGAGGTGGCCAGCGGCAACGAGTCCATCACCGGCGTGGCCACGGGTCAGTACGATGCGGGCTTCGCCGGCATCGGCTCTGCGGCATACAACGCCGTCGATGAGGGCCTGCCCGTGCAGTACGTCGCCCCCATGCACTCCGGCTACGTCGAGGACTACTTCATCCTCTCGTCCGAGCTGGCGGGATCCGAGGAGGAGGCCGCCGCCGTCGCGGAAGACATGACAGCGCTCGAGGGAGAGACATTCGCGGCCAACGCGCCCGGCGTGGTGACCGAGGCGCTGCTCGGGTTCGCGCTCGAGCGCGGCGGGCTCACGATGGACCAGGTCGCCCTCGAATACATCCCCTTCCCCGACCAGGTGCCCGCGCTCGCCAACGGCGGTATCGCCGGCGGCATCCTGTCGGAGCCGTTCCCGACCCAGGCGGAGCAGAACGGGTCCGGCTACCGGCCGTGGGCGACGCCGACGGACGAGCCGCCGCTGCCCTTCACCGGCATCATCTATAACACGGACTGGGCCGAAGAGAACTCGCAGCTCGCAGAGGACTATATGCGCGCCTACGCCATGGGCGCGGAGGACCTCGAGCAGAACGGCTGGGACACCGACGAGATGCTCTCTCTCGTGGAGGAGTACACGGGAGCCGACCCGGAGATCATCGCCGCGGCGCGACAGCATCATATCTCGTCCGATCTGAGTGTCGACTTCGATGTGCTGCTGCGCTACCAGGAGTTCTTCATGGAGCAGGGGTCGCTGAACTACGACGAGATCATCCCGGAGGAGGAGATCTGGAACTTCTCCTGGCGCGACGCAGCGCTCGAGAACTGACGTGGGGCAAGCCATGAATGCGCCCATCGACCCCAAGGTGCGTCTGACCGACGTCACCAAGCAGTTCCCGGGCAAAGACGAGGTGACGGCCCTGCAGGACGTCTCGCTGGACATCGCCGAGGCGGAATTCGTCTCGATCGTCGGTCCGTCGGGGTGCGGCAAGTCGACCCTGCTGCGACTGGTGGCCGGGCTGTACGAGCCCACCTCCGGCACGGTCGACATCGAATCGTCCAAGCCCGACCGCCCCAAGACGGCGATGGTGTTCCAGGAGCACGCCCTCTTCCCCTGGCTCTCGGTACGCGAGAACGTCATGTTCGGGCCCCGCAACCGGCACGTGCGCAAGAAGGAGGCCGCCGAACTCGCCGACGAGCAGCTCGAGCGGCTCGGCATGGGCCGCTTCGCGGACTTCTACCCGCACCAGCTCTCGGGCGGCATGAAGCAGCGGGTCGGCATCGCGCGTGCACTCGCGCAGGATGCCGAGGTGCTGCTGATGGATGAGCCGCTCGGCGCGCTCGACGCCCAGACCCGCACCCTGCTGCAGGAACAGATCCTGGAGCTGCGGCAGCAGACCAAGCCGACGGTTCTCTACATCACGCACGCGATCGACGAGGCGGTGTTCCTCTCGGACCGGGTCGTTCTGATGTCGGCCCGGCCGGGCCGCATCCGCGACATCGTCGAGCTCGATTTCGGGCCGCAGCGCGGTCCGGAACTGCGGGGCACGCCGGAGTTCGCGGCGCTGTCGCAGGACATCTGGGACCACCTTCGCGACGAGGTGCAGGCCGCCATGGCGGTGGACGGCCGGTGATGTGGCGTGCCCTCCGGGAGAAGTGGGCACTGTTCGTCGGACCGGTGCTCATCCTCGTGGCCTGGGAGTTGCTCAGCCGCACCGAGGTCATCCGCCCGACGTTCTTCCCGCCACCCACCGAGATCCTCGCCCGGGGCGTGATCGTCTTCGACGCCGAATCGGGATTGCTGGACGACGTGATCGCGACGGTCCTGCGCGTTCTCGCGACCATCATCCTCGCTGTGCTGATCGGCGTCGGCGTCGGCATCGCGATCACGGCGTCGCAGTGGATGGAGCGGGGCACCAACACGGTGCTCGCGTTCCTGTACCCGATCCCGGGTGTGCTGTTCTTTCCCTTTCTGACGTTCCTGCTGGGGCGCAGCGAGATGGCGATCATCCTCACGGCGCTGGTGACGCCGTTGATCGTCATGGTGCTCTACACCGTCACCGGTGTACGCAGCATCGAACGCACCCTCATCGAGGCGGCGGACAACTATGGATGCCGGGGAGTGCGACGCTTCTTCCGCGTGCTCGTACCCGGATCGCTGCCGTCGATCGTCACCGGCATCCGCGTCTCGCTGGGCTTCACGCTGATCGCCGTGATCGCGATCGAGATGGTCGGGGCCTCGAACGGGCTCGGACAGTTCCTCTGGTCGAACTGGCAGATCCTCCGGGTGACCGACATGTATGTCGCGCTGCTGATCATCGCGGTGCTCGGCTTGCTCAGCTCGGTGGGATTCGACGCCATCGCCGACCGGATGCTGCCGTGGCGGCGCGACGTCAAAGGAGCTCAGGTATGAACCCGACAGCGCGCCGATGGGCGCAGGCGTGGACCATACCGATCATCGTCCTCATCCTCTGGGAAGCGACCACGCGCGCCGGGCTGCTCGACCCGCGGTTCTTTCCGCCGCTCAGCGACATCGTCGCGACGGCGGCCGACGAACTCATCAACGGTCGTCTCGGTCTTGACGTGGTGCTCACGCTGCAGCGACTGCTTATCGCCTTCGCGCTCGCGGCCGTGCTGGGCGTTGCGATCGGGGTGGCATCGGGCCGCTGGCGCACCGTCGAGCTGCTCATCCGCCCTGTGACCGACACGCTGTACCCGTTGCCCAAGATCGCGCTTCTGCCGCTGTTCATCATCATCGTTGGGCGTGGCGAGGTCGCCTACATCATCACCGCGTTCGCGACCGCGTTCTTCCAGATCATCATCAGCACGCGTGGAAGCGTGCGTGACGTGCCGACGGATCTGATCGAGGCGGGGCGCAACTTCGGCGCGACGGGGACGCGCTTCTTCACCCGTCTGCTCTTCCCCGCGATCGCGCCGGGCCTCCTCAACGGCCTGAGGCTGGGAATGGCGACCTGCCTCATCACGCTGATCGCCGCCGAATTCGTCGGAGCGGAGTTCGGGCTGGGCGCGATGATCCGACGCGCGGGCCAGCAGTTCGCCGTGGAGGAGGTCTACGCCGGCATCCTGCTCACGGGCCTGCTCGGCTTGCTGATCACGCTGGTCTTCCGCATCGTGACGCCGATCGTGCTGCCGGGACAGCGACGCGCGAAGCGACGGGCGGGTGCGCCCGCCGCATAAGTGGCTCTTCGTAATTGACGGTGTAGTCGGGGTGCGCGTGGCGTTGGCGGGGTGGGCGTCGGGGTCTTCCAGGATGGAA
>NZ_JANGEX010000010.1:0-121496 GCF_033792225.1 Microbacterium sp. LRZ72
GCCCGCCCCCCCCCCCCCCCCGGGGCGGGGGGGGGGGGGGCCGGGGGGGGGCGGGGGGGCGCGCCCCCCCCCCCCCCCCCCCCCCCCCCCCACGCCGGCGGTCGATGAATGGACCGCCGGGACTACGCACATGATGCGCAGTTCGAGTCAATCAACCCCCGTCGTCGACCGGTAGGTGTACTTATGACTACACGGGCGGTTCGGTCCGACGGGAGGTTGCGGTGACGGCGGCGACTCGGGTGGGGCTGGTCGAAGACCACCGTCTCGTCGCGCTCGGGGTCATCGAACTGCTGAGGCAGGACGGATTCGAGGTCGACAGCGCCGCCACCGTGCCGGACCTGCTGGCGATGGGCGACGGCTATGTCCTCGTCGTGCTCGATCTGCGCCTCGGCGACGGGTCCACCGTGACCGAGAACATCGAGGGGCTGCGCCGCGCCGGGTACCCCGTGCTCGTGCTCACGTCGGGAGAGAGCGCCGACCTCGTCCGTGAGGCTGCGCGCTGCGACGTGCTGGGCATCGTCCGCAAGTCCCGTCCGGAGGCCGAGGTCCGCGCGGCGCTCGTGGACGCCGTGCGGGGACGAGCTGTCACCTCGATCGACTGGGCCGCCGCGATCGACGCCGACCCGCAGCTCGCCGACGCCGCTCTGAGTCCCCGGGAGCGGGAGGTGCTCGCGCTCTACGCCGCGGGCGAGAAGGCGCAGTCGGTGGCCTCATCGATGGGCATCTCGACGGCGACCGTGGCCAACTACATCAGCCGCATCCGCAGCAAGTACGCGGCGGTGGGGCGACCCGCACCGACGAAGGTCGACCTCTACCGACGCGCGGCCGAGGACCGGCTGCTCCGGGGCGCCCGGTGAGGGGGCGGGGATGAGGAGCGCGCAGGAGCGCATCCGCCGCATCCTCTACACATCGCTCGGCATCGCGGCGCTGGCCTACACGCTCCTCGGAGTCGCAGACGCCAGCGCCCAGTTCGCGGTGCTGCTGCCGGGCTGGGGCGCGCTCGACTACATCGTCACGTCGGCGCTGTCGGTCTCGCTTGCTTTTCTCGGCCCGATCGCGCCGATGCGCGTGCTCGCGGTCATCGCCAGCGCCCACTGCGCGGCGTTCGCGCTGACCGTGCTGTTCTGGGTGCCGATGATGACGCAGACCACCCTGCCCGACCACGCGCAGCCGTGGACCTTCGGAGTCGTGACCATCGCGGTCAGCGCTGCGGCGATCGCCTGGCCGCCGGTGGCCGCGTGGACCTATCTGGTGGTCACATCGGTCGCCACCGGCGTCGTCCGCTACGCCGCCGCCCAGGAGCTCGGATGGGTCAGCGCCGTGCAGGACGGGCTGTTCGCGATGACGCTGAGCGCGATCGTCGTGGCCATCATCCGGGTCTCGCGCACGAGCGGACGCCGGCTCGATCGAGCCTGGATGCGGGCGCGTGACGAGGTCGCCCGCGAGGCCGGCGAGGCGAGCGCTCGCCGGCAGCGAGTGCGCACGAACGCGTTGATCCACGATCAGGTGCTCTCGCTGCTGTTCGCGGCGGCGCGCCAGAGCGGACCCTCGCGCGATGAGCTGCGCGAGGCCGCCGCGTCGACGCTGCATGCGTTCGCGCCCGTCGACTCCGGGGCGGATGTCTCCGGTGACGAGCTGGTCGCGCGCGTGCGCGCCGGCGCCGAGGGCGAGGCCTTCGACTGGTGGAGTGATGTCGCGGCCGACGCATGCGTGCCCGGCGAGGTGGCGGCGGCCATCCTCGAAGCGGCGGGGGAGGCGATGCGCAACAGCGTCGCACATGCGGGGGCCCGCGTGCGTGGTGTGCAGATCGTGGTCTCGTCGACGGGCGTGCGCGTCGTCGTGGGCGACGACGGCCGCGGGTTCGTCCCGCGCCGTGTCGCGGCCGACCGGCTCGGGGTGCGCGTCAGCATCATCGAGCGCATGCGTGCGGCCGGGGGAGACGCCCACGTGGACAGTGCGCCGGGCGCGGGCACGCGGATCGTGCTCGAGTGGACGCGGGGGGCGGATCGATGAGCGCCGCCGACCGCGTCGAGGTGACCGCGCTGCTGCGCCTGACCGAGTGGCCGGCGTATATGGTCTTCGCGCTGTTCACGCTCACCAACGCCGTGAACGCGTTCGCGACGCTCGACGAGGTCGTGGCTCCCGCGGTCGCCGTCGCAGCGCTCGCGCTGGTCAGCGCCGGGGGACTGCTGCTGCTGCTGCCGGCGCCGGAGCCGTATCCCGCCTCGCGCACAGCGATCGTGCTCGGTGCCACCACGCTGGTCTCGCTCGCGGCGTGGAACCTGCCGGAGGACGTGCGCCCCGGCTGGGCGGCGTGGTTCTGGGGTGCCGTGGCGGTCCTGCTGATGGTGCTGGCCTTCCGCGGCCGCATCATCGCGGCGTGGGCGGGGCTGGCCGTCATGATGCTCATCGCGGTGGTCTGGGCGGTGGGAGCGGGCTGGAGCGCGTTCGACGGACTGGTCTTCACCATCCGGCACGCCGCGATGCTGCTCGTCGGCACGGTTTTCGCGCTCTATCTTCGGCGCACGGCGGCGGCGATCGGCGCGCTCCAGCGCACCGAGCTGGCGCGCGCTCGCGATCAGGAGGCCACGCGGGCGGCCCGCGACGAGCAGCGGGCGCGCATCGAGCGGCTGCGCTCGCTCGCCGAACCCGCGCTGCGGCACCTGGCCTCGGACGAGCCGATCGACGACGACGCCCGCCGCGAGTTCCGGCTGCTCGAGGCGACGCTGCGCGACTGGCTGCGAGCCGACGCGCTGTCGACGTCGACCGTGCTCGCGGCCGCACGACGTGCGCGCGAGCGGGGCGTCGACGTGACACTCCTCGACGACCGCGGCCCCGGCGCGATGGACGCTGCCACCGCGGCGCGCGTGGAGCGGATGGTGGTGTCGATCCTCGATGCCCACGCCGCGGGCGAGATCGTGGTGCGCATCCTGCCGGCCGGCCGCGACCCCGCGGCCACGATCCGCGGAACGGGAACCGGGGGACCCGTGCGCGTCGACATCCCTGCGGCACCCGATCCGCAGGAGCCGGCGAGGCGGGCATGATCATCGAGCACGTGCGCGTGGTCGATCACGCCGCCCTGGGCCGCGCGCTCGCCCCGTGACGCTCGCGATGGCGTAGGTTCCCCCCATGACCTGGCCCGTACGCCACCTCTCGCAGTCCGTCGCGGCGTCGCCGGAGGATGTGGCTGCGTTCGCCGGCGATCCCGCGCGGCTGCCGCTGTGGGCGGCGGGCGTCAGCGCCGGCATCCGCCACGACAACGGCCGGTGGCTCACGCGATCGCCGATGGGCGAGGTCGAGGTGCGGTTCATCGGCCCGGTGGATCGCGGCATCCTCGATCACGAGGTGGTGATGCCCGACGGAACCGTCGTGTTCAACGCCCTGCGCGTGCTTGCCAACGACGGCGGCAGCGAGGTCGTGTTCTCGCTGTTCCAGAGGCCGGGCATGGATGCCGCGGACTTCGAGGCCGACGCCCGCCTCGTGCGGCAGGACCTGGCCCGCCTGCGGGAAGTCGTCGAGGGCAGCCCGGCGCCGGGGGAGTGAAACGCGCAGGTCCCCGGGCGGAACCCGGGATTTCGTCGTACGTGCCCCCGATAGGATTCGAACCTACGGCCTCTGGTACCGGAAACCAGCGCTCTATCCCCTGAGCTACGGAGGCGCACCGGTCGAGATTACCACCGCCGGAGGGGAGTCCCGAACCGCTCCGTTCGCGTCCGGGGCGCTACCCCCGGGGGTCGCCCGGGTCGCCCGGCTCGCTGTCGCCGACGGCATCCGTGACGACCGTGCGCTCACCCAGGGCCTGCGCGAGCCGGTCGGCGAGGTACGCGTGCCCCTCGGTGGAGGGGTGGTTGCGTCCGGCGCCCGTGTCGATGACGCTCAGGTAGTTCGCGGCCGTGATCCACGATTCCTGCAGCGGCGAGATGTACCACCAGTCGCGTTCTGCGGCCAACGCCGCCAGCTCGGTGTCGATGAAGACGGTGCCGTCATCGATGGGCAGCACGTGCGGGGCGGGACCGAGCACGACGATGGATGCCGTCGGGTACCGCGCCGCAAGGGCGTCCCAGGCCGACGTCACCGCGGTCCGGTAGCCCTCCGGCACGAGCAGCCGGTCGTTGATGGAGCCCTGCACGACGATGACCTCGGGCTCGAGCGCGGGGTCGAGAGCGGCGATGCGCGAGCCGTAGTCGGGACCGTCGATCCCGGCCCGCAGGTAGCCGCTGCCACGGACTCCGTCGACGATCGTGTTCCATCCGGTCAGCTCCGCCAGCACGTAGGCGTAGCCGCGGTCGAGGGGAGCCGCCGCCGAGCCGTAGGTCCAGGAATCGCCGAAGACCAGCACGCGGGCGTCGGCGGCGACGCTGAGGGGAGCCGGCGCCGATTCTGCGGCTGCGGCATCCACTGCGACCGGCACGCGGGTGCCCTGCTGCGCGTAGCCGACCACGACGGCGGTGGCGACGACGGCGAGCAGACCGACGACCACTCCGATGCGCGGGCGGGATCGGGGCATGCAGACGAGAGTAGACGAGGCGGCGGCCGGGGACGCAACCGGGCAGGGCGGTCGGCATGCGAGGATGTCCCGGTGCTTCGCCGCGTCACCGCTGAGATCGATCTGGACCTGTCCGGGCCCGCAGACCTCGTCTTCTCGATCAGCGTCGCCGATCACGTGCGCCGGGAGCGCGAACGGCTCTCGTTCGAGGGCGCGGACGGCGAGGTCGCGCCCCGGCTCATCCGCGATGCGTCCGGCACCCGGCTGCACCGCGTGGCCGCCGCACCGGGAGTGCTGCGTGTGCGCTATGAGGCCGACGTCGCCCCGCCGACATCCACGCCCGAGGTCACCGAGCTCGACACGCTCGCGTATCTGCGGCCCAGCCGGTACTGCCCCTCGGACGAGGTGTTCGCGCACGCGCGCGCCCACTTCCACGGCCTCTCCGGGCGCGAGCTCGTGCGTGCGGTCGCGCAGTACGCCGAGCGCAGCATCACCTATTCGCCCGGCCTCAGCCGCGGCACCGACACCGCCGCCACGACCCTGGCGACCGGGCGCGGCGTGTGCCGCGACTACGCCCACGTCGTGATCGCCCTGCTGCGGGCGATGGACGTGCCCGCGCGGTATGCCGCCTGCTACGCCCCCGGGCTCGTGCCGATGGACTTCCACGCGGTGGCCGAGGTGTTCCTCGAGGGCGGCTGGTACGTCATCGACGCCACCGGCCTGGCCGACCGCCGCACGCTCGTGCGGATCGCCACGGGGCGGGATGCCGCCGATTGCGCGTTCCTGAGCTTCCACGGCGCGCACGTGGCGCTCGAGCGGCTGCACGTGGATGCGGCGCTGATCCGGGACGCCGCCGATCCACCGGCGGATGCGGAGGGCGTCGACTCTCCGGCATCCGCGCCCGATTCGTCCGCCGCGCTCGTCGCGCTGCCCTGAGCGCGCTGCCACCCCGCGTTGCGGCTGCACTTCGCGGTTGCGGCTGCACTTTCGGGGCCCCGCTTCCGCCGCGGCTGCACTTTTCGGCCGCGGCTGCACGAAAGGCTGGCGCCACGGCCGAAAAGTGCAGCCGCAGGCGGGGGTGAGCGGGGACCGAGGGAAACCGGCGCCGCGAACTAGACTGGGCAGGCTATGAACCCCGAGGACCTCTCCGCCGCGCTGCTCACCGTCGTCACCCCGCTCGCGGAGGCCCGACGGCCCGGGGCGAGCGAAGGTCTGACCGCCGCCGACCTGCCGCTGGAGCGCCCGAAGAACCGCGACCACGGGGACTGGGCCTCCAACGCGGCGCTCAAGCTCGCGAAGCGGGTGGGCGCGAACCCGCGCGAGCTCGCGACCGAGATCGCGGCTGGGCTCGCGGACGTCGAGGGCATCGCCAGCGTCGAGGTCGCGGGCCCCGGATTCGTGAACATCCGCCTGGATGCCGCGGCCGCCGGCGTGCTCGCGCGCCAGATCGTCGAGGCGGGGGCGCAGTTCGGCTCCAACGAGTCGCAGCGCGGCAGCACCATCAACCTCGAGTTCGTCAGCGCGAACCCCACCGGGCCGCTGCACATCGGCCACACCCGCTGGGCCGCGCTCGGCGACTCCATCGCCCGGCTGCTGCTGGCCAGCGGCGCGACGGTGGCCCGGGAGTTCTACATCAACGACGCCGGCGCCCAGATGGAGCGCTTCGGCCGCTCGGTGCTCGCCGCCGTCCTCGGCGAGCCCGTTCCCGAGGACGGCTACGCCGGCGCGTACATCCAGACGCTGGCCGACCAGGTGCGCGAGGCGCCCTTCGCGGGCGTGCCCGGGGGAGTGCTGCAGGTCTCGCGCGAAGAGCAGCTCGCCTTCACGACCGAACTGGCGTACGTGCTGCAGCTGGGCGAGATCCAGACATCGCTCGAGAAGTTCAACGTCGACTTCGACGTGTGGTTCTCGGAGCGGGTGCTGCACGGCCCGGCCATGGGCGACCGGCCGAGCCTGATCGACCAGGCGGTCGAGCGCCTGCGCGAGCAGGGACACGTCTTCGATGCCGACGACGCCGTCTGGGTGCGCACGACGGACTTCGGCGATGACAAGGACCGCGTCATCCGTCGCTCGAATGGCGAGTACACCTACTTCGCCGCGGATGCCGCCTATTACCTCAACAAGGGCGACCGCGGCTTCGCGCACAAGATCTATCTGCTGGGCGCCGACCACCACGGCTACGTGCACCGGCTGAAGGCGCTGGCGGGCGCGGCCGGGGACGATCCCGAGGCCGACATCGAGGTGCTGATCGGTCAGCTCGTCTCGGTCAACGGGGCACGGCTGAGCAAGCGGGCGGGCAACATCATCGAGATGGACGACCTGCGCGAGTGGCTCGGCACCGATGCGCTGCGCTATTCGCTCGCGCGCTACCCGGCGGATTCGCCGCTGACCCTCGATCCCGAGCTGCTGCGCAAGCGCACCAACGACAATCCGGTCTTCTACGTGCAGTATGCGCATGCCCGCACCCACAACGTGGCGCGTCACGCGGCGGCATCCGGCGTCGATCGCCGCATCTTCGCCCCGGAGCTGCTGTCGCACGAGACCGAGGCCGCGCTGCTCGGGGCACTGCAGGAGTTCCCCCGGATCGTCGGGTTCGCCGCGGGCCTGCGCGAACCGCACCGCGTCGCGCGCTACCTCGAGGAGCTGGCCGGGCTGTACCACCGGTGGTACGACAACTGCCGGGTCATCCCGCTCGGCGACGCCCCCGTCGAGGACGTGCATCACACGAGGCTGTGGCTCAACGACGCCACCGGTCAGGTGCTGCGCAACGGACTCGACCTGCTGGGCGTCGACGCACCCGAGCGGATGTAGCCGTGAGCGGATCCGAGCACCCCACCCAGCCGCTGCCCGATCCCGCGCAGCAGTGGGTGCTCGGCACGCCGGAGCCTCAGCGGCGACGTCGCCGGGCGTGGCCCTGGATCCTGGCCGCGGCCGTGGCCGCGGTGGTGCTCGTCACGGCGTGGTTCGTGGCGGAGCTGCTCGCCCGCGATCTCGTCGAACGCGGCATCCGCACGCAGGTCGTGGATCAGCTGGGTGTCGCCACGGCCGACCAGGTCGCCGTCGAGGTGTCCGGAGCGGTGCTGCCGCAGCTGATCGGCGGCACGCTCGACGAGGTGAGCATCGTCGCGCAGGATGCGACCCTCGACTCCCTCACGGCCGACATCGAGATCCACGCCCAGGGCGTCCCGGTGCGCGGAGACGCCGACCTCGACGAGGCCCGTGCGCGCGTCACGCTCGACGAGCAGCAGCTGCGCGACCTGCTGACGACGATCGAGGATTTTCCCGCCGACACCGTCGCCGTGCAGGACGGGGAGGTGACGATGACGGTGGAGCTGAGCTTCTTCGGCGCGACCGTGCCGATCGGCGTCGGCCTCGAGCCGAGCGCGGCGGACGGGCAGCTGCTGCTCGCACCGTCGTCGCTCCGGCTCGCGGGTGCCACGATCAGCGCGGACGACCTGCGGGCGCAGTTCGGCGGCTTCGCGGATGCCGTGCTGCGCTCGTGGCCGGTGTGCATCGCCGAGGACCTGCCGGCCGGGGTGACGGTCAGCTCCGTCGCGGTCGACGCCGAGGGTGACACGGTCGTCGACCTCGATATCGCACCGGGGATCCTGCACGACGAAGCGCTGCTCGAGCCGGGGACGTGCTCCTGACTCGAACCCGCGACGGGCGCCGTACCGCCGTACCGTAGACTTTCAGGAATCGTCGGGTCGCGTGCCCATTCCGCGACTTGTGTCGCCCGTCGACCGCGATATTTCACCGTCAGCTCCGATTGGTCGTCCGTGTCCGCCTCGCCGCTCGCCCCTGGCTGGCTCGTCCCGCCTGCCGATCCGAACGCGCTCGCCCCCGCCGTGTGGCCCGAGGGCGCGCACCGTGACGAATCCGGCGTGGTCGCGATCGGGGGCGTCGGAGCGACCGCGCTCGCGGAGCGGTTCGGCACGCCCGTGATGGTGCTCGACGAGGGTGTCGCGCGTGCGCGCGCCGCCCGTACGCGCACGGCATTCGAGAGCGCGGCCGCACGCCACGGCACCGGCGTGCGCATCTACTACGCGGGCAAGGCGTTCCTCTCGGTCGAGGTCGCGAGGTGGATGCGGCAGGAGGGTCTGCGCATCGACGTCTCGACGCTCGGCGAGCTCGAGGTCGCCCTCGCCGCCGACGTCCCGGCGGCGCTGCTCGGGTTCCACGGGAACAACAAGTCGGTGACCGAGATCGAGCGCGCCGTCGAGGTGGGTGTCGGATCCATCATCATCGACTCGGAGATCGAGGTGGAACGACTGGCTGCGGTCGCCGCACGGCAGGGACGCACTCAGCGCGTCCTCATCCGCGTGAACACCGGCGTGCATGCCGAGACCCACGACTTTCTCGCGACCGCGCACGAGGATCAGAAGTTCGGCTTCTCGCTGGGGCAGGCCCCCCACATCGTCGCGCGCGTGCGCGAGGCCGATCACCTCGAGCTCGAGGGTCTGCACTGCCACATCGGCTCGCAGATCTTCGGCACGGACGGCTTCCGCGAGTCCGCCGCCCGGCTGCTGCAGGTAGTCGCCCAGATCGGCGGTGACGTGCCCGTCCTCAATCTCGGGGGCGGTTTCGGAATCGCCTACACCTCGGCCGACCGTGCCACCCCCATCGAGGAGCTCGCCGACGGCATCCTCGATGTCGTCGCTGCGGAGTGCGCGGCGCGCGGCATCCCGCTGCCCGTCGTCGCCTTCGAGCCCGGCCGCAGCATCATCGGACCCGCGGGCGTGACTCTGTACGAGGTCGGCACGGTCAAGGACGTCACCGTCGACACGGAGCAGGGCACCGCGAACCGCCGCTACGTCAGCGTCGACGGCGGCATGAGCGACAACCCCCGCCCCGCGCTCTACGACGCGCAGTATTCGGCGCGGATCGCCTCGCGCGCCTCGTCCGATGCCCCCGAGCTCGTGCGCGTCGTGGGCAAGCACTGCGAGTCCGGCGACATCGTCGTCGACGCCGAGTATCTTCCGGCGGATGTCGCTCCCGGCGACCTCGTCGCCGTGGCGGCGACCGGCGCGTACTGCCACGCGCTCTCGAGCAACTACAACCATGTGCCGCGGCCCCCGGTGGTCGCGGTGCGCGACGGCGCCGCCCGCGTCATCGTCCGGGGCGAGAGCATCGCCGACCTGCTGGCCCGCGACGCCGGGCTCGCTCCATCGAGGGGAGATGAATGACCGACTACCGCACGTTGAGGGTGGCGTTGCTGGGTGCCGGTGCCGTGGGCTCGCAGGTCGCGGGGCTGCTGCTCAGGCACGGTGACGAGCTCGCCGATCGCGCCGGCGCCAGGCTCGAGCTCGCCGGGATCGCCGTGCGCGATCCCGACGCCGAGCGTGACGTCGACCTGCCCCAGGAACTGTTCACGACCGACGCGGAATCGCTGATCGTCGGGTCGGACATCGTCATCGAGCTGATCGGGGGCCTCGAGCCCGCGTATCGTCTCGTGCTCGAGGCCCTGGGATCGGGCGCCGACGTCGTCACCGCAAACAAGGCGCTGCTGGCGACCTACGGGGCCGAGATCTTCGACGCGGCAGACCAGGTGGGCGCCTCGGTGTACTACGAGGCCGCCGCCGCCGGCGCGATCCCGATCATCCGGCCGCTGCGCGACTCGCTCGCCGGAGACCGGGTGCGCCGCATCATGGGCATCGTCAACGGCACGACCAACTACATCCTCGACCGCATGGACACCGAGGGCGCGGAGTTCGCCGCGATGCTCACCGAGGCGAAGCAGCTCGGCTACGCCGAGTCCGACCCGACGGCGGACGTCGAGGGGTTCGACGCGGCGCAGAAGGCGGCGCTGCTGGCGAGCCTGGCGTTCCACACGTCCGTGCCGCTCGAGCGCGTGCACCGCGAGGGCATCACCCACATCGACCCCGCGATGGTGGATGCGGCGCGGCACGCCGGCTACGTCATCAAGCTGCTCGCGGTCTGCGAGCGCCTCGACGCGTCCGATTCGCCGACGGGAGAGGCGATCTCCGTGCGGGTCTACCCCGCACTGGTCCCGCGTGAGCACCCCCTTGCGGCGGTCCACGGCGCGAACAACGCCGTGTTCGTCGAGGCGGAGGCCGCGGGAGACCTGATGTTCTACGGCGCCGGCGCCGGCGGCATCCAGACCGCCTCCGCCGTGATGGGCGACGTCGTGTCCGCGGCGCGGCGGCACATGGCCGGGGGCCTCGGGGTGGGGGAGTCCACCCGGGCGAACCTGCCCATCGTGCCGATCGGGCGGGTGACGACCAAGTACCAGATCACCCTCGAGATCGATGACCGCACCGGGGTGCTGGCCACCGTGGCCGGCATCCTGAGCGAGGGGCGTGTCTCGATCGCGACCGTCGACCAGACGGTGATCGAGGACGGTGGTGTCGCCCGACTGGTGATCGGCACGCACAAGGCAGTGGAGCAGGACCTCTCCGACACCGTTCGACGACTCGCGGACAGCGGCGTCGTGGAGCGGGTCGTGTCGGTGCTGCGAGTGGAAGGAGACTGAGATGGCACATGTCTGGCGCGGAGTGCTGCGCGAATACGCCGACCGGCTGGGTGTCACCGACGCCTCGACGGTCGTCACCCTCGGCGAGGGCGGCACGCCGCTGCTGCCCGCGCCCGCGCTCTCCCGGCGCACGGGGGTCGACGTGTGGGTCAAGTACGAGGGCATGAACCCCACCGGCTCCTTCAAGGACCGGGGCATGACGGTGGCACTCTCACGCGCGGTCGAGCATGGCGCGAAGGCCGTCATCTGCGCCTCCACCGGCAATACGTCGGCCTCGGCCGCAGCGTATGCCGCGCACGCGGGGATCACGGCGGCCGTGCTCGTTCCCGAGGGCAAGATCGCGATGGGCAAGCTCAGCCAGGCGGTCGCGCACAACGGCGAGCTCATCCAGATCCGCGGCAACTTCGACGACTGCCTCGAGATCGCCCGCGAGCTCGCGAACCACTACCCCGTGCACCTGGTCAACTCGGTCAACCCCGATCGCATCGACGGGCAGAAGACCGCGGCATACGAGATCGTGGAACAGCTGGGCGACGCCCCCGACTTCCACTTCATCCCCGTCGGCAACGCCGGCAACTACACCGCCTACACGCGCGGGTACCGCGAGGAGGCCGAGCGCGGCGTCTCCACCCGCATCCCGCGCATGTTCGGGTTCCAGGCCGCCGGCAGCGCGCCGCTGGTGACGGGCAGCGTCGTGCGGCATCCCGAGACGGTCGCGAGCGCGATTCGCATCGGAAACCCTGCGTCGTGGCAGTTGGCGCTCGATGCCCGGGAGGCGACGGACGGGTACTTCGGCGCGATCGAGGACGACCGCATCCTCGCCGCGCAGAAGCTGCTCGCCGGCGAGGTGGGCATCTTCGTCGAGCCCGCATCGGCGATCAGCGTCGCGGGACTCCTCGACCGCGTCGACGCCGGAGTGATCCCCGCGGGCTCTCGCGTCGTCCTCACGGTGACGGGGCACGGGCTCAAGGACCCGCAGTGGGCGCTGCGTGCCCCGGACGGGTCGCAGGTCGAGCCGACGGTCGTGGATGCCACGACGACCGATGTCGCCGACGTCCTCGGGCTCGCGCCCGTGGACGCCCCCGCGTGAGCATGCCCGCGCCGGGCGTGCCCCCGCGCACGATCGAGGTGCGTGTGCCGGCGACCAGCGCGAACCTGGGACCGGGCTTCGACACGCTCGGCCTGGCGCTCGGCGTCTATGACGAGCTGACGGTGGAGGTCGACGGCAGTGACGAACTGCGCGTCGAGGTCGAGGGTGAAGGCGCGGCGGATGTTCCCCGCGACGCCTCGAACCTGGTCGTGCGCGCGATCGCGCACGGCTTCGCCGCCGCGGGCATCGCGATGCCGGGGCTGCGGCTGCACGCGCGCAACGGCATCCCGCACAGTCGCGGAATGGGCTCATCGGGTGCGGCCGTCGTCGCAGGCCTCACCGCCGCGCGCGGGCTTCTCGAGGGCGTGGCCGAGTTCAGCGACGACGACATGCTGCGGATGGCCACCGAGATGGAGGGGCATCCCGACAACGTCGCGCCGGCGCTGTTCGGCGGGCTGACGATCGCGTGGATCACGGACCGGGGGCCGCAGCACAAGAAGCTCCTCGTGCACCGCGGGGTCGCGCCTCTCGTGCTGGTGCCCGGTTTCACCATGTCGACGTCTCTCGCGCGCAGTCTGCAGCCGCTGCACGTGCCGCGCGAGGATGCCGTCTTCAACGTCTCGCGTTCCGCGCTGCTCGTGGCCGCGCTGACCCAGAGCCCGGAGCTGATGCTCGCGGCGACAGAGGACAAGCTGCACCAGGACTACCGCGCCGAGGCGATGCCCGAGACCCTGCGCCTCGTGCGGGCCCTGCGGCTTGCGGGCTTCGCCGCGGTGGTCTCGGGCGCGGGACCCAGCGTGCTCGTTCTGGCGGACGGGCCCGGGGGGCGACTCGAGGCGGCCCGCATCGCCGAGAACGCCGCCGACACCCCCTGGGAGGCGCGAATGCTCGCCGTCGACGTGCGGGGTGCTACAGTGAAAGAACACCCGGAGGTACTGCCACCACTCGCGTGAGCACTGTCTTCGATCGCAGATCTGCGAACCACTGCATCCCCATCCCGCACCATCGGCTCCGTCTGTCGGAGGCGTTTTCCGGTGCAGGCGGGTGCCGCTTTCTCTCGGCTTCGATGCAGTCCCCGTCATCCACACCTGCAAGGGAGTACTCGTGGAGTCCTTCTCCGAGACCAACACCGACACCGACTCCGGTGCCGAAAACCGCGACGAGACCGTCGCGAACGACCAGACGCCGGACGAGTCCGCTCGCCAGAGCGCCGAGACGAGCGTCCCCGCCGAGGCCGATGCCGATGCCGGTCAGGCATCTGCCGCCGAGCCGCAGGCGTCGGCCGACACGACCGCGGCTGACGCCGAGGCGCCCGCGGCGCCTCGTGCCCGCGCCTCCCGGCGCGCGCCGCGCCGTCAGCGTGTGCGTGAGCTCGCCGCCGACCTCGGTGTCGACGCCAAGCGCGTGATCGCCGTGGCCGCCGAGCTCGGGACGACCCTCAAGACGTCGCAGTCCGCGGTCGACGCGGATGTCGCCGAGAAGATCACCGCCGCTCTCTCGGGTGACCAGGCCGCGGGAACCCAGGCCGACTCCGCCTCTGCGGAGCCGGACGCCGTCGTCGACACGACGGAGGCTGCACCGGCTCCCGCCGAGGCTTCCGCAGCGGCCGAGACCAGCGCCGACGATCGTGCCGAGGGCGAGCGCACCGAAGGATCGAGCGCCGAAGGTGAGCGCGCTGACGACAGGCGCGCCGAACGGGGCGGACGCAGCCGTTCCGCCTCGCGGAACGAGAAGCAGGGCGACCGGGCCCAGGACGACCAGGCGCAGAACGACCAGGCACAGGGCGACCGAACCCAGGGCGACCAGGCGCAGGGCGACCGAACCCAGGGCGACCAGGCGCAGGGCGACCAGGCCGAGGGTGAAGGATCCTCCGGCAGCCGCCGGTCCCGCAACCGCAACCGCAACCGCAACCGGGGCGGACAGAACCAGAACGGCCAGGGCGAGGGCCAGGGCGACGCGCCGCAGGACGGCAAAGGCCAGGACGGCAAGGGCCAGGGCGCCAACCAGGGCGCCAACCAGGGCGGCAACAAGAACCAGGGCGGCAAGGCCCAGAACCAGGACAAGAACCAGGGTTCGGACCGCAACCAGTCCCGGGACGACCAGGGCGACGACGACGGTCAGCAGGGCCGCGGCCGCGGCCGCGGCCGCAACAAGCGCGGCGGCGGCCAGGTCGACGAGTTCGACACCGAGATCGGCGACGACGACGTGCTGATCCCGATCGCCGGCATCCTCGACGTGCTCGACAACTACGCCTTCGTGCGCACGACCGGCTATCTTCCGGGGCCGAGCGACGTGTACGTCTCGCTCGGGCAGGTCAAGAAGTACAACCTGCGCAAGGGCGACGCGGTCGTGGGCGCCATCAAGCAGCCGCGCGAGGGCGAGCAGTCCGGCCGCCAGAAGTACAACGCGCTCGTCAAGGTCGACTCGGTCAACGGCCTCGCACCGGACGACGCCGTCGACCGTGTCGAGTTCGGCAAGCTGACGCCGCTCTACCCACAGGACCGCCTGCGCCTCGAGACGGCACCCGAGAAGCTGACTCAGCGCATCATCGATCTCGTCGCCCCGATCGGCAAGGGCCAGCGTGGTCTCGTCGTCGCCCCGCCCAAGGCCGGCAAGACGATCGTGCTGCAGCAGATCGCGAATGCGATCGCGCAGAACAACCCCGAGGTGCACCTCATGGTGGTGCTGGTCGACGAACGGCCCGAAGAGGTCACCGACATGCAGCGCACCGTGCGCGGCGAAGTCATCGCATCGACGTTCGACCGGCCCGCAGAAGACCACACGATGGTCGCCGAGCTCGCCATCGAGCGTGCCAAGCGCCTGGTCGAACTGGGCCGCGACGTGGTCGTGCTGCTCGACTCGATCACTCGTCTGGGCCGGGCGTACAACGTCTCGGCACCGACGTCGGGTCGGGTTCTCTCGGGCGGCGTCGACGCGTCGGCGCTCTACCCGCCCAAGCGCTTCTTCGGCGCCGCGCGCAACATCGAGAACGGCGGCTCCCTGACGATCCTGGCCACGGCTCTCGTCGAGACCGGCTCCAAGATGGACGACGTGATCTTCGAGGAGTTCAAGGGCACGGGCAACAGCGAGCTGCGGCTGAACCGCTCACTCGCCGACAAGCGCATCTTCCCCGCGGTCGACGTCAACGCGTCATCCACGCGGCGTGAAGAGATGCTGATGTCGCCGGACGAGGTGAAGATCACCTGGAAGCTGCGCCGTGCGCTCGCCGGTCTCGACCCGCAGCAGGCTCTCGAGGTCGTGCTGGGCAAGCTCAAAGAGACGCAGTCCAACGTCGAGTTCCTCGTTCAGATGCAGAAGTCGATTCCCGCGCCGACCCAGAACGGGCACGGACACGGGCACGACAACGGCATCCGCTGATCTCCCAGGAGCAGGCACGTGTTCGAGTCGGTGAAGTCTCTGCTCGACGAGCACCGCGCGGTCCAAGAGGAGCTCTCGGACCCCGCGGTGCACGCCGACGCCGCGCGCGCCAAGCGCGCGAACCGGCGCTACGCCGAGCTCAGTCGCGTCGTCGCCGCGCATGACGCGTGGCTCGCGGCATCCGATGACCTCGCCGCCGCGCGCGAGCTGGCACGCGAGGACGAGGCCTTCGCTGACGAGGTGCCGACCCTCGAGCAGAGCCTCGAGCAGGCGCAGGAACGTCTGCGCCGGCTGCTGATCCCGCGCGATCCTGACGACGCACGCGACGTGATCATGGAGATCAAGGCGGGGGAGGGCGGCGCCGAGAGCGCCCTGTTCGCCGCCGATCTGCTGCGCATGTACCTGCAGTTCGCCGCAGCGCAGGGGTGGAAGACCGAGATGCTCGAGCGTGATGAGTCGGACCTGGGCGGATACAAGAACGTGCAGGTCGCGATCAAGGGCTCGTCCGCGGATCCCGCGCAGGGGGTGTGGGCGCACCTGAAGTACGAGGGCGGCGTGCACCGTGTGCAGCGGGTCCCCGCCACCGAGTCCCAGGGCCGCATCCACACGTCGACGACCGGCGTGCTCGTCTTTCCCGAGGTCGACGAGCCCGACGAGGTGCAGATCAGCCCCAACGACCTCAAGATCGATGTCTTCCGCTCCTCGGGTCCGGGCGGCCAGTCCGTGAACACGACCGACTCCGCCGTGCGCATCACCCATCTGCCGACGGGGATCGTCGTGTCGATGCAGAACGAGAAGTCCCAGCTGCAGAACCGCGAGGCGGGCATGCGCGTGCTGCGCGCCCGGATCCTCGCGAAGCAGCAGGAGGAGCTGGATGCCGCGGCATCCGACGCCCGCAAGTCGCAGATCCGCGGCATGGACCGCTCCGAGCGGATCCGCACGTACAACTTCCCGGAGAACCGGATCGCGGATCACCGTACGGGGTACAAGGCCTACAACCTCGATCAGGTCATGGACGGAGCGCTCACGCCCGTCATCGAGTCCTGCATCTCGGCCGACGAGGAAGCACGCCTGGCCGCGCTGGCCGGCGACATCTGACGCCGCGACTTCCGCCGCTCCCGCTCCGCTGCTCCGCCGCTCCCGCTCCGCCTCCATGCTCCGCTGTCGCAGATCGATCCGGTGGAGCGGTCCTGCGGTCGATATGTGACAGCGGAACCGGCCGGTGCGACGGCGCCGC
This sequence comes from Microbacterium sp. LRZ72, assembly GCF_033792225.1. Lineage (NCBI taxonomy): Bacteria > Bacillati > Actinomycetota > Actinomycetes > Micrococcales > Microbacteriaceae > Microbacterium > Microbacterium sp. LRZ72. Next base: position 16,685 of record NZ_JANGEX010000010.1, read on the forward strand.
ACAGTTCCGCTGTCGCAGATCGATCCGGTGCCGCCGCCCCGCGGTCGATGTGCGACAGGCCAGCGCGGCGGATGTCGGCAGTGACGGCCGACACAACCCGCCTCCCCACGCGGTCTCCGCCGCCATCCGTCCACATTTGACGGGGAGATCCGCTCCCGCAGCGGTGCCGCGCTGCAGAGTGGGCGGATGCCGCGTACCCCGCTCCCCGACGACCTTCCGCCCGCCTTCCCCGTGGCTCTCGCGCGCTCCGCCGGTGTCGGCGAGGGGCGACTGCGGGGGAGTGACCTTCGCAGGCCGTTCCACGGGGTGCGTTCACGGGCCGCGCTCGACGTCGAGGACGGCGCATCCGCGGCTGAGCTTCGGCGTGCACAGCTCATCCGCAGCGCCCAGGAGTACTCGCAGCGCATGTCGCCCTTTGAGTTCTTCAGCCACTCCACGGCGGCGATGATCTGGGATGCGGCTCTGCCGCTGGTGGACGCCGACCTTCTGCACGTCAGCGTCCTCGGTCCGCGGCGGCTTCCGCGGGCCCGGGGAGTCCGCGGCCATCAGGCGCGCCCGCACCTCACGCGGGTCGTGCTGCACGCCGAGACCGGGCTGCGGCTGACCAGCCCCGCCACCACCTGGGCGGCCCTCGGCGCGCAGCTGCGGCATCCCTACGATCTCGTCGCGGCGGGCGACTCCTTCGTCCGGGTGCAGCGGATGCCGGGACCGTGGCACCGCGAGATGCCGCCGCCTCTGGCGCACGTCCGCGATCTGGAAGCGGCCATCGCCGCGGGGCGCCGGGTCGGTGCGCGGGCTCTGCGCGAAGCTCTTCCGCGCGTGCGACTCGGCGCGGCATCCCGACCCGAGTCGTGGACGAGGCTCACCCTCTGCGACGCCGGTCTGCCGGAGCCGGTGCTCGATCACGACGTCTACGACGACGACGGGCGTTTCATCGGCTGCGTCGACCTCGCCTACCCCGAGTTGAAGATCGCGATCGAGTACGAGGGCGATCATCACCGCACCGACCCGGCCGCCTGGAACCGCGACATGGAGAAACACGATGCGCTGCAGGCGGCCGGATGGCGCGTCATCCGCGTCAGCCGAACGGTGCTCTTCGCCCGTCCCCACGAACTCGTCGAGAGGGTGCGCGAGGCGTTGCGGGCCCGCGGGTGACCCTCTGCTGTCACAGAACGCTCCCGAGCCTCGACGAGCACGTCGATATGCGGCAGGCGAGGGGCGGGCGCCGCCCGACGCGCCGCGGCATGCGCCGCCCCACGCGCGGGACGCGGGAACGGTAGGGTCGGGCCGTGCTCATCTTCTTGTACCGCACGCTCGTGTTCGTGCTCTCGGCGGCGCTCGGCCTCATCGCCGCAGACCTGATCCTGCCCGGGTTCGAGATCGTGTGGAGCGACTGGTGGGGCTTCGTGCTCTGCGTGCTCATCTTCGCCGTCCTGCAGAGCGTCCTCTCGCCGTGGATCGCGACGATGGCGCGCCGCTACGCCCCGGTGCTTCTGGGGGGCATCGGCATCATCTCGACACTCGCCGCCCTCCTCATCGTCGTGCTGCTGCCGATCGGCGGCATCCGGATCACCGATGCCGTGACCTGGGTCCTGGCGCCGCTGATCGTGTGGATCATCACCGCCCTGGCCACCGTGCTGCTGCCGTTGATCTTCCTCAAGCGCCGCCTCGACGACAAAGACGCGGGACGGGACAAGCGCTCGAACTCCCGGTGACCGCCCCGGCGCGCCGCCTATCCGGGTAAGGTGGCCGTCTGGTGACGCGGAGGTGAACGGCTTCCGTGCGTTCGTGGGGAACGTCGCCGTGGCAGGGGACTGGGGGCATTGATGGCGCGCATCGCAGGTGTCGAGCAGTCGGTGTCACATATCCCCGCGGCATCCATCGCCGTGCGGATGCCGGTTACGGCCTTCATCGTCGCCACCGCGCTTGTCGGAGCGGCACTCTCGGCCGCGCACTTCGGCGTGCACGCGCTCGCCACGGCGGGGGTGATCACCCATCACGGGCGCGTCGCCGGGGCGTTCGACATGGATGCCGAGGTGAGCATCCCCACGTGGTATTCGACCGTCCTGCTCGCGCTCATCGGCGTCGCGCTCCTGGCTGCGGGCCGGCTGCGGGACGCCGGCCGGGGCCGACTGCCCTGGTACGCGCTCGGTGCGGGGTTCCTCTACCTCTCGCTCGACGAGGGAGCGGCCCTGCACGAGAGTCTCATGTACGCCACACGGAATGCGCTCGGCATCACGGGCGGTCCGCTCTGGTACGCGTGGGTGATCCCGGTCGGCATCGCGCTGGCACTCGTGTCCCCCCTGCTGCTCTGGTTCGCCCTGCGGCTGACACCCGTCACGCGGATGCTGATGCTCGTGGCCGCGGTGCTGTACGTCGGCGGAGCGCTCGGGATCGAGATACTGGGGGCGGGAATCGGCGCACAGGTGGAGTCGCTCGAACGCGACGCGGACGACACGATCGTCTGGGTGCTCGCCGGCGTCGAGGAGACGCTGGAGGTCGCCGGACTCGTCGTGATGCTCGCCGCCGTGCTGCGTCACCTTCGCGAGGAGATGCGCGGCGCACCCTTCGGCGTCGTCCTTCGGTGACGCCGGCGGACTGGGTCAGATCTGATAGTCGGGCGCCCGCAGCAGGCCACGGGTGTCTTCGCCCTTGCGCAGAGGGCGTGGCTTCGCGGGGATGCCGGTGAGCACCGACTCATCGGGCGCGTCGCGGGTCACGACCGCATTGGCGCCGACGACGGAACCCGCTCCGATCGTCACGGGCCCGAGGATCTTCGCCCCGGCCCCGACGGTGACGCCGTCTCCCAGCGTGGGGTGGCGCTTGCCGCCCTCGCGCTGGCGGCCCCCGAGGGTGACGCCGTGGTAGAGCATCACATCATCGCCGGTCTCGACCGTCTCGCCGATCACGACGCCCATCCCGTGGTCGATGAAGAAGCGTCGCCCGAGGCGTGCGCCCGGGTGGATCTCGATGCCCGTGAGCCAGCGGGCCATCTGAGAGCCGGCGCGGGCCGCGAATCTCGCCCCGTGCATCCACAGCCAGTGATTCGCGCGGTGCGCCCACACGGCGTGAAGGCCGGGGTAGAGCAGGGCGATCTCGGCGCCCCCGCGCGCCGCGGGGTCGCGCAGGCGCGCGGCGGCGACGTCCTCGCGCACGCAGCGGGCGACCCGGGCCAATCCCATGCTCAGTCCTCGCGCAGGTGCTCGTAGAGCGCCGTGGAGAGGTACCGCTCGCCGGCCGAGGGGACGATCACCACGATGTTCTTGCCCGCGGCCTCGGGCCGTGCGGCGATCTGCAGCGCCGCCCAGATGGCCGCACCGCTGGACATCCCGACGAGGATGCCCTCGTCGGTCGCCACCTTGCGGGCAACCTCGAGGGTGTCCTCGAAGGAGACGTCGATGACCTCGTCGATCACCGAGCGGTCCAGGATCTCGGGCACGAAGTTGGGGCCGATGCCCTGGATCTTGTGGGGCCCGGGGTGCCCCTCGGTCAGGATGGGGGAGTCCGCCGGCTCGACAGCGATGATCTTGGCGTCGGGCACCCGCTCCTTGAGCACCTGGCCCACCCCGGTGATCGTGCCGCCCGTGCCGATGCCGGCGACGAAGTAGTCGACCTTGCCGTCGGTGTCGCGGATGATCTCCTCGGCCGTGGTCTTGCGGTGGATGGCGGGGTTCGCCTCGTTGGCGAACTGCTTGGCCCAGACGGCGCCCGGGGTGTCGGCCACGATCTGCTTGGCGACGTCGACGGCCCCGGACATGCCCTTCGTGGGGTCGGTCAGCACGAGCTCCGCGCCGAAGGCCTTCAGCAGCAGGCGGCGCTCCTTCGACATGGAGGCGGGCATCGTCAGGATCACCTTGTACCCGCGCGCCGCGCCGACCATCGCGAGGGCGATGCCGGTGTTGCCGCTGGTCGATTCGACGATGGTGCCGCCCGGCGTGAGCTCGCCCGACGCCTCCGCGGCGTCGACGATCGCGATGCCGATGCGGTCCTTCACGCTCGAGACCGGGCTGTAGAACTCGAGCTTGGCGAGAACGGTCCCGCCGACGCCCTCGGTCACACGGTTGAGTCGCACCAGTGGAGTGTCGCCGAACGCCGAGGTGATGTCGGAGTGGATGCCGGGCATGGCCTGCCTTTCGCCGAAGTGGATGGGCGCCCACCGCGGGGCCCCGCAAAAGCCTAGGCGAGTCGGGGAGTGTCAGGGGTGAATGTGTCCGCGCGGGCGGGGATTGTGACGATCGGGTATCGGGTTGGCGCACGCGGCCTCGCGCGTCGACCAGGGCGGCTTACAGTAGTGCCGCCATGCGTGCACCCGACCCCCCTCTCCTCTCGGCCGCGGATCCGTCCCTCGCCGAGGCCCTGCGCGGCGCCGTCGAGCGGCTCGCCGCGGCACACGTGCCCGATCCCGAGGTGGACGCGCAGCTGCTCGCCGCCCACGTGCTCGGGACCAGCCGCGGCGGTGTGCAGGCCGGCGCGATCCGAGGTGACGCGCTCTCCCTGCCGCATGCCGAGGCGTACGGCAGGGTCATCGATCGCCGGGCCGCCCGTGAGCCGCTGCAGCACATCACGGGGCTCGCGCCCTTCCGTCAACTCGTGCTGCGCGTGGGGCCCGGGGCCTTCGTCCCGCGCCCCGAGACCGAGATGGTGGCCCAGCTCGCGATCGACACGCTCGCCGCGTCGCCCTCGCCTGCGCCCACCGCGGTCGACCTGGGCACCGGCACGGGTGCCCTCGCACTCGCGCTGGCCACCGAGGTGCCGCATGCACGGGTCGTGGGCGTGGAGCGCGCGGTCGAGGCGTTCATCTGGGCGAGGGAGAACGCCGCGCACCTGGGCGTCGAGAACGTCCGGTTCGTGTTCATCGACCTCGCGGACGCCCTGCCGGAGATGGACGGGAGCGTGGACGTCGTCGTGTCCAACCCCCCTTACGTGCCCGACGACGCCGTTCCCCGCGATCCAGAGGTGCGCCTGTTCGACCCGCCGGGGGCGCTGTACGGCGGTGCCGACGGCCTCGACGTGGTCCGCGCCGTCAGTCGCACGGCCCGACGCCTGCTGCGCTCCGGCGGCACCGTCGTCATCGAGCACGGCGAGTGGCAGGGCGGCGCGGTGCGCGAGCTGCTCGCCGGCGACGGCTGGCGCGCGGCGGCGACCCACCGCGACCTCACGATGCGCGACCGCGCCACGACCGCGGTCGCGCCCTGAGCGCGCGCGGCGGCGGGCCGCGACGAGCGGCACTCTAGACTTGAGCCGCTATGTCCGCGATGTTCGACTGCCGAGACGATGCGCAACTGCTGGGCGGTTTGCGCGAGGCGCGGCGCGCCGTCGGACGCGGGGAGCTCGTGGTCCTGCCCACCGACACCGTCTACGGCGTCGCGGCGGACGCGTTCTCGGCCCGCGCGGTGACGCGTCTGCTCGAGGCCAAGGGGCGCGGCAGACAGTCGCCGCCGCCGGTGCTCGTGTCGTCCGCGGGGATGCTGCGCGCGCTCGTAGCCGACGTGCCGGTCGAGGTGGATGAACTGGTGGAGCGCTTCTGGCCGGGCGGGTTGACCATCGTCCTGCCGAGTCAGCCGTCCCTGGCGTGGGATCTGGGCGAGACGCACGGCACCGTCGCGGTGCGCATGCCCGACCATCGGGTGGCCCTCGAGATGCTGCACGACACCGGTCCGCTCGCGGTCTCGAGCGCGAACCTCACGGGGCGCGCGGCGGCCACCTCGATGCTCGAGGCGCACGACATGCTCCGCGAGTCGGTCGCGGTGTACCTCGACGACGGGCCGTCCCGGACCGGCGTGGCGTCCACGATCGTCGATGCCACGGGGCTGACTGCGGGTTCCGTCGAGCCGCGCGTGCGCGTGCTGCGTGAGGGCGCGGTCTCGGTGGACCGCCTGCGGGACGTCCTCGGCGATCTGCTCGAGGCGGATGCCTCCGCGTGAAGCAGTACGTGTTCACCATCCTCTTCGCGGGAATCGTCACGCTGGCGCTCTCGTGGGCGGTCTGGCGCCTGAGCATGCGCTTCAAGCTCTACCCCGGCATCCGGGTGCGCGATGTGCACACGACGCCCACGCCCCGCCTGGGCGGGATCGCCATGTTCGTCGGCGTCCTCGCGGCGCTCGTCGTGTCGAAGGCGAACGACTACTTCGACGCTTTCTGGGCCGAGCCGCACCAGGTGCTCGCCATCATGGGCGCGATGCTCCTCATCGTGCTCGTCGGCGTCGCGGACGACCTGTGGGATCTCGACTGGATGATCAAGCTCGGCGCGCAGTTCCTCGCCGCGGGGATCATCGCCGGGGTCGGGGAACTGCAGATCTACTCCCTCCCGATCGGCGGGCTCACGGTCGGGTCGAGCTGGGCCAGTTTCACCCTCACCGTGTTCGCGATCGTCGTGGTGATGAACGCCGTGAACTTCATCGACGGGCTCGACGGGCTCGTCGCCGGTGTCTCGCTCATCGCCAACGGCATCTTCTTCGTCTACTCGTATCTGCTGCTGCGGGAGTTCGCGACGAGCAACTTCTCGCTCGCCACGTTCCTCGCCGCCGCACTCGTCGGCGCGTGCGCCGGATTCCTGCCGTTGAACTGGAGCCCCGCGAAGCTGTTCATGGGTGACTCGGGCGCCCTGATGGTGGGGCTGCTCATGGCGACGTCGGCGATCGCCATCACGGGCGCACTGGATCCGGTCGCGCTGGACCCCGAGGACATCGGCCGGTCCCAGCTCCTCGGAGCCTTCATCCCGATCCTGCTCCCCGTCGTGGTCGTGATGCTGCCCCTGGTCGATTTCGGACTCGCGGTCATCCGACGCATGCGCGCCGGCAAGTCGCCGTTCTCGCCGGATCGCAAGCACCTGCACCATCGGATGCTGGACATGGGGCACAGCGATCTCGGCGCCGTCATCATCTTCTACGCCTGGACCTCGGTGATCGGGTTCGCGGTGCTGCTGATGTTCCTGTTCCCGCGTGCATACGGCATCGGCATCGCCTTCGGGATCATCGGCGCCGCAGCGTGCCTCGTCATCACCCTCTTGCCCTCGCGACGCACCCGTCGCCCCGCTCCGTTCGCGGACGATTCCCGCACCCCCGTGGAGGACCTGCCATGACCGATTCCCCCTCACCGGCGCCGCGCCGCGTGTCCAGCACGCCGATCTTCGCGGCGATCCTCAGATGGGGCGCCCTCGTCACCCTGGGGCTCGTCGTCGTCGCCGGCGCCGTCGGCTATCTCGTCTCGGGCGTCGAAGGACTCTTCTCCGCGCTCGCGGGTGTCGTGCTGGCGGCCGTGTTCCTCGCGATCACCGCGATCAGCATCCTCATTGCGAACCGCTGGTTCGGCGACCCCCTCTACGTGCCGATCTTCTTCGGCATCGTGCTCGGCGGATGGCTGATCAAGCTCGTGTTCTTCATCGTGCTGATGCTCGTGGTGCGCGGTGCCCCGTGGCTCGAGCCGCCGGTGTTCTTCGTCGCGCTCGTCGCCGCCATCGTCGCCGCACTGACCGTCGACGTGGTGGTCCTCGCGAAGATGCGACTGCCGTACGTCAGCGACGTGTCGCTGCCCGGCGACGACGACGAGAGGGGGCGCGCGACCGGCGCCGATTCGTGAGCACCCCCGATCCTTGATAGAGTGAGGACGTTCCCCTGGGCCGAGCACGTACCTGCGGTTCGTGACAGACACAGTCGAACAGACAGCGTCAGAGAGCGGGAGGATCCGTCAGGATCACCCCGCACGAAGATCGTCTGAGCACACCTCGTCTGAGCACACCTCGTTTGAGTACACACAGTGACGTGCACGCCGTGGATGACGCTCACCAACCATCGTCGCACCGTTCGTCGGTGCCCCGAAGCCGGAGCCAGCGCTGTTTACCAAAGCTGCGACATTGATCGCGACCGCCTCCACGGATGAGGAATTCCATCCGCCCTCGATCTTCGAGTTCTTCCCGGATGCGGTCCTCTTCGAAGGAACCCTGTTCGCGATCACGCGGATCAATCTGATCCAGATCCTCGCGACCGTCGTGCTCGTGCTGGTGTTCATCATCGGCACCCATCGCATGAAGGTCGTCCCGGGCCGGTTCCAGAGCATCGTCGAGATGGGACTGGACTTCGTCCGGGTCAACATCGCGCACGATCTGCTCGGCCGCAAGGACGGCGACCGGTTCCTGCCGATCCTGACGACGCTGTTCTTCATGATCCTGTTCATGAACCTCACCGGCGTGATCCCGTTCCTGAACATCGCGGGCACGAGCGTCATCGCCGTGCCGCTGCTTCTCGCGGTCGTCTCGTACGTCGTGTTCATCTACGCGGGCATCCGCAAGAGTCCGGTGAACTTCTTCAAGAACTCGCTGTTCCCCTCGGGGGTGCCGTGGCCGCTGTACATCATCATCGTGCCGCTCGAGTTCCTCTCGACCTTCATCATCCGGCCCGTCACGCTGACGCTGCGTCTGCTGATGAACATGATGGTCGGCCACCTCATGCTGGTGCTGTTCTTCGCGGCGACCCAGTTCTTCTTCTTCGGCCTGGGCGGATGGTGGGCTCCTCTGGGAGTCGGCACGCTCGCCTTCGGCTTCGTCTTCACCCTCTTCGAAATCCTGGTGGCCTTCCTCCAGGCCTACGTCTTCGCAATCCTCACCGCGGTCTACATCCAGCTCGCGGTTGCGGAAGAGCACTGATCGGGTCGGCAGCCGCCGCCCCACCAACCGAAAGGAAACACACCCCGTGGACGCAACTACGGTTCTCGCCCAGCTGACCGGTTCCGTGGCGACCGTCGGCTACGGCCTCGCCGCCATCGGCCCCGCGATCGGCGTGGGCATCGTCGTCGGCAAGACGATCGAGGGCGTCGCTCGCCAGCCCGAACTCGCCGGCCGCCTCCAGGTGCTGATGTTCATCGGTATCGCCTTCACCGAGGCGCTGGCGTTCATCGGTATCGCCACCGGCTTCATCTTCGGCTTCTGATTCCGCTCTCACGACGTAAGGAGACAGGATGCTGAGCGCTCTTGTCACACTCGCCGCGGAAGAAGGCGAAGCACCGAACCCGCTGCTCCCAGCGGCGTACGACATCATCTGGTCGTTGGTGTGCTTCGTCGTCATCCTCGCGGTCTTCTGGCGCGTCGTCCTGCCGCGCATGAAGGCGCTGCTCGACGAACGCGCCGCCGCGATCGAGGGCAACATCGCCAAGGCAGACGAGGCCCAGCGAAAGGCCGAGGCCGCGCTGGAGGAGTACACCGCACAGCTCGCCGAGGCGCGCAAGGAAGCTGGTGAGATCCGCGAAGCCGCCCGTGAGGACGGCAAGAAGATCATCGGCGAGGCCAAGCAGACGGCATCCGCGGATGCCGCGCGTCTGACCGCATCCGCGCACGCGCAGATCGAGGCCGAGCGGCAGAGCGCCCTCGTCTCGCTGCGTGCCGAGGTCGGGAGTCTCGCGCTGGACCTGGCCGGCGACGTGATCGGGGAGACCCTCTCCGATGACCGGAAGGCCCAGGCCGTGGTCGATCGCTTCCTCGCCGACCTCGAGTCCTCCGAGCAGGCCGCCACGGGGAAGGGCCGGTAATGGGCAGCGCGACCACTCAGGCACTGCGGGCGACGACACGGGACCTCGCGCAGAGGGAGGGCGTCGACCTGCGGGTCGCGAGCGACCTCTTCTCGGTGGCCCGGCTGATCGGCACCTCGTCGCAGCTGAGCGGTGCGCTTGCCGACCCGGCCGCTCCGGTCGCCGCACGCGAAGACGTCGTCACGAGCGTCTTCGGCGGTGCGATCTCCGAACCGGCCATTGCGCTCGTGCGTGCGGCTTCCGCTCAACGGTGGTCTCGTGCCTCGGAGTTCGTGGACGGGATCGAAGAGCTCGCCATCCGGTGCGCGGCTCTCGCCGGCGGGTCGACGGACATCGAGGGTGAGCTGTTCTGGTTCAGCCGCATGGTGGCAGCCAATCCCGAGCTGGAGCTCGCCCTGGGCAGCCGCCTCGGAGAGCCCTCGGCGAAGGGCGATCTGGTCGACAAGCTGGTGCGTGGGCGCGTCAGCGACACGACGGCGCTCATCGTGTCGTCGATGGTGCAGCAGCCGGGTGAGCGCCGCGTGCGTCAGCTGCTCTCGCGGGCCATGCACATCGTCTCCGACCAGAACGACCGGACGGTCGCGACGGTCACCTCGGCGGTGCCCCTGCAGGAGGCGCACGCTGAACGGCTGCGGACGCTGCTGTCGAAGAAGTACGGGCGTGCGGTGTCGCTGAACACCGTCATCGACCCCCAGGTCGTCGGGGGACTGCGCGTGCAGGTCGCCGACGACGTCATCGACGCATCCGTCGCCTCGCGTCTCGTCGACGTGCGGCACCGACTCGCGGGCTGAGGCCCGACGGCCGCACAGGGTGCGGCACCACCGGAACCCCTGGTTCCCCCACAGACAGCACTCCTAAGACAGAGGAAGACAATGGCAGAACTATCGATCAGCCCCGACGTCATCCGTGACGCGCTGAAGGACTTCGTCGCGGCGTACGAGCCCACGGGCGCCGCGGCGACCGAGGTCGGCACGGTCGTCGATGCCGCAGACGGCATCGCCCACGTCGAGGGACTGCCGGGTGTGATGGCGAACGAGCTCATCACCTTCGCGGACGGAACGCAGGGCCTGGCCCTGAACCTCGACGAGCATCAGGTCGGTGTCGTCGTCCTGGGCGAGTTCTCCGGCATCGAGGCCGGCCAGCAGGTCACCCGCACGGGCGATGTGCTGTCGGTTCCGGTCGGCGACGGATACCTGGGTCGTGTCGTGGACCCGCTCGGCAACGCGATCGACGGACTGGGTTCCGTCCAGACCGAGGGTCGTCGTGCACTCGAGCTCCAGGCGCCGGGCGTCATGCAGCGAAAGAGCGTGCACGAGCCGATGCAGACCGGCATCAAGGCCATCGACGCGATGATCCCCGTCGGCCGCGGTCAGCGTCAGCTGATCATCGGCGACCGGCAGACCGGCAAGACCGCGATCGCGATCGACACGATCATCAACCAGAAGGACAACTGGGCCTCCGGGGATCCCGACAAGCAGGTGCGCTGCATCTACGTCGCGATCGGTCAGAAGGGCTCGACCATCGCCTCGGTGCGTGGTGCCCTCGAGGACGCGGGAGCGATGGAGTACACGACGATCGTCGCAGCTCCGGCATCCGACCCGGCCGGCTTCAAGTACCTCGCCCCCTACACCGGCTCGGCCATCGGCCAGCACTGGATGTACAGCGGCAAGCACGTGCTGATCATCTTCGACGACCTGTCGAAGCAGGCTGAGGCCTACCGCGCCGTCTCGCTGCTGCTGCGTCGCCCGCCGGGTCGTGAGGCCTACCCGGGTGACGTCTTCTACCTGCACTCCCGTCTGCTCGAGCGTTGTGCGAAGCTCTCGGACGAGCTGGGTGCGGGCTCGATGACGGGTCTGCCGATCATCGAGACGAAGGCGAACGACGTCTCGGCGTACATCCCGACCAACGTGATCTCGATCACCGACGGCCAGATCTTCCTGCAGTCCGACCTGTTCAACGCGAACCAGCGCCCGGCGGTCGACGTCGGCATCTCGGTCTCGCGTGTCGGTGGTGACGCCCAGGTGAAGTCGATCAAGAAGGTCTCGGGAACGCTCAAGCTCGAGCTGGCGCAGTACCGCGCGCTCGAGGCCTTCGCGATGTTCGCGAGCGACCTCGACGCCACCTCGCGTCGTCAGCTCGCCCGCGGCGCGCGGCTGACAGAGCTGCTGAAGCAGCCGCAGTACTCGCCGTACCCGGTCGAGGAGCAGGTCGTCTCGATCTGGGCGGGGACCAAGGGCAAGCTCGACGAGGTCGCCATCGAAGACGTGCTGCGGTTCGAGAGTGAGCTGCTGGACCACCTGCGGCGCAACACGAAGATCCTCGACACGCTGCGCGAGACCAACGTGCTCGACGACGACACCGTCGCCGAACTCGACAAGCAGGTCGACGCGTTCGCCCTCGAGTTCCAGGCGGGCGAGGGTCAGAGCCTGGTGGCCCCCGGCCGCGAAGACGTGGAGGCCGCCGAGGCGACCGACGTCAACCAGGAGCAGATCGTCAAGGGCCGCCGAGGCTAGGGAGACGCGACACCGACACCATGGGCGCACAACTGCGGGTCTACAAGCAGAAGATCTCTTCTGCCCAGACGACCAAGAAGATCACCAAGGCGATGGAGCTCATCGCGGCCTCGCGAATCCAGAAGGCGATGGGGCGCGTGCGCGCCGCCTCGCCGTTCGCACGCGCCGTGACCCGTGCGGTCTCGGCGGTCGCGACGCACTCGAACGTCGACCACCCGCTCACGCGGGAGCCCGAGGTGATCCGTCGTTCGGCGGTGGTCATCTTCAGCTCCGACCGAGGCCTCGCCGGCGCCTTCAACTCGCAGGTGCTGCGGGAGGGCGTCGAGCTGGCCCAGCTCCTGCGTTCGGAGGGGCGTGAGGTGGCGTTCTACCTCGTCGGCCGCAAGGCCGTCGCGTACTTCGCATTCCGCAAGATCGCCAGCGTCGAGCAGTGGACCGGGGACACCGACACCCCGCACTTCCGCACGGCGCAGGAGATCAGCACCGAACTGCTGTCGGCTTTCGAACGCGGCGGCGAGAACGACGGGGTCGATGAGATCCACCTCGTCTACAACCGCTTCGTGAGCATGATGACGCAGACGCCGGAATCCGTGCGCCTGCTGCCGCTCGAGATCGTCGAAGCCGACCAGGCTGCCTCGAACGAGGCGGTCTACCCGCTGTACGAATTCGAGCCGGAGGCCGAGACCGTGCTCGACTCCCTGCTTCCGGTCTACATCCAGAGCCGCGTGTTCAACGCCATGCTGCAGTCGTCCGCGGCGAAGCACGCGGCGACGCAGAAGGCCATGAAGTCGGCCAGCGACAACGCGGACAAGCTCATCACCGACTACACCCGGCTGCGCAACAACGCCCGTCAGGCCGAGATCACGCAGCAGATCGCCGAGATCGTCGGCGGCGCTGACGCCCTCGCCTCGAGCAAATAGCCCACACGAAAGAGAAGAAGACCATGACCCTCACCGCTCCCGAATCGACGGAGACCGCGGTCGTCGGGCGCGTCGCGCGCGTCACCGGTCCCGTCGTCGACATCGAGTTCCCGCACGACGCGATCCCCGACATCTACAACGCTCTCAAGACCACGATCACCATCGGCGACCAGTCGACCGAGATCACCCTCGAGGTCGCGCAGCACCTGGGCGACGACCTCGTCCGTGCCATCGCCCTGAAGCCGACCGACGGCGTCGTGCGCGGGCAGGAGGTGCGCAACACCGGCGGCCCCATCACCGTCCCCGTGGGAGACGTGACCAAGGGTCGTGTGTTCGACGTCACCGGCGAGGTGCTGAACGCCGAGCCGGGGGAGAAGATCGAGATCACCGAGCGGTGGGGCATCCACCGCAAGGCGCCGAACTTCGACCAGCTCGAGTCCAAGACCCAGATGTTCGAGACCGGCATCAAGGTCATCGACCTGCTGACGCCGTACGTGCTGGGTGGAAAGATCGGCCTCTTCGGCGGCGCGGGAGTGGGCAAGACCGTCCTGATCCAGGAGATGATCCAGCGCGTCGCGCAGGACCACGGCGGCGTCTCGGTCTTCGCGGGCGTCGGCGAGCGCACGCGTGAGGGAAACGACCTCATCCACGAGATGGACGAGGCCGGCGTGTTCGACAAGACCGCACTGGTGTTCGGTCAGATGGACGAGCCGCCGGGGACGCGACTTCGCGTCGCGCTGTCGGCTCTGACGATGGCGGAGTACTTCCGCGACGTGCAGAAGCAGGACGTGCTGTTGTTCATCGACAACATCTTCCGCTTCACCCAGGCCGGTTCCGAGGTGTCCACGCTGCTCGGCCGGATGCCCTCCGCGGTGGGCTACCAGCCGAACCTGGCGGACGAGATGGGTGTGCTCCAGGAGCGCATCACCTCGACTCGCGGTCACTCGATCACCTCGCTGCAGGCGATCTACGTGCCCGCCGACGACTACACCGACCCGGCGCCGGCGACGACGTTCGCGCACCTCGACGCGACGACCGAGCTCTCTCGTGAGATCGCATCGAAGGGCCTCTACCCGGCTGTGGACCCCCTGACGTCGACGAGCCGTATCCTCGACCCGCGCTACATCGGCGACGACCACTACCGCGTGGCGACCGCCGTGAAGCAGATCCTGCAGAAGAACAAGGAACTGCAGGAGATCATCGCGATCCTCGGTGTCGACGAGCTCTCCGAAGAGGACAAGGTGGTCGTCTCGCGCGCCCGCCGCATCCAGCAGTTCCTCTCGCAGAACACCTACATGGCCAAGAAGTTCACGGGCGTCGAGGGCTCAACCGTCCCGCTCAAGGACACGATCGAGTCGTTCGACGCGATCGTGAAGGGCGACTTCGACCACGTGGCCGAGCAGGCGTTCTTCAACGTGGGTGGCATCGGCGACGTCGAAGAGCGCTGGGCCCAGATCCAGAAGGAGAACGGCTGATCATGCCGCTCAACGTCAGTGTGGTGTCGGCCGATGCCGAGGTGTGGACGGGTGAAGCATCCCTCGTCATCGCCAAGACCGTCGAGGGTGAGATCGGCTTCATGCCCGGTCATGAGCCGGTACTCGCCATCCTCGCGGAGGGGCAGGTTCGGATCACCGGCACGGACGGGGCGAAGGTGGTCGCCAGCGCCCAGGACGGGTTCTTGTCGATGGAGAACGATGTGTTGACGATCGTGGCGGGCAACGCCGCATTGGTCGGCTGAGGCCGCACGAACACACGGAACGAGGGGAGGGGGACCGGCAACGGACCCCCTCCCCTCGTCATGTCAGCCTGTCCCGCCCGCCGCCACTCGTCTGGGGTCCCGTCGATGCTGCTGCTGCTTCCGCCCTCGGAGTCGAAGACTCCCGGTGGTGAAGGTCCCCCCGTGGACCTCGACCGCCTCGCGCTGCCGTCGCTCACGCCGGTGCGACACGGTGTGCTGCGGGCGATCCGCGATCTCTCGCGTGACGAGGAGAACGCCATCCGCACACTCAAGCTGGGTGCGCGGCAGCGCGGTCAGGTCCGGGTGAATGCGGAGGTGCTCTCGGCGGCGACCCGACCCGCTGTGCTGCGCTACACGGGCGTCCTCTACGATGCGCTGGATGCGGCATCCCTCGACGACGCGGCGAGTTCGTTCCTCGACGAGCATGTGCTGATTCACACGGCGTGTCTCGGGCCTGTCCGGGCGTGCGACCCGATCCCCGACTACCGGCTCGGTCCGGGCGTGCGACTGCCGACGCTGCCGACTCCGCGCCGCCTGTGGGCGGATGCGGTGACGACGGCGTTCCGCGCCCACGGGCCCACGCTCGTCGTCGACCTGCGCTCCGAGGCCTACGTCGCTCTGGGCCCTGTGCCGGCCGATGTGTCGTCGGTGTACGTCCGGGTGCTTGCGGAGGACGGGGCGGGGCGGCGGCGCGCGCTGAACCACTTCAACAAGGCGGCGAAGGGACATCTGACGAGGGCGCTCGCCCGGCAGCGTCCCGAGCTTGCGGAGCCCGCGGACCTCTACCGCTGGGCGGAGCGCGCCGGCATCCGGCTGACGCCGGCGGAGCACGAGGCGGGTGAGGCGCACCTGCTCGTCTGAGCGCGCCCCACCCGCCCTCGTGCGGGCCGTCAGGGCCGGCGTGTGTGCTCGGCCGTGCGCTGGGTGTTCTCCGCGATCGCGATGAGCGCGACGATCGCCTCGATCCAGAAGCGCAGCACGATCACGGCGAGGAACGTCACGATCGGCGTGATGATCAGGGTGCCCAGCAGCAGCAGGATGCCGGAGCCCACATCGAACCGCATCGATGCGAACGCGGTGATGAGCCCGCCGAAGAAGTACAGCAGGAACCCGAGCGCGATCACGACGAGGCCGGCGATGTAGAAGACCGTCGCGAGCCTGCGAGTGATGAATGAGCGGAAGCTCACATCGAACAGGGCCTTGAAGAAGCCGGAGGAGAACGAGCTTCCCGACATCCCGGTCGACGCGCCGGCGTGCTGCGCGGATGTCGTCGGCTGCGGGTGATCGGGCTCCGGCTCGCGGGGCGGCGGACCCGCCGGGGGTGGTGGCGGCGGGGGAGGGGTCTGATCGCTCATGTCTGTCCTTCCTGAGAGAACGCCGAGAGCGGCGTCCCGGCCAGGGTAGCGGTGCCCGATGGCGGAACGACAGATCCGCGGCGCGACACGCGAACCTGGGACTTTCCTGCGAGAGGCGCCCGTGATCGCTAGCATGAGTGCTGCGGGATGGATAATCCCGCGCCGCTACGGCTTGCGGCCCCCAACACAACCGTGGAGGTTCTTCCCCGTGTACAACTACGACAGCTTCGCAGGCGCGGGATTCTTCGTCGCCTTCGCGCTCTTCGGGCTCTTCTTCCTTCTCGTGGGCTACGTGCTCACGTCCTGGTTCCTGATGAAGATCTTCGAGAAGGCCGGCGTCGAGGGCAAATGGCGCGCCTGGGTGCCCGTCTACAACGCCATGATCTTCACCAAGCTCGGCGATCTGAACCCCTGGCTGCTGCTGATCGCCGCGGGCGCGTCGATCCTGCTGGGCTGGATCCCCGTCATCGGACAGCTGATCGGTCTCGCGGCCTTCGTGGTCACCCTGCTCGCAGCGTGGCGGGTCGGGCTGAAGCTGCAGAAGGAGCCCATCTGGCTCATCCTGTACTTCTTCCTCTCGATCGTCTGGCTCGGCATCAACGCGTTCGACAAGTCCCGCTGGAACACCGCCATCCAGCCCGCCCCGTGGGCCGGTAACGGCTTCCTCGCCGATCGCACGAACTGGAACGGCATCCCGGCACAGCCCGCCTCGCCGGGCGCGCCCCCGGCACCCCCTGCCGCCTGAGCGCATCGCAACGGCCCTCGTCCGCGTGGACGGGGGCCGTTGGCGTATCCCGGGCGGTAACCTGCCGGGATGAGCACACCTTCTGCGCGTCGCGTCGGCGCCTCTGGACTCCTGGTCAGCGCCACCGGGCTCGGCTGCAACAACTTCGGCCGACCCGGAACCCCGACCGAGACCCTCGCGGGCACGCGGGCTGTGGTGGATGCCGCCATCGACGCGGGCGTCACGCTGTTCGACACCGCCGACGTCTACGGTGCGCGCCCCGGGCTGTCCGAGACGCTCATGGGCGAGGCGATCCAGGGCCGACGCGACTCCGTCGTGCTGGCGACGAAGTTCGGGCACGCGCAGATGCCGGCCGACGTCCCCTCGACGGGGGCGAAGGGCTCGCGGGGCTACATCCGGCGAGCGGTGGAGGCCTCCCTGCGCCGACTGCAGACCGACTGGATCGACCTCTACCAGCTGCACACGCCGGACCCCCAGACGCCGATCGCCGAGACGCTCGACGCGCTGACCGAGCTCGTCCGCGAGGGAAAGGTGCGCTACATCGGGCACTCGAATCTGAGCGGCTGGCAACTCGCCGAGGCCGATGCCGTCGCCCGGGCCCGGGGTGCCGAGCGGTTCGTCTCGGCGCAGAACCAGTACAGCCTGCTCGCTCGCGCTTCGGAGCGAGAGGTGCTTCCGGCGGCCGAGCGCTTCGGGGTCGGGTTCCTGCCGTACTTTCCGCTGCACAACGGCCTGCTCACCGGCAAGTTCCGCCGCGACGGCGGACCGGAGGACTCCCGCATCATGCGGCAGCGGCCGAACGTCTGGCGAGACGCCCCCTGGGACGCGCTCGAGGCCTACCAGGCGTTCTGTGATGCCCGGGACATCACCATGCTGCAGGCGACCTTCGGCTGGCTGCTGGCGCGACCGGCGCTCGCGAGCGTCATCGCCGGCGCGACCACGCCCGAACAGGTGCGCACGAATGCGGCCGCGAGTTCGTGGACGCCCTCACCGGACGACATCGCCGAGATCGACCGCCTGCTGCCGCTGCCGCGCGATCCTGCGGCGGGTTGAGCCCGGACGACGAAGCGCCGCCGTGAGCGCCGTTCGCTCTGAGCGAACGGCGGGCCCGAGGCGGCAGCACGGGCCCTCGGCTCGCATCGCGGGGCGGCCGGGTGCGGGAACGGCGCTACGCCGGGCGTCGAGTAGGCTGTGACCGCTGCGCATTCCGCGCGGCGCGGCGCTCCTGCGCCGGAGACGACGCCGCACGGCCGGAGGTGACCGCGTGCCCGACGCTGACATCGCTGTGACGGTCGATGAGCGCCGTGTCGATGTCGGGGGAGGGACGCTCGCTCTCTCATGGGCTGCGGCGACGCACCGTGGCATGCGGCGCGATCTGAACCAGGATGCGGTGTTGACCGCCTACCCGCTCTTCGTCGTCGCCGACGGCATGGGCGGGCACCTCGGCGGTGAGATCGCCAGCGCCAGCGCCGTGGAGCGCCTCGCGGCGCTCGCCCAGGACGGCGATGTCTCCACCGCGCAGATCGAACGTGCGCTGGGGCGTGCGGTGAAGGACATCCTCGCGCACCCGCAGGCCACCGACGACGGCACCGGGACCACCGTGACGGGGGTCTTCCTCGACGTCGATGCCGACGAGCCGACGTGGGTCAGTTTCAACATCGGCGATTCCCGGGTGTACGTGCTGCGCGACGAACGCCTGGTGCAGGTGACCACCGACCACTCCGTCGTGCAAGAACTGGTCGCCTCCGGTCGCCTGAGTCCGGAGGAGGCCGAGAACCACCCCTACGGCAACGTGATCACGCGGGCCGTCGGCCCCAGTGAGAGCGTCGAGCCCGACTACGTGCGACTCGACGTCGTGGACGGGGACCGTTTCGTGATCTGCTCCGACGGGCTCACGAAAGAGCTGACCGACTACGGCATCCGCCATTTTCTCGACGAGAACGCCGATCCCGCGGCCGCCGTCGAGGGGATGCTGGCGGCGAGCCTCGACAACGGCGGACGCGACAACGTCACGATCATCGTGCTGGACGTCAGCCGCACGGGAGGCGCCGGTCTCGACGAGGTCGCCTCGGGCGCCGCCGGCGGGGAGGGCCCCGCAGGGTCCTAGCGGTCGACCACCAGTCGTCCTCCCCAACTGCTCACGTCGCAGGGCATCCCGAGCAGACGCCCCGGGGGACGCAGTGCGGTGGCGCGCCCCTGTTGACTGGCGCGATGACACCCTCCGCGGAGCCACTCGCTCTGCCCGCACAGCCGGAAGAGCCGCGTCGGGCCGCATTCCCGCTGATCGCCATGCTGGCGCCCGTGCTCGGCGGAATCGGACTGTGGGTCGTCACCGGCTCGGCATACGCGCTGTGGTTCGCGGCGCTCGGCCCGGTCGTCGCCGTCGCAGCGCTGCTCGACGGCGTCCGCACGCGCAGGCGCGATCGCCGCGAGGGCGAGCGTCGGTACACCGCAGCGCTCGCGGCCCTGCGGGAAGACGTGGCCACCGCACACCGCCACGAGCGCGAGGTGCTGGCCCGTCAGCATCCGGATGCCGCTGCGCTGTGGGAGCGACAGGGCGACATATGGCGTGCAACCGGTGAACGGGCGTCGCAGCTCGTCGTCGGCTGGGGATCGCGCCCCAGCAGGCTCTCCGTGGGCGGACACGCGCGCGGGCGTGCAGACGCCGAACAGGTACGCAGCGCCGCCGCCATGCTGACCGACGTGCCCGTGACCGTCGGCTGGCGCGAGGGCATCGCGGTGCACGGCGCTCCGCTTGCGGCGGTGCCGGTGCTGCGTGCGCTGCTCGTGCAGCTGTTTCTGACGCATCCGCCGGATCGCCTGCGGCTGGTCGGGCCCCTGCCCATCGGGTGGGAGTGGCTCGACGTGCTGCCCCACCGCTGCGGCCTCGGGGGCCCAGACGGCGGCGCGGTCACCCCTGGGTCGGCGTCTGCGGCGGGTGACGCGGTGCGCCTCGGTGTGCAGGGACCGGGCATGGTCGCGGTGGCCGACGGCGTGGACGTGGTGCTCGCGTGGAACACGTCGGACTCTGCTCCGGCGCCCCGCTGTCGTCATCTGATCGAGGTGTCCGAGGTGCCCGCCGGCTCGCTGGTCACCGACGAGAGCAGCCGACCCGTGCGCGTCGAGGCGATCAGCCGCACCCAGGCAGAGGCTGCGGCGCGGGCACTGGCGCGGAGGGCTGCCGACGTGTACGGACCCTCCGACACCGACACCGGCGCCGTGCTGGGCGTGTCCCAGCTCGAGCCGGCTGTGCCGGCGGTGGACCGCAGCACACTGCGAGCGGTCATCGGCGGCGGCACGGCCGGCGCGGTGGCGGTGGATCTCGTCGCGGACGGTCCCCACGCGCTCGTGGCCGGCGTCACCGGCATGGGCAAGTCCGAGCTGCTCGTGACCTGGGTGACGGCGCTGTGCGCCGCCCACACGACGTCGCAGCTCGCCCTGCTGCTGGCGGACTTCAAGGGCGGGGTCTCGTTCGAACCGCTGAGGGCTCTTCCGCACGTGACCGGTGTCATCACCGACCTGGATGCCGTCTCGGCCGCGCGAGCGATCGCGAGCCTGCGGGCCGAGATGCGTCGCCGGGAAGCGGAGCTGGCGCGCTGCGGGGCCCGCCACATCGGCGACGCCGACGTGGAGCTGGCGCGGCTGGTCGTCGTCGTCGACGAATTCGCCGCGCTCGCCGGCGAGCACGCCGAACTGCAGCGGGTGTTCACCGACATCGCGGCGCGAGGCCGTGCTCTGGGCATCCACCTGATCCTCGGCACGCAGCGCACGAGCGGCACCGTGCGCGACGAGCTCCTGGCGAACATCCCCCTGCGCATCGCGCTCCGTGTGGCGGACGCGGGCGAGAGCCGCCTGCTCGTCGGGTCGGAGTCGGCCGCGTCGCTGCCCGGCGGACTGGCCGGCCGGGGGCGAGCGTACGTGCGGCGTGCGGCCGATGCGGTGCCCCTGCCGTTCCGGGTCGCCGTGACGAGCCCGGCCGACGTGGACGTCGTCGTGGCGCGGGCGCGCGATCAACGGCGTCCCGAGCCGCCGTGGCTGCCGGAGCTGCCGCAGCTCGTCACCCTCGACTCGCTGCGGGCGCAGGCCCCGGATGCCGAGGTCGTGCTGGGCCTCGCGGACGACCCCGATCGGCAGCGCCGCAGCGTCGTCACGCTCGATCGCGAGGATCGGGGTCTGCTGGTCATGGGTGGACCGGGATCGGGCCGCTCCAGCATCCTCGCGGCCATCCAGAGGCAATGCCCCGGGGCCGCCGTGGTGCCTCGCGACGCCGAGCAGGCGTGGGACATGATCCACGCCCTGCGCGGGCACGCACCGGACTGGGTGCTCATCGACGACGTCGACGTGCTGCTCTCGTGCTACCCCGGCGAGCAGGCGGCGCACATGGCGGGCCTCATCGATGAGATCGTGCGGGACGCGTCGGGACGAACCGGAGTGGTGCTGACGGCGCAGCATGCTCAGGGGATGCTGGCGCGCGTCGCCGAGCGCTTTGCGCGGCGGGCGATGCTGGGGTATCCCAGCCGTCTCGCGCACGTGGCGGCCGGGGGAGAGACGAGCGATCATCGCGCGCACGGTGTGCCCGGGCGCGGGCGCATCGAGGGCTGCGAGGTGCAGTTCGCCCTCGCGGCAGGGACCGCCGGTGCCGCGGGCAACCGACCGCAGCCGCACCCCGCGCCGGAGTGGAGTGTCCAAGCGGGCGATGCGGTCGGCGTCATCACCCGCGACCCGCGCAGGGTCGCCCGTGCGCTCCGCGCCTGCTTCGCCGACGGTGCGGTCGTCGTGGAACTCCCGGAGGAGCCTCGGGGCCGAGACACCGAGGCGGGTCCGGATGCCGCGCGGATCGTCGTCGGTGACGGCGATGCCTGGCAGGCGGCGTGGTCGACCCTCAGTCGGCTGCGCACGCACGGCACCCTCGTGATCGACGCCGACTGCCCGAGCGAGCTGCGCGTCCTGGCGGGTCACCGCGCGATCGCGCCGTACGTCCACGCCGGTCTCGGGCGGGCGTGGTGGTGCGAGCCCGGACGCCCACCGCGCCGCGTACGGCTGGTGCCGGGAGCGGTCTGACGGCCCCGCACTCAGACGGTCGCGCGCACGCGGCCGACCACCGCGTCGCCACCGCGCACCTCCAGATCGAGCTCGCTCGCCGCGTCGCCGTACGCCGCCGGCGAGATCGCGCCCGCGGCGACGAGCAGACGCAGCGCGACGACGGGCGCCGCGCGACCGCCCCCGTCGAGCACCTTGACCGCCGCGACGGTGCCGTCGGGCGCCGCGGCGACCTGCACGCCCTCGGCGCCCAGCTTTGCGAACACCCCGGCGCGCTCCAGGAGCACCGTGTCGGACGCGCCGGGACCGGCGATCGCCCAGGGCTCCGCGAGCGCGGCGAGGCGCACCGCGGCGGCGTGGCGGTGCAGAGCGAACGGCGAACGTTCGGACGCCGTGCCGATGCGGTGGACCCCGCGCGCCAGGGCGGCGAGCGACAGGGCGTGTGCGGGTGCGCTGCAGCCGTCCGCGACGCTGATCGCGACTTTCTCGCCCGTCAACCGTTCGATCACCTCACGCAGGTGCACCTGCAGGGGGTGATCGAGATCGGTGTATCCCTCGGTCGGCCAGCCGTTCTGCACGCACGCGGCGAGCATGCCGGCGTGCTTGCCGGAGCAGTTGTGACACACCCGCGCATCGGGCCGGTCGTCCCGGATCATCTCGCGCCGGGTCGCGGCATCGGTGGGCCACGCCGCGGGGCACGCGAGCGCATCCTCGGTCAGACCGGCGCCGGCGAGCATCTCGCTCACGGCCGCGACGTGCGGGTTCGTGCCGGAGTGGCTCGCCGATGCCAGCGCGAGGTGCACACCCGCCAGCCTCGCCCCCGCCGAGAGCAGCCCGACCGCCTGCAGGGGCTTGAGCGCCGAGCGCGGGAGGATGAGCGCGTCGGGGGCGCCGAAGGACGCGTGCACGGATCCGTCCGGGGCCAGCACGATCGCACTGCCCGTGTGACGGGACTCGATGAAACCATCGCGTTCGACGACGGCGAGCTCGACGGCGTCGGAGGCGGAAAACGTCTGCGGCACCGCAACAGCCTACTCGGGCGCCGGCGCGACGGCCGCGGGCGAGCGCACGAGTCAGAGTCGCTCGTGCGGCAGCGCCTGTCGGATGCGGTCGACCGTGCCGTGGGCGGGGGACTCGTTGAACGCGTGCGCCAGCTCCTGCCCCGTCAGCGCGTGGATCGCCGCCATGATCTCGTCGGTGGCTGCCCGGCGCGCGCGGCCCGAGGGGGCGGCGCCGTGCGCGGAGAGATCGATCGGATCGCCGAAGCGCACGCGGATGCGCTTGTTCACAGCCGGCATCCGCGCGCCCACCGGCATCACCTCATCCGTGCCCGAGAGGCCGACCGGCACCACCGGCGCACCCGTCTGGAGGGCGAGGAACGCGGCCCCGGTGCGACCGCGGTACAGCCGCCCGTCGAGGGAGCGAGTGCCCTCCGGGTAGAGCGCCACGGCGCTGCCCGATTCGAGCAGCGCGCGTTGCTGCTCGAGCGCATCGAGCGCGGCCTGTCCGGCGCCGCGGCGCACGGGGATCGCTCCGATCGAGGTGAAGAACCGCTTCGAGACCCACCCGGAGACGCCGGTGCCCTCGAAGTAGGAGGACTTCGCGAGAAAGTGCACCGGACGTGGGGCGGCGACGGGGATGGCGATCGAGTCGATGAACGACAGATGGTTGCTGGCGAAGATGACCGGGCCCTTGCGGGGAACCAGGTCCCGCCCCTCGACGATCGGCCGGTAGATCGCCCGGGCCAGGGGGGTGATCAGGAAGCGGCCGACACCGTAGGCCCAGCGCATCGACGAGGCGCTCTGGGCCTGCGCGGACGTCGCGTCCCGGGCCGGCTGTGCCCCCTCTGCACTCATCCCCCGAGGGTATCGCCCGACCCATGCGCGGTCGGCTATGGGCGCGGGCGCGGCACACAGGCGGAACAAAGGAAAATCCGCCACGATAGTGGTTCCGCTTTCGACACATCGAGGTTCTTCCGTGCGCACCCGCCCGCTCATCGCCCGCCCCCTGATAGCCCTGTCCGCCCTCACCCTGTCCGCGCTCGCGCTCGCCGGCTGCACGGGATCGGGCGAGCCCGACGGCAGCGCCGCGACCGACGAGGGTCTCTGCGCGGCCGCGGCGCCGTCGGGCGCCGCCTCCGAGGCCGTCACGGTCGACGGCGAGGTGGGTGAGGCCTCCACCGCCTCGTTCGACGCCGGCCTCGAGGTCGAGGAGCTGCAGCGCACCGTGATCACCGAGGGCGACGGCGAGGCGCTGGCCGAGGGCGACTATGTGGAGTACGCGCTCACCGCCTTCTCGGCCGACAGCGCCGAGAAGGTCGGCGACATCGGCTACGTCGAGGGCGAGGTGCTGCCCGCCGCCGTGTCGGCCGAGACGAGTCTGGGGCAGATCATGGGCTGCGCATCGGTCGGATCGCGAATGGTCGTCACCTTCCCCGCATCCGAATCCGCCGGCGCCGAGGTCTACATCGTCGACGTCCTCGACGTCGCGCCCACCCAGGCCTGGGGCGAGGATCAGCCGCCGGTCGAAGGGATGCCGACCGTCGAGCTCGCCGAGGACGGCTCGCCCACGATCACCATCCCCGACGCCGAGGCGCCGGACGAGGTGCAGGTGGCGGAGCTCAAGGTCGGTGACGGGGCCGAGGTCGAGCCCGGTGACAACGTGCTCGTGCAGTACACGGGCGTGACCTGGTCCGACGGCGAGGTCTTCGACTCGAGCTGGGAGAGCGGGGCGGCCGCCGCATTCGCGACGACCGGAGTCGTGGACGGCTTCCGCCAGGCTCTCGAGGGTCACACCGTGGGCTCGCAGGTGCTCGTCGTCGTGCCGCCGGAGTTCGGCTACGGCGACGTCGAGGATCACGAGCTGCAGGACGAGACCCTGGTCTTCGTCGTCGACATCCTGGGCACCCAGCACGTGCCGACCGAGTAGGCTGCGGGG
Source organism: Microbacterium sp. LRZ72 (assembly GCF_033792225.1). Lineage (NCBI taxonomy): Bacteria > Bacillati > Actinomycetota > Actinomycetes > Micrococcales > Microbacteriaceae > Microbacterium > Microbacterium sp. LRZ72. The sequence continues at coordinate 41,452 of NZ_JANGEX010000010.1, forward strand.
CGCCCCGATCGGCCGGATCGATAGGCTGGCGGGGTGCGACGCGTCATCATCCTCGGCTCCAGCGGCTCCATCGGGACGCAGGCGCTGGAGGTGATCGCAGCGGCGCCCGACCGCTTCGAGGTCGTGGCACTCGCCGTCGGACGCGACCGCGCGACGCTGCGGGCCCAGGCCGAGAGGTTCGGCGTCGAGCACACCGCCGTGGGCGCGGCGGAGGCCGAACAGCTCGTGCGCGATGTGCCGGCCGACGTCGTGCTCAATGCGATCACGGGATCGGTGGGTCTCGGCGCGACGCTTGCCGCGCTCGAGGCCGGGCGCACGCTGGCCCTGGCGAACAAGGAATCCCTCATCGTCGGGGGAGAGCTGGTCACGGCCCTCGCGGCGCCGGGGCAGATCGTCCCCGTCGATTCGGAGCACTCCGCCATCGCCCAGTGCCTGCGCGGCGGAAGCGCGGACGAGGTCGACCGACTGGTGCTGACGGCTTCCGGCGGCCCCTTCCGTGGGCGATCGCGCGCTCAGCTCGCCGGTGTGACGCCCGAAGAGGCGCTCGCCCATCCGACGTGGGACATGGGCCGCGTCGTCACGACGAACTCCGCCACCCTCGTGAACAAGGGCCTCGAGGTCATCGAGGCGCACCTGCTCTTCGGCGTCGGATACGACCGGATCGACGTCGTCGTCCATCCCCAGTCGATCATCCACTCCATGGTCGAGTTCGCCGACGGCTCGACGCTCGCGCAGGCCTCGCCCCCCGACATGCGTCTGCCCATCTCGCTGGGTCTGGCCTGGCCCGAGCGCGTGGCCGGCGTCGGAGCGCCGCTGGATTGGACCCGGGCGTCCTCGTGGACGTTCGAGCCCCTCGACGCCGACGCCTTCCCCGCCGTGGACCTCGCCAAGCACGTCGGCCGGGCGGGTGCGACCTATCCCGCCGTGTTCAACGCGGCCAACGAGCAGGCCGTCGATGCGTTCCATGAGGGGCGACTGCCGTTCACCGGCATCACCGACACCGTCGCGCGCGTGGTCGATGCGCACGACGCGCCGACGCGGCTGACGCGCGAGAACCTGGCCGAGGCCGAAGCGTGGGCGCGCGACCGCGCCGACCGGACGATCGCGGGTCAGTCCGGATAGGGCACCGGCCAGTGCGGCTCCGGCACCGGCCAGCCGGCATCGCGCAGCGCCCGTCGGGCGAGCTCGCGCGCCGAGTAGGGCGTGCGCTCCCCGCGGATGTCGCGATAGTCCTGATGTCCGGGACCCGCCCAGAGGATGGCGTCGCCGTCGCCGACCATCGCGACCGCTTCGACGATCGCGCGCTCGGGCGGTGAGGACTCGTGGATCTGCGCGTCCGGCCGGGCGCGGCGAGCCCCCTCGATGAGGGTCGCGCGGATCGCATCCGGGTCCTCGAAACGAGGGTGGTGATCGGTCACGATCAGGATGTCGCTGCCGAGCACGGCCATCGCCCCCATGTCGTGGCGCTTGGTCGCATCGCGGTCGCCGTCGGCACCGAACAGCATCACGACGGTGCCGGGCGTGACACGGCGCACGGCTGCCAGGGTCTTGGCGAAGGCATCGGGGGAGTGCCCGAAGTCGACGTAGACGGCGGGACCGTGATCGCCAGAGACCCGCTCGGTGCGCCCCGGAAGGTAGGCGTGGATGCCGCCGTCGCGTTCGAGCGCGGAGCGTATCCGATCCCAGTCGTACCCGGCCTCGAGGAGCATCACGATCGCGAGGCCGGCGTTCGCGGCCATGTGCGGCCCGATGACGGGCACCACGGTGGTCAGCCGTCCCGCGGGTCCGCGCAGAGTGAACGCGGTGCCGGTCTGGGTCTCGTCGTGGATGTCGACGACCCAATCCGCGGCGGCCGCGGCATCCGGGTCGGTCGCCATGGCGGGAGTGCCGATGGTGACGACGGGCACACCGGCGCGGGCGACGACCTCGTGGGCCGCGGACGAGTCGAGGGCGACGACCGCGCGCCGCGCCCGGTCCGGCTGGAAGAGGGGCAGTTTGGCCTCGAGGTATTCGCGCATGTCGGCGTAGTCGTCGAGGTGGTCGTGGCTGAGATTGGTGAACGACGCCACATCGAAGACGAGCCCGTCGACGCGGTGGCGGCTGAGCGCCTGGGCGCTGACCTCGACGGCGACGGCCTCGACCCCGCGCTCGCGCATGAGCGCGAGCAGGGCGTGGAACTCGGATGCCTCGGGGGTCGTCAGCCGCGACACGATCACCTCACCGGCGATGTGCCGCTCCGCCGTGGAGCTGAGGCCGGTCGTGACCCCGAGCTGATCGAGGATGCCCGCGAGCAGGTGCGACGTGCTGGTCTTGCCGTTCGTGCCCGTCGTCCCCAGCAGGAGGGGCAGGTCGTCCTCGCGACCGGTGCCGTAGACCCATGCGGACACGTCGCCCAGCACCGCGCGGGGATCGTCGACGACGAGGATGGGGAGCCCGCACCCGCGAGCCAGCTGCGCGCCGTCGGCATCGGTGATCACCGCCACGGCTCCGCGTGCGGCGGCGTCGGCGGCCAGTTCCGCGCCGTGACGGTTGACGCCGCGGATGGCGACGAAGACCTCGCCCGGCCGCAGATCGGAGGTCGCGAGTGTGACTCCCGACACCCGGGCGGTCCCGATCTCGCCCACGACGTCGCGCGCGAAGCGCTCGGCCAGCTCGGCCAGGGCACGCGCGGGCGGGCGCTCGGGGCGCAGCACGGGCGGCATCCGCGACGCGGACGCGGCGGGCCGCGGGGGCTCGGGAACGGACGGGGCCATGGCTCGTCCATTCAACCAGAACCGCGCCTCGGCGCACGGCAGCGGCGCGATGTGCGACCGGCCGTTACGCCGAGGCGTGGCGGGCATCAGCTGAGCGTGGGTCAGCTGAGCGTCTGTCAGCTGCGCCGACGCAGTGCCAGGATGGCGACCACCAGTGCGACCGCGCCCAGCACCGCCCCCGCGGCGCCCAGCACGATTCCGGCCACCGGGGCCGCGGTGTCGTCGGCGGATGCCGCATCCGCCGTGTCGGCCGCGGTGCCGCTGTCATCGTGGTGCGCGTCATCGGCGGCCGCCGCATCCGACACCGTCACCAGCGGAGCGGGCGCATCGAGTTCGTGCGCGTCCTCGCCCTCCTCCGCGAGCTCGCTCCACGAGGTGTTGCCGACCTCGCAGACCTGGTTCACGGGGAAGGCGAGAGTCTGGCCCGCCGCGTCTTCCGCGTACTGCACGCCGAGCTCGACGGTGGCCCGCAGTCCGCTCTCGACCGGCTCGTCCGCGGTGTAGACCACACGAGAGACGGGGCCGTCTTCTCCGTCGCGTTCGATCTCGAGCTGCCACCCGGGTTCGATCGTGGGGGTGACCGAGGCGAGTCCGTCGGGGATCTCGATCTCGAGTGCGGTGGTCGGGGAGCCGTCGCATCCGTGGCTGAAGGCGAACGTCAGCACGCCGTAGCTGCCGGCGGTCGCGGTCTGGTCGGGCGACACCGTCACGTGCGCCTGGGCGGCCAACGGCGCGGCTAGCACGAGGCCGGCCGCCAGGACGGATCCCGCCAGCAGGCGGCCGCCGCGGCGCCGCCGAGGGGCACGGGCGGGGGAGGGCGTGGTGTCAGGGGTGAAGCTCATCGGTTCTCTCTCATTCCCGCGCGCGGGCGATCGCCGGCGCGCGCCATCCGGTGAAGACGCCCGGACAGTCGGCCGGGCGCAGGATCATGCGGCGCGTGCGCCGCGAGAGAGCCGCGGTGGGCCGCGACGGGACAGACTGGAGAGGGCGACGACGAGCGGGGCCAGCGCGGCCGGCGCGCCGGGGGTGACGCCGGCGCCGATTCGCGGACGCGCGTCTCCCGCGAGCGCGCGCGATGCGACGGCCAGAACCCACGCGCCGATGCGCGTGAGCACCGCCTCGCCGCGGCTGAGCAGCGCGAAGGCGATGGCGGCAGCGGCGAGGTGGCAGGCGAGCATCGCGGCATCCACCGAGGGCGCGGCGGTGAGCGGGGCGGGATCCGGCAGAAGAAGTGGGGCGCCGTGGACGTGGCCGAAGGTGGTTGCGCCGCCGGTTCCCGTTCCGGTTCCGACGAGGGCGAACACGACGTGCAGCAGCAGCTGAGCGAGCAGAACGCTCGCCGCCAGGCCGATGGTGCGCAAGAACCGTCGCATCGTATCGCTGGGACGTGCGCCGGTTCCCATCAGGGCGGTGGCCAGCGGCCACGCGAGGATGGCGACGGCGAGCATCAGCAGGGGAGAGGGAGCCACCCCGCCCCCGATCGTGTGCGAGACGGACCCGAGGATCACCGCGACCGCCGTCGCACCGGCACCGCGCGCAGCGCGCGTCGAACGTGCGGTCACGGGCCCTCCTTCGCCGAGGACAAATCTACCCGTCTGTGCCGCCGCGCGTTCCCGGCCGCTACAAAGAATCACCCGGGTAGCGTGGGGCGGGTGACCGCGCTCGCATTCGTCATCGGCATCCTCATCATGGTGGTGGGCCTGGCGGTCTCGATCGCCCTCCACGAGATCGGTCACCTCGTGCCCGCCAAGAAGTTCGGCGTGCGGGTCGGGCAGTACATGGTGGGCTTCGGTCCCACACTGTGGTCCCGTCGCCGCGGCGAGACCGAGTACGGGGTCAAGGCCGTCCCTCTCGGCGGATACATCTCGATGGCGGGCATGTATCCCCCCGCGAGCGAGGACGGCGGATACGACCGCCGCGCTGAGGCCCGCGTGCGCGGGCGCTTCTTCGCGACGATGGTGCAGGATGCCCGGGCTGCGAACGCCGACACCATGGTGGGCGAGGACGACCGTCGCGTCTTCTGGCGCCTGCCCGTGTGGAAACGCGTCGTGATCATGCTCGGCGGGCCGATCATGAACCTGCTGCTGGCGATCGTCCTGTTCAGCCTGCTCTTCAGCGGCATCGGCGTCCAGCAGGCCACGACGACGGTCTCGTCGATCAGTGAGTGCGTCGTGCCCGCCTCCTCGACGCAGTCCGAATGCACCGCCGCCGATCCCACCAGTCCCGCCGCCGAGGCGGGACTGCAACCCGGCGACGTCATCCTCTCGATCGACGGGACGCCGGTCGCCGACTTCGACGAGGCGTCGGCCATCATCCGCGACAGCCCCGGTCGCAGCCTGGACCTCGAGGTCGAGCGCGACGACAGCATCCAGAACCTGCGCGTCACGCCGATGCTCGCCGAGCGGCCCGTCGTGGAAGACGACGGCGAGACCGTGACGCAGGAGGTCGGGTTCGTGGGGTTCTCGCCCACCAGCGACTACGTGCGACAGCCCATCTGGGCCGGACCCGCGGCGGCGGCCGAGAACGTCGGCGCGGTGGTCGGCATCATCGGTCAGCTGCCGGCGAAGCTGTACGACACCGCGGCCTCGCTCGTGAGCGGGGCCGAGCGCGACCCCAACGGGCCGCTCTCGGTCGTCGGCGTGGGGCGTCTGGCCGGCGAGGTCGCGGCGGTGGAGGCGCCGATCCTGAACCGCGCGGTGGCCATCATCGGCCTCCTCGGGTCGCTCAACATCGCGCTGTTCGTGTTCAACCTGATTCCGCTGCTGCCCCTCGACGGCGGCCACATCGCCGTGGCGCTCTGGGACGGCATCAAACGGCGAGGCGCGAAGCTGCTGCACCGACCACCGCCGAAACCCGTCGATGCGACAAAGCTGGTGCCGGTGACGTTCGTCGTCGTGGTGCTGCTGGTCGGCATGGCGGCGCTGCTGATCATCGCCGACCTGGTCAACCCGATCCAGCTGCTGCCCTGAACCGGCGTGCGCGTCAGGCCGGCGCCAGGGCGTGCGTCACGAGCCGGTGCAGGGTGCGGATGCCGTCGCGCGACAGGATCGACTCGAGGTGGCCCTGCACCGAGGCGTACCGCGGTCCCCGCAGGGCGTAGACGTCGCCGCTGCGAGGGTCGGCGGCCACCTCGGCGCCGCCGATGCGCTCGGTCCCGGGCTCGACGTGCCCGGTGAAGGTGTTGTAGAAACCGATCGACGCGCGTTCGCCGAACAGGTCGACATCGAGCTGCACGCCCTGATGGGGGTGCGGCAGGGGCACGAGGGGGATCCCGAGTTCGGCGGCGAGCACCTGATGGCTCAGGCAGACGGCCAGCAGGGGCAGGCCGGAAGCGCGCCGACGAGCGACGATCTGCCGCATCCGGCTCATGCGGGGGTTCAGCGCCGCGAGCGGATCACCGGGTCCCGGCCCGGCGACGAGCAGCTCGGCGGCATCGATGTCGTCGTCCTGCACCTCGTTCCAGGCCATGATCCGGGCGTCGAGGCCGAGGTGGCGCAGCTGGTGGGCGAGCATCGTCGTGAAGCGATCCTCCGCGTCGACGACGATCGCACGCCGCCCCGAGAGCGGTCCCTCCTCGGTGCCCTGGGGCTCGAGCCAGAAGGGAGCCAGACGGGCATTGCGCGAACTCAGCAGGCTGGCGATGTCCGGATCGTCCGCGAGTGGTCGCCGCTCGCCGCTCGGGGCGTCCGAATCGACGCGCGCGTCGCGCGGGATCGCCCCGATCGCTCCGAGCACGCCGGCGGCCTTGCCGTGCGTCTCGCTGACCTCCCCGTACGGGTCGGAGTGACGCACGAGGGTCGCTCCGACGGGGACGCGCAGGCCGCCGTCGCGCAGGTAGGCGGTGCGGATGAGGATCGGCGCGTCCAGATCGTGCGACGCACCCGGGCCCGGCGCGGGGGTGAACAGCGCGGCGACGCCGGAGTAGTACCCGCGCGGCGTGGTCTCGTGCCGGGCGATGACGGCGCACGCGTTCTGCATGGGCGACCCCGTCACGGTGGGAGCGAACATCGTCTCGCGCAGGATGTCGCGGGGGTCGAGAGTGCTGCGGCCGCGCAGCATGTACTCGGTGTGCGTCAGACGCGACATCTCCTTGAGATGCGGCCCGGTGATCCGCCCGCCGTCGGAGCAGACGGCGCTCATCATCTTGAGCTCCTCGTCGACCACCATGAACAGCTCTTCGGTCTCTTTGGTGTTCTCGAGGAACTCGGTCAGCGAAGGCGCCGTCGCCCCGCCCGCCGGATGACGGAAGGTTCCCGAGATGGGGTTCATCGTGACGACGCCGCCCTGAGCGCTGACGTGCGCCTCGGGGCTCGCCCCCACCGCGACGTGCCCGTCGGTGATCACCGCGAACGTCCAGTACGCGCCGCGCTCGTGCTCCAGCAGGGCGCGGAACCAGGTCAGGGCGGCGAGCCGGGGATCGGCATCCACACGCGCGACGAAGTCCCGCCGGATGACGAAGTTGGCGCCTTCGCCCCGGCCGATCTCGTCGTCGATCACCCGGCGGACCGTCTGAGCGTAATCCTCGTCGGCGATGTCGAACCCGGCGTCCTCGAGGGGGACGGGCTCCGCTGGCAGCGAGCGCAGCACCTCGTCGCGCGCGACGCGTCCCGACTGGCGGACGATGACGCAGCGCAGGGGCACGTCGTCGTCGTGGCAGACGAAGCCTCGCTCGCGCACCTGGCGGAACGGCACCAGTGCGAGAACCTGCTGGGGGGTCCCGTCCGTCGCGTGCAGCGGGATGTCCGCGAGGGCGTCGACATCGACGACCTCGCCGGTCATGACCTCGACGTCACCGCCCTCTCGGGCGATCAGCACGAGGGGCTCCGTACCTGCGGACAGGCTACGCAACAGACGCACGCCGTCTGTGTCAGGGTCGGGGGCTTGCCCGGTCATCGTGGATCCTTCTTCGGGGTCGGCCCCGAGGTGTCCGAATGAAGAAGACCGCCCCGGGGGACGGTCTGGATGCGTCGAACGCGAACTCACCGTCTGGTCAGACGGGCCACCAAGTGCGGTTCGCGGGCATGGCGCGAAACTACCATATGCGCGCCCGCATGCCTGCCCTAGCATGGGGCCATGAGCGACGACGGCATGGGTGCGATGGGCGACGATGTGCGGGCCCGGGCGATCTCTCGGCTGAAGGCCCGGAGCCACTTCTGGCAGCTGTTCTTCATCTGGATCGCCCTGGCGGTCTTCTTCATCATCATCTGGGCCGTCTCGGGCGGGACGACCGATGGCATCGACGGCTTCTGGCCCATCTGGCCGATCCTCGGCATCGGGCTCGGGGTCGTCGTCACGGCGTTCCGCACGTTCGGCAAGGGCGCCGGCGGACCCACCGAGGGTCAGATCCAGGCCGAGATGAAGAGGCTGTCCGAGTGACCGCCGCGCGGGCCCGGTCCGCCGCGCCTCGCGTAGGCTGACGTACGTGCCAGCTGTGAACATCGGGATGCCGAAGGTCCCCGAAACCCTCGCCCCGCGCCGCAAGAGTCGCCAGATCAAGGTGGGCAAGGTGCTCGTCGGCGGTGATGCGCCCGTGAGCGTGCAGTCGATGACCACGACTCCCACGACGAACATCAATGCCACGCTGCAGCAGATCGCCGAGCTGACGGCATCCGGATGCGAGATCGTGCGCGTCGCCGTGCCGTCGCAGGACGACGCGGACGTGCTGCACATCATCGCGGCGAAGAGCCAGATCCCGGTGATCGCCGACATCCACTTCCAGCCCAAGTACGTCTATCAGGCGATCGATGCCGGCTGCGCCGCCGTTCGTGTGAACCCGGGCAACATCCGCAAGTTCGACGACCAGGTGGGCGAGATCGCGCGGCGGGCCAAGGCCGCGGACGTGTCGCTGCGCATCGGCGTGAACGCCGGCTCGCTCGACAAGCGCCTGCTCGAGAAGTACGGCAAGGCCACACCGGAGGCGCTCATGGAGAGCGCCGTGTGGGAGGCGTCGCTGTTCGAGGAGCACGACTTCCACGACTTCAAGATCTCGGTCAAGCACAACGACCCCGTCGTGATGGTGCAGGCCTACCGGCTTCTCGCCGAGCGGGGGGACTGGCCGCTGCACCTGGGCGTGACAGAGGCGGGACCGGCCTTCCAGGGCACGATCAAGTCCGCGACGGCGTTCGGCATCCTGCTCGGCGAGGGCATCGGCGACACGATCCGCGTCTCGCTCTCGGCCCCGCCGGCCGAGGAGGTCAAGGTCGGCCATCAGATCCTCCAGTCCCTGAACCTGCGCGAGCGCAAGCTCGAGATCGTGTCGTGCCCCTCGTGCGGGCGGGCGCAGGTGGACGTCTACTCCCTGGCAGACTCGGTCACCGAGGGTCTCAAAGAGATGACCGTCCCGCTGCGCGTCGCCGTGATGGGCTGCGTCGTCAACGGCCCCGGCGAGGCCCGCGACGCCGACCTCGGCGTGGCCTCGGGCAACGGCAAGGGCCAGATCTTCGTCAAGGGGCAGGTCGTGAAGACCGTCCCGGAGTCCGAGATCGTCGCGACGCTGATCGAAGAGGCCAACCGCATCGCCGACGAGATGGGTCCCGATGCGGCCCCCGGCACCGCGCAGGTCGTCACGGCCTAGCCGAACGGGGCAGCGGCCGCCTCGAGGGTCGGAAACGTGCCCGACGTCGGAACCGACGCGCGGTCTCGACCGACGCTCGGCTCATCCCCGACGCCGGACGCGGGCAGGAGGTGACCTGCGCGTCCTCGACAAGTCGGCCTACCCACGAGGTCGCCCCGCCGATAGCATTCGTGCATGCGACCACGGATCCGCGGTGACCGGATGTCGCTGGCGGCGCTCGCGCTGGGCATCGCCCTCTCGCTCAGCGGATGCGCCGCGGCCGCTTCGCCCGCGGCCTCGCCATCCGGCACCGCCGTCGCCGAGACCGCCGATCCGGCATCCGATCCCGCCTCCGATCCGGAGGTCGCGGTCGTCGCGTTCGGGGACGACTGCGACAACGTCTTCGCAGATCCGGCGCTCTATCTTCCGGGAGCCCAGGCGAGCCCCCGCTTTCCTCCGTCGGGCGTGACGACGCTCGGGGGGATCTCGTGCGGCTGGAACGACAGCGCGGGGGGAGGACACGTCCTGTCTGTCTACGCTTTTCCCGAGGCGGCCGTGCCCGCCGACCTCGCCCAGGCCTACACGGATGTCACCTGCGAGCCGTCGTACGACACGATCGACTGTCATCTGGCCGGCGCCGCCGAAGGCACGTGGATCATCGTCACGACCTCGGCGATCGACGAGCGAAGCGAGGATCCGCACCTGGCTCCCGCTCTCGCCGAGGCTCTCGGGAACGCGTCTTCGTCACCGGTGCCGAACGCGGCGTCACGCTCTGCCGCGTGGTGGGACGTGGACTGCGCGCAGCTCGGATCAGACGCCGACGTCGCCGGGCTCTTCGACGGGGCGGAGTTCTACGAGGGGTATCCCACGGGCTTCGCGCCGCACCCGGTGTCGACGTTCCTCGAGGAGGAAGGGGTCGTCGCGTGGTGCCCCTGGTACTCCTACGAGCGTGGGGGGATATGGCTGAACGCCTACCCCGGTGCCGGCTTCCAGTGGGATGGGGTCGAAGCATCAGCGGCATCCGTTGCGGAGGTCGACGGGGCGAGCGCGGCGGCGTACATCGATCAGTACGGAACATCGGTGCTCGTCGCGAGCGATGGGACGAACATCGTGACCGTTCAGGAGGCTCCGGTGCCGTTGGAGGAGATGGCGGCCCGGCTCCTGGTGGCTCTGCGCTGAGCGCAGGCGCCTAGACTTGACCCTCGTGGTCACCCGTCTGTCGCACTACTTCCTCCGCACACTCCGCGAAGACCCGGCCGACGCCGAGGTCACCAGCCACCGGCTCCTCGTCCGGGCCGGTTACATCCGGCGCCAGGCCCCCGGAGTCTTCGCCTGGCTGCCGCTCGGACTGCGCGTGAAGGGGAAGATCGAGGCGATCATCCGCGACGAGATGGCGGCCGCCGGGGCCTACGAGGTGCATTTTCCCGCGCTCCTGCCGCGTGAGCCCTACGAGATCACCGGCCGGTGGGAGGAGTACGGCGACGCGCTGTTCCGCCTGCAGGATCGCAAAGGCGCCGACTACCTCCTGGCGCCGACCCACGAGGAGGTCTTCACGCTGCTGGTGAAGGACCTCTACTCGTCGTACAAGGACCTGCCCCTGACGATCTATCAGATCCAGGACAAGTACCGCGACGAGGCGCGTCCCCGCGCCGGGCTCCTGCGCGGACGGGAATTCACGATGAAGGACGCCTACTCCTTCGACTACACGGATATGGGTCTCGAGGCGTCCTATCAGGCGCAGCGTGACGCGTACGAGCGCATCTTCACCCGACTCGGTCTGGAGTACGCCATCGTGCACGCGGATGCCGGAGCGATGGGCGGATCGCGCAGCGAGGAGTTCCTGCATCCCACCCCGGTGGGCGAGGACACCTTCGTGCGCTCCGAAGGCGGCTACGCCGCCAATGTCGAGGCCTACACGACGCCCGCGCCCGAGCCGATCCCGTTCGACGACGCCCCCGCGCCGGTGATCTACGACTCACCGGGCACCCCCACGATCGCCACGCTCGTCGCGCACGCCAACGAGCATCTGCCGGCGCCCGCCGAAGGCGTGTGGAGCGCAGCGCACACCCTCAAGAACGTGGTGCTCGCGCTGACGCATCTCGACGGCGCCCGCGAGCTCGTGGTCGTCGGCATCCCGGGTGACCGCGACATCGACGACAAGCGCGCCGAGGTGGCGTTCGCCCCGGCCGAGGTCACCGCGGCGACGGAAGAGGACTTCGCCCGTCACCCGCTGCTCGTGAAGGGGTACATCGGCCCCTGGTCCGCGGAGGGCGCGGTGCTCGGTGAGGAGTCGGCGAGCGGCATCCGCTACCTGGTCGATCCCCGTGTCGTGGACGGCACCGCGTGGATCACCGGGGCGAACGTGCACGAGAAGCACGTGCGTGGCCTCATCGCGGGGCGAGATTTCACCGCCGACGGGATCGTCGAGGTCGCGGACGTGCGCGACGGCGACCCGTCGCCCGATGGTTCTGGTCCGGTGGCGCTGGCGCGCGGCATGGAGATCGGCCACGTGTTCCAGCTCGGTCGCAAGTACGCCGACGCGCTGGGGCTGAAGGTGCTCGACGAGAACGGCAAGCTCGTCACCGTGACGATGGGCTCGTACGGCATCGGCGTCACCCGCATCCTCGCGATCCTCGCCGAGCTCGGCAACGACGACAAGGGGCTGATCTGGCCCGCCACGGTCGCGCCGTTCGACGTGCATGTCGTGGCAGCGGGCCGGGATGCCGCCGCGTTCGAGCTCGCCGCGCGCGTCAGTGCCGAGCTCGAGACCGCCGGCCTCGACGTGCTGTACGACGACCGGCCCAAGGTGTCGCCCGGAGTGAAGTTCGGCGATGCGGAGCTCGTCGGCATCCCGCGCATCCTCGTCGTCGGCCGGGGTGCAGCCGACGGTCTCGTCGAGCTCTGGGACAGACGCACGGGCGAGCGGGAGACGATGGCCGTCGCCGACGCCATCGAGGCGCTGTCGACGTAGCCGCGGCCGCGGCGCCCCGCGAGTGTCGGGCCCGGCATACGGCCGCCTGACGGGAAGACGATCTAGCATGGCGCGCGTGAACGCCCCGCCGCCGTCCCGCCCTCCGCGGACGACGGCGCTTCCGCGCCGCGGCGCCGTGCGCCGGCTCATCGAGCGGGCTCCGGCGGGTGTCGGCATCGGGGTCGGCGCTGCCCTGATGCTGCTCGGCATCTTCATCGTCACGCGTCCGCTGACCTCGCTCTGGGTGCTCGCCCTGTACGTCGGACTCAGCGCGATCGCCTCGGGCGCGATCGAGCTCGCCGCTCCGCGGGGTGCGCCGCGATGGTTCACCCGCGTCGCCGCCTGGGTGTGGATCGTCGGCGGTCTCGTCGTGCTCGTGTTCGTCGGCGGCAACCTCGACCTGCTGCCTGACATCATCGCCGCGCTGCTCGTGGTCGGCGGTCTCGCATCCTTCGGCGGCATCGTGCGCGGGCGCCTCAGCGAGCGTGTGCTCGCAGCGGCATCCGGCGTGGCCCAGATCGTCTTCGGCACGCTCGCTCTCGTCTGGCCCGATGTCACGCTGCTCGTCGTCGCGGTGTTCTTCGGAGTGCGCACGATCATCTTCGGCGCCACGATCGTGCTGCGCTCGTCGCGGCGCGTCCGGGGTCGTCCAGAGCGCCTCGGCGAGGGGGCCACGCGGCGTCGGAGAGCGGGGGCGGATGCCGCGCGGTTCGCCCTCGCCGTGCTGCTGCTGGTCGCCGCGGGAGGGTCGTGGGCGGCGAGTTCGTGGCTGCAGGACGGGGCGCCCGTCATCGACGCGTTCTACGACGCACCGGATGTCGCGCCCCAGGCGCCGGGCACCCTGCTGCGCGATGACGCCTACACCGGCCGCATCCCCGAGGGCGCGCAGGTGCGCCGCATCCTCTACTCCACGACGGACTCGTTCGGACGGCGGGCGACGGCGAGCGGCCTCGTCATCTATCCGGAGGACCGGCCCCTGGCGGCGCTCCCGGTCGTGCTCTGGAATCACGGCACGACCGGCGTCGCCCGCGGATGCGCCCCGAGCCTGACCGACAGCTACGCCACCCGGTGGGCGATTCCGGATGTCAACGAGGCGATCGCGCGCGGATGGGCCGTCGTGGCCTCGGACTACACGGGGCAGGGCGCCGAGGGCGTGTTCCCCTACCTGATCGGCGAGGGCGAAGCGCGCTCGTCTCTGGACGCCCTGCGCGCCGCCGACCAGATCGATGATCTGTGGCTGGGCGACGACGTGGTCGTCTGGGGACACTCCCAAGGCGGGCACGCGGCGCTGTGGACGACCCAGATCGCTGCGGAGTACGCGCCGGAGTACGACATCCTGGGCACGGCGGCCATCTCGCCGGCGGCCGATCCGCTCGCGCTCGCGGAGGAGCTGAGCGGGCCGCGCGGATCGGCCATGCTCTCGGTGCTGATCTCGTGGGTTCTCGTGCCCTACGCCGACACCTACCCGGATGTCGTGATCGACGACTATGTCGCACCCGGCGGGCGATCGATCGTGCGGGAGATGACCCAGCGGTGTCCGACGGAACCCGGCGTCGTGGTGTCGGTGCTCGCCGCGCTGGGTGTCTCGGCCGATCGGCCCCTGTACGACGCCAACCTGGGCACCGGCCCGCTCGGCGAGCGGCTGGCGCAGAATGCCGCCCGCGGTCCGTGGGACTCTCCGGTGATGATCGCGTGGGGCAGCGATGACGAGGTGATCCCGGAGCGCCTCTACGAGCAGTACATCGCGGAGCAGTGCGCCGCGGGCGCCACGCTCGAGTGGTACGACTACCACGGTGTCGATCACACCGGCGTGATGCTGCCGGGCTCGCCGTTCCTGCCCACCCTGATCGCCTGGACCCAGGAGCGCTTCGACGGCGAGCCGACGCGCGGCGACGACTGCGCCCGGCTCGACCCGTGAATCAGAAGCGGGCGTAGCGCGCGCGGAATCCGCAGAAGGCGCCGTAGGCGATGAAACCCACGCCGACGAACGCGACGAGCCACGGTCCGAACGCCACGCCCAGCAGGGTGTGCAGAGCCTCGTCGAGGCCGCCGGCGGCGTCGCCGTCATGCCGGACCGCCGCCGTGACGAGAAGGCCCCCGACGATTCCGAGAGCGATGCCCTTGGCGATGTACCCGACCGTGCCGATCACGTCGACCGCGGCGCCGACGAGTCCGGCGGGAGCCGCGATCTTGCTGCGGAACGACCGCTTCGCGCCCAGTATGACGAAGCCCACCCCGATGCCGACGACGCCGAGCCCGATAGCCCCGAGCACGAACACTCCGCCCGGCGGGGCGAGCAGACCGCTGCTGGCGTTCTCGGTCGTCGTGTCCCCGTCCGAGCGTGAGCCCAGGGCGACGGATGCGGCGACCCCGCCGATCGCGGCATAGGCGACGGCCTGCGCCCACCGGCTGACCCGCCGCCCCCACTTCTTGGCGCCGGACCGTGCCCAGACGAGCGTGCCCTCCACGATCTTCCACGCCGCCAGCGCCCACAGACCCGCGGCCACCGCCCACAGCGCCGCGAAACCGGCGGGGGCGTCCGCGATCACGCGCATCGCGCCGTTCTGGTCGGTCTCGCCCGAGCCGCCGCCCGCCACGACGAGCATGAGTCCGCCGATCAGCACGTGCACGGCACCGAGCGCGACGTACCCGATGCGGGCGAGGACGCGGAAGCCTCGGCTCTGGGCGGCCTTGCGGGCGCCCCGGCGCGGGGAGGGACTGCTCATGGGGTCATCGTCCTCGTCGGTGTGTCAGCTGCGCAGGTGGTCGCGGTGCTTTCGCGACTCGCGCGTGCCGGTGACCACGTCGAGAGGGCCGGTGACCGAGAGCTCATCCTCCCAGCACTCGATCCCGTCGACGTCGGGCATCAGGGATCGGGTGAACACCGGGTTGCGGCCCTCGCGTCGCTGGCGCGTGTAGTCCTTGAGCAGCCGGAAAGCCAGGCCCGACAGCAGTCCGATCGCGATCAGGTTCGTCAGCGCCATCAGCCCCATCACGCCGTCGGCGAAGTTCCACACGAGCTCGGCGGCTGCGACGGATCCGGCGAGCACGGCGAGAACGACCAGGATGCGATAGCCCACCAGAACCGCGTGCCGCGACGAGATGAACTCGATGTTCGATTCGCCGTAGTAGTAGTTGCCGAGGATCGAGCTGAAGGCGAGCAGGAAGATGACGATGCTGAGCACGACGTTCGCCCATCCGCCGAGCGACGTGACGAGAGCCCCCTGCGTCAGGCCGATGCCGCGCTCGGCCGCCGTGAGATCGGGCGCCGAGACGAGGATGATGAACGCGGTGATCGTGCACACCAGGAACGTGTCGAAGTACACGCCGAGCGTCTGCACGAGGCCCTGCTTGACGGGGTGGGTGACCGCGGCGCTCGCGCCGGCGTTCGGCGCCGAGCCGAGGCCCGCCTCGTTCGAGAACATGCCGCGCTTGATGCCCGTGAGCACGATGTAGCCGAAGGCGGCCCCGACGACCTCGTTGAACCCCCACGCCTGCGTGAAGATCTGCCCGAGCACGACGGGCAGCTCGCCGATGTTCAACGCGACCACCAGCAGCCCGAGCAGCAGGTAGATCAAGGCCATCGCCGGCACCAGGGTCTGGGTGACCGAGGCGATGCGCCGGACGCCGCCGAAGACGACCAGACCCGTCAGCAGCGCGATCACCCCGCCCACGACCCACGGCACCCAGGGAGCGACCTCGCCACCCAGGCTGCCGCTGACGGTCGCCGTGATGGTGTTGGCCTGCAGGGAGCTGAACGCGAACGGAAAGCAGACGATCAGGATGACGGCGAACCACACCCCGAGCCAGCGGGCCTTCAGGCCGCGCTGCATGTAATAGGCGGGGCCGCCGCGGAAGCCGTCCGCGTCACGCACTTTGAACAGCTGCGCCAGCGACGACTCGATGAAGCTCGATGCGCCGCCGACGAAGGCCATGAGCCACATCCAGAACACCGCGCCCGGCCCGCCGAGGGCGATCGCCGTGCCGACGCCGGCGATGTCGCCGACTCCCACTCGCGAGGCCGCCGAGATGGTGAAGGCCTGGAAGGCTGACACCGACTGCGGCTCGCCCGTGTCGGTGCGCGGCGTGCGGTCGGTGAGGGTGCGGAACATCTCGGGGATGAGACGGAACTGCACCACCCCCGAGCGCGCGGTGAAGTAGAGCCCGAGGACCACGACGATCGGCACGATGATCCAGGTCCACAGATGGTCGCCCCATGTCAGGAGCCACGCGTTCACCGATTCCATGGGATGAGTATGGCGCGCGCGGGCGCGGCGCCACGGCAATCGCGCACCTCGGCGAGCCGCGGCATCCGGTAACGTAGGGGGGATGCCGCGGCGCCTGACGCCGTGGCGAGAGCTGAATAGGGAGGGCATCGTGGACATCGATCTCGGACTGCTGCGGTCGATCGAACGGGAGAAGGACATTCCCCTCGACGAACTCGTGCGGATCATCGAACAGGCGGTGCTGACCGCATTCGGCAAGCACACCTCGCCGGGCGGCGACCTTCCCGACGGGGCGCGTGCGCAGGTCGATCGCAAGACCGGCCACGTGGCGATCTTCGTCCCCGTCACCGACGAAGACGGTGCCGTCATCGGCGAAGAGGAGAGCACGCCCGACGACTTCGGTCGGATCGCCGCGTTCGCCGCGAAGCAGGTCATCATGCAGCGCCTGCGCGACATCGCCGACGATGCGGTGCTCGGCGAGTTCCGCGGCAAGGAGGGCGACATCGTCGCCGGTGTCGTGCAGCAGGGCCCGAACCCCCGCATGATCCACGTGGACCTCGGCACGGTCGAGGCGATCCTGCCGCCCGAGGAGCAGGTGCCGGGGGAGACCTATCCGCACGGCTCGCGCCTGCGCGTGTACGTCACGAGCGTGACCCGCGGCACGAAGGGACCCTCGATCAGCGTGTCTCGCACGCACCCCGGTCTCGTGCGCAAGCTCTTCGCCCTCGAAGTGCCCGAGATCGCCTCCGGCCTGGTCGAGATCGTCTCGCTCGCCCGCGAGGCCGGACACCGCACGAAGATCGCGGTTAAGGCGACGGATCCCTTGATCAACGCCAAGGGCGCCTGCATCGGCGAGCTCGGACGGCGCGTCCGCGCCGTGACGGAGGAGCTCGGCGGCGAGAAGATCGACATCGTCGACTACGACGACGATCTGCCGTCGTTCGTGGCGAACGCGCTGTCGCCCGCGAAGGTGTCGTCGAGTTTTGTGCTCGATGCATCGACGAAGGCTGTGCGCGCCCTCGTCCCCGACTACCAGCTCTCGCTGGCGATCGGCAAGGAAGGCCAGAATGCGCGTCTGGCCGCCAAGCTCACCGGCGCCAAGATCGACATTCAGCCCGACAGCATCCTTGAGTCGTAGCGGATGAATGCGGCGAAGCCGCATTGATGCGCCGGCGACTCACGCTCAACCACCCACGGCCGGGAGGTGTAGGATGGAATCCGTACGAACGTGCGTCGGATGCCGCGCGCGTGCCACCCGGACCGAACTTCTGCGCTTCGTCGCGAAGGGCCGTGTTCTCGTCGCCGACGAGAAGGCGGTAGCTCCGGGCCGGGGCGCGTGGGTGCACGACACGCCGGAATGCATTGCCGTCGCCCTGCGGCGGCGAGCTTTCGTGCGAGCACTGCGCGCGTCAGGCCCGCTTGACACGCAGACCCTCGAGAAACGGCTGAATGGCTATGGAAACAAAGTGAACGGCTCGAAATGAGACCCGTCCGCAACTAGCGGTCTGCCCTGTCTGGGTGGACCCAGACAGGAGAATTTGTGGCTGGCAAACCACGCGTGCACGAGATCGCCTCGGAACTCGGCGTCGACAGCAAGGCCGCTCTGGCCAAGCTGAAGGAGCTCGGAGAGTTCGTCAAGAGCCCCTCGTCCACCATCGAGCCCCCCGTGGCTCGCAAGCTGCGAGCTGCGCTCGCGGCCGAAGGCGCGGCTCCGGCCGCGCCGTCCGATGCTCCCAAGCCGGGCGGCCGCACCTCGGCGCGTCCGGGGCCGGCGAAGCCCGCGGCTCCCGCGAAGCCCGCGGCGGAAGAGCCGCAGAAGCCCGCGGCCGAAGCTCCCGAGGCGCCGAAGCCCGGCGCCGCGCCGGCCGCCCCCGCTGCGTCCGACAGCCCCGCGGCCCCCGCCGATGCGCCCGCCGCGCCGACCCCGGGACCGTCCGGTCCCACGCCCGGCGACGGGGGGCCAACCCCCTCGGCCCCGCAGCCCGGCCCGCGTCCGGGCAACAACCCCTTCGCCTCCCAGCAGGGCATGGGCAAGCGCCCCGCCGCTGGCGGGCCGCGTCCGGGCAACAACCCCTTCGCCTCCCAGCAGGGCATGGGCCAGCGGCCCACACCCGGCAACATCCCGCGCCCGCAGCCGCCGCGTCCCGGTGCCCCGCGCCCCGGCGCTCCGCGTCCGGGTGGCGGCCCCGGTGGTCGTCCCGGCGGTGCCGGCGGCGGTCGGCCGGGCGCGCCCTTCCAGCAGCGCTCGGGCCCCGGTGGTCGTCCCGGTGGTGGCCCCGGCGGTCCCGGTGGTGGCCCCGGCGGCCGTCCCGGCTTCGCCGGCCGGCCCGGTGGCGGCGGTCGTGGCCGTGGTCCCGGCGGCGGCACGGCGGGAGCCTTCGGCAAGGGCGGCGGCAAGTCCAAGCAGCGCAAGTCGCGTAGGGCGAAGCGGCAAGAATTCGAGATGAGGGATGCGCCGGTCGTCGGCGGCATCAACGTCCAGAAGGGCAACGGCCAGATCATCCGCATGCGCCGCGGCGCATCGATCTCGGACTTCGCCGACAAGATCGAATCGATCACGGGCTACACCGTGCAGCCGTCGACGCTCGTGACCATCCTGTTCAACCTGGGCGAGATGGCGACGGCGACGGAATCCCTCGACGAGGCCACGTTCGAGGTGCTGGGTGGTGAGCTCGGCTACCGCATCCAGATGGTCTCGCCCGAGGACGAGGACAAAGAGCTGCTCGAGACGTTCGGTCTCGATCTCGACAAGGAGCTCGAGGCCGAGGACGAGTCCGAGCTCGAGATCCGTCCTCCCGTCGTCACCGTCATGGGTCACGTCGATCACGGTAAGACACGCCTGTTGGATGCCGTGCGGCAGACCAACGTGGTCGCGGGCGAAGCCGGCGGCATCACGCAGCACATCGGCGCCTACCAGATCTGGACCGAGCACGAGGGTCACGAGCGCGCGATCACCTTCATCGACACCCCCGGTCACGAGGCGTTCACCGCCATGCGTGCCCGTGGCGCCGATGTGACCGACATCGCGATCCTCGTCGTCGCCGCCGACGACGGCATCATGCCGCAGACGGTGGAGGCGCTGAACCACGCCCAGGCGGCCAACGTGCCGATCGTGGTCGCGGTCAACAAGGTCGACAAGCCCGACGCCAATCCTGGACGGGTTCGCCAGCAGCTGACCGAATACGGGCTGGTGGCCGAGGAGTACGGCGGCGAGGTCATGTTCGTCGACGTCTCGGCCGTGCAGAACCTCGGCATCCAGGAGCTGCTGGACGCCGTGCTGCTCACGGCGGACGCCGGGCTCGACCTGCGGGCGAACCCGAACAAGAACGCCCGCGGCATCGCGATCGAGGCCAAGCTCGACAAGGGCCGCGGCTCGGTCGCCACGGTGCTCATCCAGTCCGGAACGCTCCGGGTCGGCGACTCGATCGTCGCCGGAACGGCCTTCGGACGTGTGCGGGCGATGATCGACGAGCAGGGCGAACAGGTCGCCGAGGCGTACCCGTCCCGTCCGGTGCAGGTGCAGGGGCTGAACTCGGTGCCTCGCGCCGGCGACACCTTCATCGTCACCGAGGAGGACCGGCTCGCCCGACAGATCGCCGAGAAGCGTGAAGCGGCCGAGCGCAACGCCCAGCTGGCGAAGGCGCGCAAGCGCATCTCGCTCGAGGACTTCACCCGGGCGCTCCAGGAGGGCAAGGTCGAATCGCTCAACCTCATCATCAAGGGCGACGTGTCGGGTGCCGTCGAGGCGCTCGAAGAGTCGCTGATGAAGATCGAGGTCGACGATTCGGTGCAGTTGCGCATCATCCACCGTGGTGTGGGTGCCGTCTCCGAATCCGACGTCAACCTGGCGACGATCGACAACGCGATCATCATCGGGTTCAACGTGCGGCCCGACACGAAGGCCCGCGAGCGGGCCGCCCGTGAAGGCGTCGACATCCGGTTCTACTCGGTCATCTACAACGCGATCGACGACGTCGAGCAGTCCCTCCAGGGCATGCTCAAGCCGGAGTTCGAAGAGGTGCAGTCGGGTGTGGCCGAGATCCGCGAGGTGTTCCGCTCCTCGAAGGTCGGCAACATCGCCGGTGTCATCGTCCGCAGCGGCACGATCACCCGTAACGCCAAGGCCCGCGTCATCCGCGAGGGTGTCGTGATCGCCGACGGTCTGGCCATCGAGTCGCTCCGCCGGTTCAAGGACGACGTCACCGAGGTCCGCACGGACTACGAGGCCGGTATCGGGCTCGGCAAGTTCAACGACATCCGCATCGGCGACGAGATCGAGACGACGGAGATGGTGGAGAAGCCGCGGGGTTGACGTAGCCCCGGTTCCGGGTGTCCCGACTCCGCAAGAGCGGGGACCCCTACCCCGATTGCTCCGTCGGGACACCCGGAACCTCCTCATCACCCGCGTGGGGTGGGGGAGAGAAAAGAACGAGGAATCAGATGGCTGGGAATGAGAGAGCGGCGCGGCTGGCGGATCGGATCCGCGTGATCCTCGCGGAGCGCCTCGAGAAGGGCCTGCGCGACCCGCGCCTGGGCTTCGTGACGCTCACCGACGTGCGTGTCACGGGCGACCTGCAGCACGCCAGCGTGTTCTACACGGTGCTCGGCTCAGAAGAGGAACGGCTGGCCAGCGCCGATGCGCTTCGGTCGGCGACCGGCATGCTGCGCAGCGAGCTCGGGCGCAACCTCAACGTGCGGCTGGTGCCGACGCTGGAGTTCATCGCCGACGCCCTGCCCGAGAACGCCGGTCACATCGAAGACCTGCTGCGCGAAGCGCGCGAGCGCGACGCACAGGTGGCGGGGCTGGCGGCATCCGCCCGTCATGCCGGCGAGGCGGACCCCTACCTCGTGCGGGGCGAGGCCGACGACGAGGCCTGAGCCGTCGGCATCCCGTCGGCCGTCTCCGGCAGCCGCACCCTCTCGTCGACGATCTCGATCAGCCCGTCGCTGACGAGCGTGCCGATGGCGCGGTCGCGCTGGTGTGTGTCCGGCCACGCCGGGAGGGCCGCCTCGAGCGGGATCGCGGCCGACGCGCTCTCGCGCAGCTGGCGCAGCAGCGCTCCGCGCGCCTGGCGGTCGCTGCCCTCGTAGGCGGCTTGCCGTCGACGGGTGTCCGGCGTGTCGGGATAGCCGGCCGCGCGCCACGCGCACGAGTCCGCGATCGGGCACTCGCCGCAGCGCGGGGCCCGCGCGGTGCAGACGACCGCGCCGAGTTCCATCGTCGCCGCGTTGAACACCGCGGCAGCCGTGTCGTCCTCGGGCAGCATCCGACCCATTCGGGCCAGGTCGGCACGTGATGGAGGGCCCGGCTGGGCCCGTCCGTCGAGGGCGCGCGCGATGACGCGCCGCGTGTTCGTGTCGACGACCGGCTCGTGCGCCCCGTACGCGAACACGGCGACGGCGCGAGCGGTGTAGTCTCCGATGCCCGTCAGGGCGAGCAGCGCGTCGACGTCGGCGGGCACGTCGCCGCCGTGCCGATCGGTGATCTCGACCGCGGCGCGGTGCAGCCACAGCGCCCGCCGCGGATAGCCGAGATTCGCCCAGGCGCGAACGGCGTCGGCCGGGGCGGCGGCGGCGAGGTGCGCCGGGGTGGGCCAGCGTGCGAGCCACGCCTCGAGCAGCGGGATCACGCGAGCGACCGGTGTCTGCTGCAGCATGAACTCGCTCACGAGGATGCCCCACGCCCCGAACCCCGGTCGGCGCCACGGCAGGTCGCGCGCGGTGCGCCGGTACCAGTCGTTCAGGATGTCGGAGGCCACGGGCACCGGGCCATCCTAGGTGCCGGCGGGCCGCTGGTCGGCTGCGCCCGCTGCCGCGACGGTGATCCGCGAGGCGGGGGATCCGGCGCATAGGCTGGGAGGATGCGCCTGCCCGTCACCGCCCGAACGACGCTTCTGCGCGAGCTGCGTGACGAGGTGCGCGGGCACTACCCGCGCGGGCGCGTCGTGATCGCCGTCGACGGCGCCGACCCGGTCGGCGCGGCCGCTTTCGCCGACGGCCTCGCGGAGGTGTTCGCCGAGGACGGCCTCGACGCGTTCCGCGCTTCGCTCGACGGCTTCCGGCGGCCGCGGGGCGACCGCGACAGGTACGACGTCGGCACCCTGCGACGCGTGCTGATCGACCCGTTCCGCGACGGGCGGCAGGCGGCGGCATCCATCGGGTTCCAGCTCGAGGCGTGGGATGCCGAACGCGATGCTCCGGTCGAGGCGCGCTGGGTCACGGGACCCGAGGATGCGGTGCTGGTGGTCGACGGCGCCTTCGCGCACCGGCCGGATCTGCGCGGGCTGTGGAACTGGTCGGTATGGCTCGACGAGCCGCGTGGGTCGCAGTCCGGCAGGCAGGTGCCGGACACCGTGCTCGCGGTCTACGAGCGCGACGAGCGGCCGCGGTCGCGCGCATCGGCGATCATCGACAATCGCGACCCGGCTTCGCCCCGCCGCGCTCTCGAGGATTTCTGCTGATGGGCGGGCACCCTGGCATGGTCCTGGTCGACAAGCCCGCGGGCGTCACGAGCCACGACGTCGTGGCCCGAGCCCGTCGCGCTCTCGGCACGCGCAAGATCGGGCACGCCGGCACCCTCGACCCCATGGCCACCGGTCTGCTGGTGCTGGGCGTCGAATCGGCGACGCGGCTGCTCACGTACCTCGTCGGCCTCGACAAGACGTACGAGGCGACGATCCGGCTCGGCAGCGCGACGACGACCGACGACGCCGAGGGCGAGACGCTCGACGTCGCGTCCCTCGACACGATCGAGCGAGTGACGGACCCCGACATCGCCGCGGGTGTCGCGGCTCTCACCGGCGCCATCTCGCAGGTGCCGAGCTCGGTATCGGCGATCAAGGTCGACGGTCGGCGCGCGTATGATCTCGCCCGCAAGGGGGAGGACGTCACCCTCGCGGCACGGGCGGTCACGGTGGCCCGATTCGACCTGCGCGCGGTCCGCAGGGCCGCCGGCACGATCGATCTCGACGTCGTCATCGACTGCTCGAGCGGCACGTACATCCGTGCGCTCGCACGCGACCTGGGCGCCGACCTCGGTGTCGGCGGGCATCTCACGGCACTGCGCCGCACGCGCGTGGGGCCGTTCGCCGTGGACGACGCGGTCGTGCCCGACGCGATCGCCGTCGAGGCGCTGGCAGACCCCGCCGAGGTGGCGGCCACCGTGCTCGGCAGGTTCGAGGTCTCGGATGACGAAGCCCGCGCGCTGTGGCAGGGGAAACGCCTCACCGGTGCCGCACCACGTCTGGTCGGCGAGCGGCAGGCGGCGATCACGACCGGGGGAACGCTGGTCGGTGTGGTCGAACGGCGCGGCGACGACATCAAGAGCGCGATGAACCTGCCCGCACCCGCGGCGGCCGGGGGGACCGGATGATCCTGTGGTTCACGCTCGTGCAGGTCGCGATCGCCGTGCTGGCGGGGGTGCTGTGCATCGTCATCGGCCTGGTGGGCCGGCGACCCAGTGATGTGACGGTCGGCGCTCTCGCGCTGGTCGAGGTGCTGCTGGTCGCGCAGGTCGTCGTGGCGATGATCGCGCCGATCGCGGGCAACCCGCCGACAGGCAGCATGCTCGAGTACTGGGTGTACCTCGTCTCGGCGGTCCTCCTGCCGGTGGGGGGAGTGGCGTGGGCCCTGATCGAACGCAGCCGCTGGAGCACCGTGATTATGGGAGTCGTGGCGTTGTCGGTCGCCGTGATGCTCTGGCGGATGCACATCATCTGGACCGTCCAGGTGGCCTGAGCACCGTCGACGAGAGAGCACCGTCGACGAGAGAGCACCGTCGTCGAGAGAACACCGTCGCCGTAGAGAGAACACCGTCGCCGTAGAATCGAGCAGTCATGTCTTCACGCTCCGCCACCCGTCGCATGACCGGCATCGGTCGTGTGCTCGTCATCGTGTACGCCGTAATGGCCCTCGCAGCGACCGGCCGCTCGTTCGTTCAGATCGTCCAGCGGTTCGACGAGGCCCCGCTCGCGTACTCGCTGTCGGCCCTCGCCGCCGTCGTGTACATCCTGGCCACGCTGGCGCTGATCTTCTCGGGCTCCCGCTCCTGGTACGCCGTGGCGTGGGCGGCGATCTGCTTCGAGCTGGCGGGCGTGCTCGTCGTCGGCACACTGAGTCTGCTGCTGCCCGAGCTGTTCCAGCATCCGAGTGTGTGGTCGGTGTACGGCTACGGGTACCTGTTCATTCCTCTCGTGCTCCCGTTCTTCGGAATCTGGTGGCTCGTGGCGCACCGCCCGCGGCCCACCGAGGCCGCAGCGAGCGCGCCGCGTGAGCGGGCGAAGGCGTGATGCTCTACACCGACCCGGGCGAGATCCCCGCAGACTTCGGCGAGAGCGTCGTGGCGATCGGCAAGTTCGACGGCCTGCACGCCGGGCACCGGGCCATCATCGAGCGGATGCTGGTGGACGCCGCCGGGACGGGAGCGCGCACCGTCGCCGTCACCTTCGACCGCAACCCGCTCGCGGTGCTGGCACCGCTCGTCTGCCCGCGAGCGCTCGTCGGGACCCGCCAGAAGGCGGCGCTGCTCGAGGACACCGGCATCGATGCGACCCTGATGCTGCGCTTCGATGAGACCCTGGCCGCCGAGCCTGCAGAGGATTTCGTCCGCCGCATCCTGCGCGACGCACTGCACGCGCGCACGGTCCTGGTCGGCACCGACTTCCGCTTCGGGCAAGGCGGTCGCGGCGACGCCGCGCTGCTGCGGCGCATGGGGGAGGAGTACGGCTTCCGCGTCGATGAGATCGACGACATCCGCTCGCTCGACGGGCGCCGGGTCTCGTCGACCTGGATCCGAGAGCTTCTCGACGAGGGCAGCGTCGCCGACGCGGCGAAGCTGCTCGGCCGCCCGCCCGCTGTCTGGGGCGAGGTCGTGCACGGCGCCAAGCGCGGGCGGGAACTCGGCTATCCGACGGCGAACCTCACCCCCGACCTCGACGGCTTCATCCCCGCCGACGGGGTCTACGCGGGCTGGCTGATCGACACTCCCGAGACGTCGGGCCCTGCGGCGACCACGCGGTATCCGGCGGCGATCTCGGTCGGCGACAATCCGACGTTCACGGGTGTTGCGGCGCGGCAGGTCGAGGCACACGTGCTCGACGCGGGAGAGCTCGATCTGTACGGCCATGACGTGGCCGTACAGTTCGTGGAGCGGATCCGCGGAATGGTCGCGTTCCGGGGCATCGAAGCCCTCAAGGACCAGATGGCCGACGACGTCACCCGCGCCCGCACGCTTCTCGAATAGTGCGGGCCGGGTCCGGCGAGTGGCTCAGTAGGACGTCTCGTCCACGGCCGACGAACCCGCCCCGCCGGCCAGTCGCGCACGCAGCTCACCCAGGATCGTCGCGCTCGCACTCGTGCCCAACCGGGTAGCGCCGGCCTCGATCATCGTCAGCGCGTCGTCGAGTCCGCGTACTCCGCCGGACGCCTTGACCTGCACCTCCGCGCCCACGTTCGCACGCATGAGGCGCACGTGCTCGGCCGTGGCCCCGCCGCCGGCGAAGCCGGTCGAGGTCTTGACGAAGTCCGCGCCGCCCGCTTCGGTGAGGCGGCTTCCCCGGGCGATCTGCTCGTCGTCGAGCAGGGAGGTCTCGAGGATCACCTTGGTCACCCGCCCCTGTGCGGCGTCGACGACGGCGCGGATGTCGGCCACGACGGCGTCGTCGAAACCAGATCGCAGCGCGGCGATGTTGATGACCATGTCCAGCTCCGTGGCGCCGTCGACGAGCGCCTGCGTCGCCTCCGCGACCTTGGCGGCGGTGGATGTCGTCCCATGCGGGAACCCGATGACGGTGCCCACCGCGACCCCGGTCCCCTCCAGGCGCCCCGTCGCATACGCGATGTCGGACGGCCGCACGCAGACGCTGAACACCCTCCACTCGGCGGCGACGTCGAGCTCGGCGTCGACGTCGGCGCGGGTGAACTGAGGCTTGAGGATCGCGTGGTCGATCGTCGCGGCCAGGTTGGATTCGGTCATCGGCGCGGTCATGTGCTCAGCCTACGCGCCGGCACAGACCTCGCCGCGTGCTCCGCGTCGGCGGGTGGACTCGCGGCCCGCACGCGAAAAGTAACGAATGGGTAACGAAGAGGCGTATGCTGTCGGTCACCATCCCGACGACCCGGAGGACGCGATGCCCGAACGCCGCGACAGCGCGCGCCGTGCGTTCTCGGCGCTGGCCGTCGTTGGAGTGCTGGCCCTGACCGGGCTGCTGGTCGCCTTCGCCGGGGTGAGCAGTCAGCCGGTGACGGCCCGGGAGTTCCTCGGCTCGCCCCGCGACCCGGGTCAGGCGGCGTTCGTCGCCGCGCACCGCGGCGACTCCGAGAGCGCCCCTGAGAACACCCTGCCCGCCGTCGCCGCCGCCGTGGAGGCGGGTGTCGAGTACGTCGAGGTCGACGCCGCGCTCACGGCCGATGGTCACGTGGTGCTGATGCACGACGCGACCGTCGATCGCACGACGAACGGGACCGGCAGGCTCAACGAGATGACGCTGGCCGAAGTGGGCGAGCTGGATGCCGGGGGGTGGTTCTCGGCCGACTTCGCCGGCACGCCCGTGCCGACCCTGGAGCAGCTGCTCGATCTCGTCGCCGCGTCCGATACGCGCGTGCTGGCGGAGCTGAAGGGGGAGTGGGACGCGGCCGGGGCGCGCGCGTTCACGGACACGGTCGAGGAGCGCGGTCTCGAGCGGCGGGTGGCGGCCGCGAGCTTCGACGCCCGCACCCTCGCGCTCATCGAGGCAGAGTCCACGGTGCTCTCGAGGCTGGCGATCCTGAGTGCGCTGCCCGACGACGTCGCAGACACGGCACGGGCACTCGGCGTGCGCGGAATCATCGTGTCCGGCCGTGAGATCCTCGCGCGCCCGGGCGCCGTTGACGAGTTGAACGCACACGGCATCCGTGTCATCGTCTACACCTTCAACGACGACTCGAGCTGGCAGGGTGCCATCGACGCCGGCGTCGAGGGGATCGTGACCGACACCCCCGCAGAGCTGTCGGGGTGGCTCGCACGCGGCGACGCGAGTCCATGACGCCGGGGTCGCCACAGGCGTCCCGCAGTCGCTACTCTCGCAGAAGGCGCATCCGCGCCGAGAGAGGACGCCTCATGACAGGCCTTCGTGCCATCCCGGCCCACCGGTCGCTGGGCCTGCTCGGCGTCGTTCTCGCGGGCGTCGTCGTCCTGAGCGCCTGCGCCACCGACCCCGGGGCCCCGCCGACGAGCTCCGGCGACCCCTCTCCCGAGACCCCGGCCTCGCCCTCGCCGTCGGGGGAGCCGTCGTCGAGCGCGCCTCCCGCCGAGGACATCGTGCTGCCGGAGGCGTGCGAAGACATCTACTCGGCCGAGATGCTGGGCCTGCTCAATGAGCAGAACCCTCCGCTGAACGATCCCAACGTCACGCTGACCGCCACCGAAGTCGCGCCGGCCCTCGAGCTGCTGGAGTCGGGGGTGCCGACGCTGCGCTGTTCATGGGGCGTGCCCTCCGAGGTCGGGCTGGCCACCAACGTCACGATCGTCGATGCGGAGCAGTCGGCCATGGTGGAGCAGGCGCTGCTCGCCGACGGCTTCGCCTGCGAGGAAGATGCCGACGGCACGCTCTGCACGCGCAGCGGCGAGAACGACGTCGCCGCATTCGGCGAGACACACGTGCTGCGCGGCAACGGCTGGGTCGCGACGCGGTGGATCAACTTCTACCCCGACGGATACACCGAAGACGTCATGACGAACCTCTGGGCCTGAGTCGGACCGCGCCGCAGCGGGTCTCACGCATCCGCCGCGGTTTTCTGTAGAATGGCGCGTGGGGAGACACGCGGCATCCTTCGCCGAGGCTGACGTCTCGCGCGAACACCGATGCGCCTTTCCATCCGTGCCTGTCCCGGCCTCGAGGCCGCCCACGGGAGAAGATGCCCGCCAGCCACGCTGGAGGAAGATCCGCCGGGTCATTCCGGCGCACACGCTCAGGAGGAGCATGCCGACCACGGCACAGCCACAGCTTCAACGACGCCGTTCCAAGCAGTCGTCCGCCCGCAAGGACGACGACGCGCCCCTGATCCCGATCCTGGCGCGAAAGGTGCGCGAGGTCGAGGCCAAGGCGCAGCGCGGCAAGCTCGGTCCGACCAACCGCGTCAAGTTCCAGGTCATCGCCTTTCTCGTTCGCGAAGAGCGCGCGCGAGTCAAGGCCGACACCGCATTGACCGACGGGGTGCGCGCCGAGCTGCTCAAGCGGCTCGACGGGGTGGCGACGATCCTCGCCAAGACCGCCGCGCGTGACACGACGCTCATCCAGCTGCTCGAGGTCGATCAGGCGACGTCGCCGGTGGCGCGCCGCATGCGGCGCGACTGGCTGCTCGAGTCGGGTGCGGAGCTGGCAGCCGACGATCTCATCATCACGGATGTCGCTCCCGCCGTGCAGCCCGTCGTGCCCGCCGGACTCGCGGAGCGCCAGGTCACGCCGCCGGCCGTCGAGTCGCGCCAGATGGCGAACCCGTTTCTGCCGCCCGATCTCAGCCGCGTGACCCCGGCGCAGACGCCGCGGCGCCGCCTCGACGGCTGGGAGCTCATGGGTCCGCTCTACAAGGCCTTCGACAGTGGCGCCGGGGGTTCGGCGGCGAGCATGCCGCTGCCGCCCCTGCCCGAGTACGACCGCATCTCGCCCCGCGGACGCGAGGTCATGCCTCACCAGTCCCGTTTTCTCGAGGCCGTGCGCGAGGGGCACCGCAGCTTTCTGCTGGCCGACGAGCCGGGGCTCGGCAAGACCGCTCAGTCGGTGCTCGCCGCGTCGGTGGCCGAGGCCTACCCGCTCGTCGTCGTCGTGCCGAATGTCGTGAAGATGAACTGGGCGCGTGAGGTGGAGCTGTGGACCCCGCAGCGCCGCGCGACCGTCATCCAGGGTGACGGCACCGACATCGACGCCTTCGCCGACATCTTCATCGTGAACTACGAGATCCTCGACCGGCATCTGTCGTGGCTCGGGTCGATCGGGCTGAAGGGGATGGTCGTCGACGAGGCGCACTTCATCAAGAACCTGACCTCGCAGCGCTCGAAGAACGTGCTGGCGCTGGCCGGTCGCATCCGCTCGCAGGTGCACAACCCCCTGATGGTGGCGCTGACGGGCACGCCGCTGATCAACGACGTCGAGGACTTCGACGCGATCTGGCGTTTCCTGGGGTGGACGAACGGTGAGAAGCCCGGCCCGGAACTGATGGAGAAGCTCGACCGCACGGGCCTCACCCCGGCGGACAAAGCGTTCTACCCGGAGGCGCGCGAGGCTGTCATCTCGATGGGCATCGTGCGGCGCAAGAAGCGTGACGTGGCCGCCGACCTGCCCGACAAGCTCGTCGCAGACCTTCCGGTGGAGCTCGACGACGAGTACGGCCGTTCGGTGCGGCAGGCCGAACGCGAGCTGGGCGAGCGCCTGGCGGCACGGTACCGCCGCATCCTCGAGGCACGCGGCGACCGTGGACTCGCCCCCGACGAGCTCGACGACGACATCATCCGCCTTGTGGCGCAGAACGAGCTGGACGAGTCGAAGGCGGCCGGCGCCGGCGGTGAGAACGTCTTCACCATGGTCCGCCGCATCGGCCAGGCGAAGGCCCAGCTCGCGGCCGACTACGCCGTGCAGCTGCAGCGCTCCGTCGGCAAGGTCGTGTTCTTCGCCAAGCACATCGACGTCATGAACGCGGCCGAGGCGCACTTCGCGGCATCCGGCCTGCGGACCGTCTCGATTCGCGGCGATCAGACCAACACGGTGCGCCAGCAGGCGATCGACGCCTTCAATTCGCAGGCCGATGTCGGCATCGCCGTGTGTTCGCTGACGGCGGCGGGCGTGGGGCTGAACCTGCAGGCCGCCTCGAACGTGGTGCTCGCCGAGCTCAGCTGGACGGCGGCGGAGCAGACGCAGGCGATCGACCGCGTGCACCGCATCGGTCAGGACGAGCCGGTCACCGCGTGGCGGATCATCGCGGCCCACACGATCGACACCAAGATCGCGGAGCTCATCGATGCCAAGCAGGGGCTCGCGCTGCGCGCGCTCGACGGGGTGGCGGTAGAGCCGGGATCGAGCGACTCGGTGCAGCTGAGCGCGCTGATGCACGTGACGCGTCGGGCACTCGGACAGGCCTGAGCATCGAGGCACGCGGCTGCGCTCGCGGTCGTGAGGCGGCGCCGCGTGGCAGGCGGGCCGTCTGCGGCGATAGTGTCGGACAGGCAGCGTCGCCGTGTCCCGCATCCCTTTTCCACAGCCTTCCGGGCAGCAAGGAGCCAGCATGAAGATCGGCATCCTCACGAGCGGCGGCGATTGCCCCGGCTTGAACGCGGTCATCCGCGGTGTCGTCCTCAAGGGCACGACAGCGTACGACCTCGAGTTCGTGGGAATCCGGGACGGCTGGCGCGGCGTCGTCGACGCTGACTTCTTTCCGCTGACCCGTCACGAGGTCAAGGGCCTGTCTCGGGTCGGCGGCACGATCCTCGGCACCAGTCGCACCAACCCCTACGAGGGACCGCGCGGGGGCGCCGAGAACATCGCCAAGACGCTCTACGGCCACCGCATCGACGGCATCATCGCCATCGGCGGCGAGGGAACCCTGGCCGCCGGCGATCGGCTCTGGAAAGACGGCATCAACGTGCTGGGCGTGCCGAAGACCATCGACAACGACCTGCGGGCGACGGACTACTCGTTCGGGTTCGACACGGCGGTCAACATCGCCACGGACGCGATGGACCGGCTGCGCACGACGGGGGATTCGCACCAGCGCTGCATGGTGGCCGAGGTGATGGGCCGGCACGTGGGCTGGATCGCGCTGCACGCGGGAGTGGCCGCCGGCGCCCACGTCATCTGCATCCCCGAGGTGCCGCTGTCGATCGATGAGATCTGCGCGCAGGTCTCGAGCGCACACGACCGCGGCCGGGCGCCGCTCGTCGTCGTCTCGGAGGGTTTCGCTCCGGCCGGCATGGTCGAGGCATACTCCGACAAGGGGCTGGACGCCTTCAACCGGCCCCGGCTCGGCGGCATCGGCGAGGTGCTCGCTCCCGAGATCGAACGCATCACGGGGGTCGAGACCCGCGCCACCGTGCTCGGTCACATCCAGCGCGGCGGCTCGCCGTCGGGCTTCGATCGCGTGCTCGCGACGCGCCTGGGCCTGCACGCAGCGGACGCCGTCGTCGAGGGTGACTGGGGACAGATGGTCGCCATGCGCGGCACCGACATCGTCCGGGTACCGTTCGCCGACGCGCTCGGCGAGCTCAACACCGTGCCCCGCCACCGCTACGACGAGGCCGCCGCCCTCTTCGGCTGACAGGATCGCAGACACGGCGTCCCACTATGTGTCGTTTCAGGGCTCGGTCGTCGACGAATAGTGGGACACGTTCGGCTTGTCCTCCACAAGGCAGCCACCCGCAAGGAATGCACGGGGGAGATCTCTCCCGTCCGCGCTGCCGAGTCGGGATCGCGACACTGTCGGGATGCCGCATCCGTCGCCCCTGCCTGAATCACTCGGACCGTCGTTCTCGACCCGGCAGGCGCTCTCAGCGGGCGTCGGGCGCGAGCGCCTCCGTCGACTCGATCTGCGAGCGCCCTACCCGGGCATACGAGTGAGCGCGGACCAGGCGCGGGCGGTCACATTGCTCGAGCGCGCTCGCGAGTACGCTCCGAGGTTGCGTCCCGGCCAGTTCTACAGTCACGAGACGGCCCTCGGCTTGCGCGGGGTGCCGCTCCCCAGCACCCCCTTTCGTCCCGGGCTGCACGTTTCGGCGTACCGACCAGCCCGCGAGCCGCGTGTGGAGGGCGTCGTCGGCCATCGCCTGCAGGTCCGGGAGCCCGCATGGAGCGCGCGTCCGTTGGGCTTCCCCCTCGAGCACCCGGTGCGGGCGTGGCGTCAGGCGGGGGCGACGTGGCACCTCGATGATCTCGTCGCCGCGGCCGACCACATGATCGCCCCGCGCAATGCTCTGGCCTCCATCGATGAGCTGCGCGCCGAGATAGACCTCATGGGCGATCGTCGCGGCATGCTGCGCGCGACGCTTGCCCTCGTGCGCGTGGGGGTGCGCTCGCCGCGTGAAACCAGCCTGCGTCTCCTGCTGGCGCGTGGGGGTCTGCCCCGTGCCGAGGTCAACTGGGACTTGCGGGATCGCACGGGGCGCTTCGTCGCCGAGCTCGATCTCGCGTTCCCACACTGGCGGGTGTGCGCGGAATACGACGGACGAGTGCACGAGCTGGACCGCGCGCAGTTCGCACGGGACGTCGACCGGTGGGACAGCATCCGGGGGCAGGATTGGCAGCATGTGCGGATCATCGGTGACCACATGAAGCACGGCGGACGGGAGGCGCTTCGTCGCGTTCGGGAGGCGCTTCTTCGTGCCGGATGGCGACCGTCCTGACCTGCTGTGTCCCCTTCGTTGTCGTCTGAGCGCCGGCAATGCGACGAGAAATGGGACACAGGGGTGGGGTTGCGGGGCGGAGGCGCGGTGACTGCCTGGTCAGGCGTCGGCGACGCCCATCACATCCAGCAGCCACGCGAGCTCGAACGCCCGCTCGCGCCAGGAGTTGTAGCGCCCCGAGACCCCGCCGTGGCCGGCCACCATCTCGCACTTCAGCAGTGCATCCGCACCGACCTCCCGCAGCCGGGCGACCCACTTGGCGGGCTCGACATACATGACGCGGGTGTCGTTCAACGACGTCACGGCGAGGATGCGGGGATAGGAGACCCCCTCGCGCACGTTCTCGTACGGCGAGTATGACTTCATGTACGCGTAGACATCGGGATCGTGCAGCGGATCGCCCCACTCATCCCACTCGATCACGGTGAGCGGCAGGGATGGGTCGAGGATCGTCGTGAGCGCGTCGACGAAGGGCACCTGCGCCAGCACGCCCGCGAACAGCTCCGGCGCGAGGTTGGCCACCGCCCCCATGAGCAGTCCGCCCGCACTGCCGCCCTCGGCGACGAGTCGCTCGGGAACCGTGTAGCCCTGATCGACGAGGTGCCGGGCGCACGCGACGAAGTCGGTGAAGGTGTTGCGCTTGCGGGTGAGCTTGCCGTCTTCGTACCACTGCCGGCCCATCTCGCCCCCGCCGCGCACATGGGCGACCGCGAACACCACGCCGCGGTCGAGCTCCGACAGTCGTGCGATCGAGAAGGCCGGCTCGATCGAGTGCTCGTACGAGCCGTATCCGTAGAGGTGCAGAGGGCGCGGCTTGCCGCCTACCTGGCCGAACGAGCGCTTCCAGACCAGCGAGATCGGGATCTGCGTGCCGTCGTCGGCGGTCGCCCAGATGCGCTCCTGCGCATACTCCTCCGGGTCATAGCCCCCGAGCACGGGCTGGCGCTTGCGCAGCAGCAGCTCGCCGTCGTCCAGGCGGTAGTCGTACACCGTGCGGGGTGTCACGAACGATCCGTAGCCGAGACGCAGCATCCGCGGCGCCCACTCGCGGTTGCCGCCGAAGCCGGCCGCGTACAGGGGCTCTCCGAACTCGAGTTCAGACAGCTCCCGCGAGTCGTGGGGGAGCAGGCCCAGGCGGGCGAGCCCCTCGCGGCGGTATTCGACGGCGACGAAATCGCGGAAGCAGTCCACGTCGAGCAGCCGGATGCCGGGGGTGTGCGGCAACACGCTCACCCGCTCTCCGGCGGGGTCGGCGGCGGCGACGCGGACGAGCTCGAAATCGAGCGCTCCGTCGTTGTGCAGTACGTAGAGCACGTCCTCGCCGTCGACGACCGCGTGATCGACCTCGTATTCCACGCCCTCGCGTCGCGGCCAGACGACTCTCGGCTCGGCGCTCAGGTCGTCGGCGGGCACGAGCCAGCACTCCGAGGTGATCGAAGACCCCAGCCCGATCACCAGGTAGCGGTCGCTGCGGGTGAACCCCCCGCCGAGCCAGTACCGGTCGTCCGGCTCGTGGAACAGGCGGGTGTCGTCGGCCACCGGCTCGCCGAGACGGTGCGCCCACAGCGTGTCCGGCCGCCAGGCGTCATCGACGGTCGCGTACACGATGCTCGTTCCGTCAGGGGAGAAGCTCGCTCCCGCCGCCGTGTCGACGATCTCGTCGGGCAGCGCGGCACCCGTCGTCAGGTCGCGCACGTGGATCGTGTAGCGCTCGTCTCCGGCCGTGTCGATGCCGTACAGCATCCGGACGCCGTCGTCGGTGATGTCGAGCGAGCCGAGCGCGAAGTACTCGTGCCCCTCGGCCTCGATATTGCCGTCGAGCAGCACCTGCTCGCCGGGCACGGCCGTGCCGGGCTCGAGCTGCGGCGGCGTCCAGTCGTCCTCGTTCGCGACGGGTGCGCGGCACTGGATGCCGTACTGGCTGCCCTCGACGGTGCGGCCGTAGTACCACCAGCCGCCGCGGCGCGTCGGCACCGACAGATCGGTCTCGAGCGTGCGGCTCTTGATCTCGTCGTAGATCCGCTCGCGCGCACCGGCCAGGTGCGCCGTGCGGCGATCGGTGTAGGCGTTCTCGGCCTCGAGATGCGACACCACCTCGCGGTCGTCCTTCGCACGCAGCCACTCGTAGGCGTCGTCGACGTCATCGCCGTGGTGGCTGCGGGTGCGGGCGGCGCGGGCGGCCACGGGGGCGGATGCGGAAAGGTTCCGGGAGTCGTGAGAGGGCACGTCTCCACGCTATCCGAGTGCGAGACGCCACTCGCCTGTCAGCGCACCTCCGCCAGCAGCTCCGCGGCCCGTTCCGCGATCGCATACACCGGCGCCAGCGTGTTGCAGGTCGGGATGGTCGGCATGACCGACGCGTCGGCGACCCACAGCCCCGGCACGCCGTGCACGGCCAGTTCGGGCGAGACGACGCTGCGCTCGTCGGTGCCCATGCGGGCAGTCCCGACCGCGTGGAAGAACGTCGAGACCGATCGCCGCACGAACCGCTCCGCCTCGCGACGGTCGAGCCGCCCGGCAGGGGCGAGGGGCGCGGCGACGAGGTCGGCGAAGGCGCGCGAGCCGAACAGGTCCTGGATCGTATCGAGCGACTCCACGAGCGCGTCGAGGTCGGCGCGCTCGGCGAGGAAGTTCGGCTGGATGTCGGGGGCCGCGTCCGGATCGCCCGAACGCAGGGTGATGGAACCGATGCTGCGCGATCCCATCAGGCCCGGCGATACGGCGAACACGTCACCGGACAGGTCGTACTCGTCGCGCACCTCGGGCGTTCCGTGCGGGCCCTGCACGACGAACGAGTGCAGGTCGGGCACCTCGCCGGCCACACTCGAGCGCCAGTTCAGCATGCTGCCGCCGCCGGTGTCGCGCACCGGTCCGAGCGCGTGCCGGGCCCGCGCCGTGACACCCTCGATCAGGGGGTGGTCCTGAAAGTTCGCGCCGACGCCCGGAAGGTCCACGAGCGGTCGGATGCCGTGAGCGGTGAGCGCGTCGGCGTCACCGATGCCCGAGAGCATCAGCAGCCGGGGGGTGTCGATCGCCCCGGCGGTCAGCACGATGCCGCGGGATGCCGCCGTCTCGACGCTCCGTCCGTCCACGACGTGGCGCACGGACCGGGCGCGCTCTCCACCCGGCGGGCCCTCGAGCCGCACACCGAGCGCGCGCGACCCGACGAGCACGTCGAGGTTGGGCCGCTCGAGCACGGGGGCCAGATAGCCCCGCACCGCGGACCACCGTCGCATGACGCCGTCGGCGCCGGTCGTCGCCGAGAAGTTCGTCCAGGCGACCCCCTCGTTCGTGGCGCCGTTGGGGTCGTCGATGACGTCGAAGCCGACCTCCGCCGCGCCGGCCATCAGCGCCGCGGCGATCGGATGCGGGTCGCGGGAGCGCTCGACGCGGATCGGCCCACCGGCCCCGCGCCACGCATCGGCGCCGCCCTCCCAGTCCTCGACGACGCGGAAGAGCCGGTTCATCGACGCGGCGTTCCACCCCGTGGCGCCCTCCGCCTCCCAGCGGTCGTAGTCGCGGGGATGACCCCGGTACCAGAGCATCGCGTTGATCGCGCTCGAGCCGCCGAGCACGCGCCCGCGGGGGATGGGAATGCGGCGCCCGTCCACTCGCGCGGTCGGTGCGTACCCGTAGCCCCAGTCGTAGCGAGAGCCCAGCAGCGACACCCACGAGTCCGCGCGGTCGATCTCGGCGACGCCCTCGCCGGAGGGTCCCGCCTCGATCATCAGCACCCGTGTATCGGGATCCGCCGAGAGACGGTTGGCCAGCACGCAGCCGGCCGATCCGCCCCCGACGATCACCCAGTCGTACTCGGCGCGCGCGGGCGCATGCACGATCGGCATCCCGCGCCCCTAGTTGTGCTCGCTGGGACCCATGACGGTGATCCCCTCGGTGTTCTCGACGTGACGGACAAAGGTGTACGTGTCCTCGCGGCCGTCCGAGTGCTTGCGCTTGATCCCGGGCTCGAGGATTCCGTCGGTCTTCGCCACCACGATGTAGGGCACGTCGGCCGCCAGCCCTTTCGCGCAGTGCTCCTCGAAGTCGGCGAGGGTCGACACCGTGTAGGCGTGCTGCACTCCCGCGGCCCGCGCGATGCCCGCCAGATCGACGGTTCCGGATGCCGTGTGCGTGCGGGGGCCGCCGATCGACTGGTACTGCTCGTTGTCCCACACGACGACGAACAGGTTGTGCGGCTGCTCGTTGCCGAGCGTCGCGAGCACGCCGAGGTTGAACAGCATCCCGCCGTCGGTGTCGAGCGAGACGATCCGCCGGTGCGGCAGTCCCACCGACAGTCCGAACGCCTCGGCGCTGACGCAGCCGAGCTGCTGCTGGAAGAGGCTGCCGGCGCGCATGTGCGGCGCCGCGTTGTACCACTCGTCCACGGCGCCGCCCAGCGAGAGGATGACCAGCTCGGACTCGAGGTGCCGGCCGAGGGCCTGCATGCAGGCGAAGCGCGACATGCTCATCGGACGACCTCCCCCGCCAGAACGACCGCCGAGTGGTAGTACGCGGTGTACGACCATTCGTACGCGTCGACGATGGCCTGCTCGATCTCGTCCTCGCGGCGCACCACCCGGTAGGGGATGCGCAGGGCGCCGAGCAGCGGCTCCATCGTGATGCCGTGGGGCACCGCCCACCAGTTGTTCTCGCCCAGATCGCCGCGGTAGCTCATGATCATGACGACGGGGATGCCGGAGCCGAGCCCCAGGCGCGACAGGTGCTCGGTCGCGGCCCGCAGGCCGGAGTTCTCCATCACGAGCACGGCGCGCTTGCCCGAGAGGAAGACGCCGCCGGCTATCGCGGCCCCCTCGCCCTCGTTGGTGACGGGGATCGTGCGGATGTCGGGGGCGCCGTCCAGCGCCGGGTACAGCTCCTTCAGGAGTGAGTCGGGCAGATAGGTCGCCACGCTCACCCCCGCCTTCTTGAGGCCGCGCAGCACGGCCTCGACACCGGTGGTGTTCATTGTTCCTCGTGTTCGATCGGATTTCGGGCAGGGGTCAGGCGCCCGCGCGCAGGCGGGTCGCCGGATGGGAGGGGGGCAGGCGGGGGCCGTCGGCGTTGGTCACGCGTTCCCGCAGGGTGGCCCCCTGCGGGGGATCGCCGACCAGGCCGCGGTCGCGCAGGATCGGCACGACCAGCTCGCAGAAGTCCTCGAACGCTCCCAGGCCGCCGAACGTGGGCTCGAGCATGAATCCGGCCAGGCCGGTCTCGCGGGCGATCTGGGTCATCTCATCGGCGACGTCGGTGGGCGAGCCCGTGATCTGGAACCCGCGGATGCCGCGGCGCCGGAACCCGTCGAGCACGTCGCGCACGCGCACGCTGCCCTGGGCGCGGTAGCGGTCGAGCAGCGTCTGGCCCTGCGCACCGCCGTCGGGCAGGCGCACGTCCTCCAGGGCCGTCTCGGGGTCGATGCCGGAGAGGTCGACGCCCGTGAATCCCGCGAACATCACGGCCGCATCGTCCATGGCGTACAGGGCATCGAGCTCGTCGCGCCGGCGCTGCGCCTGCGCGCGGGTGGGTGCGACGGTGATCGTCGCGCCGCTGATGACGGCGACGTCGGTCTCGGGCCGCCCCAGCGCGGCGGCGCGCTCGCGCACGTCGCGCACGACGCCGGCGGCCTGGGGGATCGACTGCCCCTGGATGAAGACCGCCTCGGCATTGCGGGCCGCGAACGCCCGGCCGCGGTCGGACGTGCCGGCCTGGAAGAGCACGGGGGTGCGCTGCGGCGTCGGCGGCACGGCGAAGACACCGTGGCCGGAGTGGTAGCGCCCGTCGAAGGCGACCGGGTGCACGCGGGCGGGGTCCGCATAGACGTTCCGTGCGCGGTCGCGGATCTCGGCGTCGTCCTCCCAGGAGGATTCCCAGAACCGCAGGCAGAGCTCGACGAACTCGTCGGCGGCGTCGTAGCGGTCGTCGTGACGACCCGCGGCGAGTCCGAAGAGCGCGTCGGTCGTCGCCTGCGAGCTGCCGGTGACGATGTTCCAGCCGACCCGGCCGCCGGTCAGTCGATCGAGCGTCGCGAATCGGCGTGCGGTCGAGTAGGGCCGCTCCGCCACCGTCGGCGACGTCAGCACGAAGCCGAGCGAGCGCGTCTGCGCCGCCAGCGCCGAGATCATCAGCATCGGGTCGAGCGCCGGGAACTGGATGCCGTGGGCCACCGTCTGATCCGGCACCCGCCCGTCGATGACGGGGTAGCCGTAGGTGTCGGCGAAGAACAGGAAGTCGAACCCCGCGGCATCCAGCGTCGTCGCGAGCGAGGTCCAGTGCGCCAGGTCGTCCCACTCGTCGCCGCGCCCGTCGGGGTGGGTCCACGTCGGCAGCCCGTTGTTGGGGTTGACCATCTCGAATGCGCCGAGGATGAGGGTCATCAGATCACCGCCACGACGGTCTTGGTCTCGAGATAGTTCTCAAGCCCCTGGGCGCCGTTCTCGTAGCCCCAGCCGGACTCCTTGTGGCCGCCCTTGGGCAGTTCCGGTCCCAGGAACGAATGGCAGTTGACCCACACCGTGCCCGACTGCAGGCGCCCGGCGATGCGGTGCGCGTTCGACAGTCCCTGCGTGAACACACTCGCGGCCAGGCCGTAGCGCGTGTCATTGGCCCATCCGATCACCTCGTCGAGGTCGTCGAAGGGGGTCACGGCGGCGACCGG
The DNA here is from genome assembly GCF_033792225.1 of Microbacterium sp. LRZ72. Taxonomy (NCBI): domain Bacteria; kingdom Bacillati; phylum Actinomycetota; class Actinomycetes; order Micrococcales; family Microbacteriaceae; genus Microbacterium; species Microbacterium sp. LRZ72. Next base: position 80,970 of record NZ_JANGEX010000010.1, read on the forward strand.
GCCGAAGATCTCCTCGCGCATCAGCCGCATGTCCTCCCGCACACCGGTCAAGACGGTGGGGGAGTAGAACGTGCCGGCGGGACCGTCGCGCCGTCCGCCGGTCACGACGTCGACACCGGCGGCGCGGCCCTCTGCCACGAAGGCATCGACGCGCTCGGCCTGCGTGGCGCTGACGAGGGGCCCGAGATCGGCGTGGGGGTCGAGGCCGTGCCCGAGCCGCAGCGACGAGCCGAAGGCGGCCATCCCCTCGACCAGGCGCTCGTACACGTCGCGGTGGGCGTAGATGCGGGAGCTCGCCACGCACACCTGGCCGCCGTTGTCGAAGATGCCGCGCGAGACGGCCTCGATCGTCTGGTCGATGTCCGCGTCGTCCATCACGATCGACGGCGACTTGCCACCGAGCTCGAGCGTGACGCGGCGCAGGTCGGCGCCGGCGGCGGCCGCGATGTGCTTGCCCACCGCCGTCGAGCCCGTGAAGGTGACCTTGGCGACGTCGCGGTGCGTGGCGAGCGCCTCGCCCGCCTCACCGCCGTAGCCGGTGACGACGTTGACGACGCCCGCGGGCAGCCCGGCCTCCCCGAGCAGCTCGCCCAGTCGCAGCGCGGTCAGGGGTGTGTCCTCGGCGGGCTTGAGCACGAGGGTGCACCCGGCGGCCAGCGCGGGCGCGAGCTTCATGCTCGCCATCAGCATCGGCGAGTTCCAGGGCACGATCGCCGCGACGACGCCCACGGGCTCACGGCGGGTGTACGCGAAGACCTGCTTGCCCGGCGGCGTCCGCGACAGCGATGTCGGGATCGTCTCGCCCAGGATCTTGGTGGGCCAGCCGCTGTAGTAGCGGAACTGGTTCACCGCTGCGGGGATCTCGCCGAACCGGGCGGTGCGCCACGACTTGCCCTGATCGAGGGTCTCGAGCTGGGCGAGCTCGTCGGCGTGCTCTTCGATGACATCGGCGATGCGCCAGAGCAGCGCGCCGCGGGCGGCCGGGGTCATCTCGGCCCACGCCGGGGCGGTGAGCGCTTCCGTCGCGGCGGCGACCGCCGCATCCACATCGGCCGTGTCGGCTCGAGCGATCTCGGCCAGGTGCTCCCCGGTGGCGGGATCGCGCGTGGCGAATGTGGCGCCGGATGCCGCCCGCACCCACTCCCCGCCGATGAGCAGGCCGCGGGGGCCGCGGTCGAGGAAGGCCGCGGCGTCGGGGTGCAGGTGCGGTCCCGGGGGATGCACGGTGAGCGTCATGATTCTCCTTCGTGGGCGTTCGAGGTCGATGCGGGGGTGATCGTGATGGCAGGCTTCAAGGCGCCGAGGGCGCCCAGGCTCTCGAAGGCCCGCTGCAGGTCGGCGAGTTCGAACACCGGCTGGCGCAGGGTCGCGACGTCTATCGCCCCCGCGCCGAGCATCCGCAGCGCGGCATCGGCGTGGCGGTCTTCGAAGCCGACGACGCCCACGATGCGCGAGCGTGAGTAGTGCAGGGCGTTCGGGTCGAGTTCGACGCGCGTGCCGCGCGGTGCGGAGGCGAACAGCACGATCGTGCCCCCGCGCGTGAGTGCGGCCTGCGCCAGGGCGAAGGCGGGGTCGAAGCCGGTTCCCCCGGCGACGACGAACACGTGGCGCGCGCGGGGCAGCCGGTCCGGCGCGGTGGCGTCGTGGCCGAGCCGGCGGGCCGTGGCGCGGCGGTCGGCACGGATGTCGGCGCCGACGGCGGTGATGCCGGCGGCGCGCAGGGCCTGCAGGTGCAGCAGACCCATCGGTCCCAGTCCGATCACGGCCGCGGTGTCGCCCCGAGAGGCGCCCGAGACCTCGATGCTCGAGAGCACGTCGGCGAGCGGCTCGACAAGGCTTCCCGCGGCCTGGTCGACGTCGGCGGGCAGGCGGATGAGGTTGGCCGCCGGCACGAGCACGCGCTCGGCGAATGCGCCGCCGATGCCGTGGGTGCGGAGCAGCTCGGCGCAGGCGAGCGGGTCCCCGGCGGCGGCGCCGACACCTGTCAGGCGCTCGCACAGGATGACCTCGCCCGCGGCGCAGTGCGGGCAGCGCCCGCAGCGGATGACCGGGTCGACGGCCACACGGTCGCCCGCGTCCCAGCCGCTGACATCGGGGCCCGCGCTGACGACGGTGCCCGCGAACTCGTGCCCGAGCACGAGGGGCGCGCCGCGCAGCCGCCGGGGCAGGGTGGGGTCGGCCCACTTGCGGGCATCCGTCGGGCAGAGGTTCGCCTCGTCGACGCGCAGCAGCACGGTGCCGGGGCCGGCGACGGGATCGTCGACCTGCTCCGCCCGCACTCCGCGGGCTCCGTCGAGACGCATGCGCAGGGTCATGGCTGCTCCGGCATCCGCAGCGCGCCGGCGAGGTCGCGATCGTGCACGACTCGGCGCAGGCCCGCGATCGCCGCCCGAGGATCGCGTCGCGACCAGACGTTGCGGCCGGCGGCGATGCCGCGGGCGCCGGCGCGGATCCATGCGTCCGCGGCACGCAGGAACGTCGCCGTGTCGGTCGGGGCGCCGCCGAGCACCAGGACCGGCCCCGGCGCGCTGCGCGTGATCAGCGCGAGGGTCTCGACCTGCTCGGGCGCATGGATCTTGACGAGGTCTGCGCCCAGCTCCCAGGCCGCGCGCGTGGAATGGGCGATGAGGGCGTCGCGTTCCGCCCCGGACGGCGGCACCTCGGTGCCCCACAGAACGGGCTCGACGATCAGCGGAAGCCCTGCGGCCTGACATTCGCGGGCGGCGCGCGCGACCAGCTCGACCGAATCCGCGAAGAGTTCCCCCGTCCCGAGGGGGAGGACCACCTTGGCGGCCGTCGCACCGTCGCGCAGCGCCTCGTCCGCACGCGCGGTGCGGCGGTGACCCCGGATCGCGCCCGTCGTTCCCGGGCGGTCGGAGAAGACGGGAGCGTCGAGGGCGATGATCAGGCGCGGTGCGCCGGCGGCGGCGAAATCGCGCAGGCTCAGGCGCGCCAGCCCCTGACCGAGCAGCACGGCATCGGGCCCGCCGGCGACGATCGCGGCGACACGCTCGGGGGCGTCCTCGCCGCCGCGCGGCATGCCGCTCCCGCCGTGGTCGAAGGCGGCGACGACGCAGCGGCCGGATGCCGGGTCGAACAGGCTCGCCGCGCGGATCGCCGCGCCGTTCACGAGCGGCCTCCCCACAGCGTGACGCCCGGCTGGTGCCGGTCGGGGCGGATCCATGCCGAGGCGACATCGACGACCTCGCCTCGCTGCGTGTAGCTGATCTGGCTCATGTGCGTCAGGGGACTCCCGGCGTCGACGGCGAGCAGGTGAGCGGTCCCGTGGTCGGCGGGCACCGCCGTGAAGATCAGGTCGGAGCGCTCGATCACGACTCCGAAGTCGTCGGCCAGCGTCGCGTAGAGCGAGCGTCCCGACAGGTCGGTCTCGGTGAGCCCGGGTGCTGCGCGCAGCGAGACGGCGTTGAGCAGGAGCGACACGGGTGCGCCCTCCGCCGTGCGCAGGCGGCGCAGCACGAGGGCGGGACCCGCCTCTGCACCCGCCCCCCAGTCACCGGCAGATGCGATCTCCCGCGCCAGCTCCGTCGTCTCGAAGCGGATGCCGCCGCGCTCCAGCCGTTCGCCGAGCGACTCGAAGGCCGTCACGTGCGAGGGCTCTCCCGCGATGAACGTGCCGACCCCATGACGCTGGACGAGGTGACCGGACTCCACCAGCGAGCGCAGCGCGCGCCGGAGGGTGCCGCGCGCGACGTGCAGGTCGTCGGCCAGCTCGATCTCGCGCTTGAGCTGCTGACCGCGTCCCCACACTCCGGCGTCGATGCGTCGACGGATCTGCTCGGCGATGCGCTCGTGCAGCGCCTCGTCGCCGTCCGGCACGGACGTCAGAGTGAGCAGCGGGTGGGTCATGGTTCTCACAGGCTATGTCAGAGGTACAGTGAGGTACATGCGCGTCAGAATCGACGGAATAGGCCTCTGACCAGGCATAAAAGGGTGCTCGTGCATGCGGCGGTCCCGTATGTCGATCACGTAAACTTCTTGTTTCGAACGCCCGGCCCGCCCCCTCGCGTCCTCGGTTCCGCGCCGACCGGGCCGGTGTGGTGCCGTATCGCAAGCAGCAATCACCGATAGGTGACAGCGATGACGCGTGGGCTTCGGATCGCTAGGGTGGGGCGATGCCCGAATCCTCCCCGGTCGATCCCGGAGCCGCCTCTCGCTCCTCCGGCGGGGGTATCGGCGCACTCCTCGGGCGCGCGATCCGCGAGGCCCGCACCGAGAAGAAGCTCTCGATGCGCGCGCTCGCCGCGGCGGCCGACATCAGTCAGCCCTTCCTCAGTCAGATCGAGAGCGGCCAGACGATGCCGTCCTTGATCACGCTGTACCGCGTCGCCAATGTGCTCGGCCTCTCGCCCTCCGTCCTGCTGCCGGCGTCCCCGCAGCCCGAGTCCGTGCACGTCTCGCGACGCGACGACGCGACGTGGGTCCCCGTGGCCGAGGTCGCCAACGCCGCCAAGACCCGTGTCGTCCACTCGGGCGTCGCATCCGTGCAGGAGTACGTCGTGGAGCCCAGCGACTACATGGGGGACTGGTACAAGTCGGACGGCGAGGTCACCGTCTACGTGGTCGAGGGCGAGATCGCCGTCGAGGTCGAGGGGCGCGGCACGTGGGAGCTGGGGTCGGGCGATGCGATCACCCACCCCGGCGGCCTGCGCAACCGCTGGGCGGCGCGGGGACACGGCCCCGTACGGATCGTTCTGGTCTACGCCGCCGAGCGCTGACGCGGCCCACGGTCGGTGCGGGGTCTGCTCGGCAGAGGGAAACACGGGCGATACATGATCGCTATCTGCAATAAACGATAGTTCTCTACGATCATTCCTGTCCGGATGCGGCATCTGCGCGGCACCGGACCACCGTCCCCGCCCCGGGGCGGCCTGCATCGAGAGAAACGAGCACCATGACCTTCGTCACCTCCCGGCGCGCCCGCGGTACGGCCGTCGGCACCGCCGTCGCCGCCGCGGCGCTCGCCCTGTCCGCCTGCGCCGGCGGTGCATCCTCCACCACCGACACGACGCCCGTCGACGCCGCCGACCTCGGCGACCTCGCGGTGCAGCTCAGCTGGATCCTCAACGAGGAATGGTCGGGCGAGCTGATCGCCGACGCTGAGGGCTACTACGAAGACGCGGGCTTCTCGTCGGTCAATCTGGTTCCCGGGCCTTCGAGCGGCATCCCCGAGCTGTTGTCGGGCACGGCGGATGTCTCGTTCACCGACGCGCTCTCGGTGGGTGCCGCCGTGGCGAACGAGGGCGCCCCGCTCAAGGTGATCGGCGCGACGTTCCAGAAGAACCCGTTCACGATCGCCTCGCTCGCCGACGGCGCCGCGATCGGCTCTCCCGAGGACATGATCGGCAAGAAGATCGGCGTGCAGGATTCGAACCGTCCCGTCTTCGACGCGTTCCTGGCCGTCAACGACATCGACGCCTCCGACGTCGAGATCGTCCCCGTCCAGTACGACCCCGCTCCGCTGGTGACCGGTGAGGTGGACGGCCTGATCGCCTTCGTCACGAGCCAGTCCGTCACGCTCGAGGTGGAGGGCATCGCGGTCACGGACCTGCTGTTCGCCGACAATGGCCTGCCGTTCGTCGCACACGTCGTGACCGCGACCGACGAGACGATCGAGACCGAGCGCGAGCGGCTGAAGGCGTTCCTCGCCGCCGAGATCCAGGGATGGACGGACGCGGTGGCCGACCCCGCGGCCGGGGCGGAGCTCGCGGTCGAGGAGTACGGAGCGGACCTGGGGCTCGAACTCGAGACCTCCGTCGCCAGCGCGGTCGCGCAGGCCGAGCTGCTCGTCGTCTCGGACGAGACCGTCGAGAACGGCCTGTTCACCATCTCTGAAGATCTGCAGGAGCAGACCGTCAGCAGCCTGATCAGCTCCGGGTTCGATGTCACCGCGGCTGAGCTGTTCGACATGACAGTTCTCGACGAGGTCTACGCCGAGCAGCCGGACCTCATCGCGTACGAACGCTGATCCGACGGCGGCGGGGCGTCGCGCCCCGCCGCCGGCACGAATTCCCGACGAGAGTGCCCCATGAGCCCCACGCCCCGCCTGCTGACCGCCCCTGTCGTCGTCCCGATGGATGACGCCGCAACCGTTCTGACCGACGCCGGCGTGCTCATCGTCGGCGACACCATCGCCGCGGTGGACGACGCCGCCGCCCTCATCGCGGCGCATCCGGGCGCGCAGCGCCTCGACCTGCCCGACCGGGTGCTGATCCCCGGACTCGTCAACGCGCACCATCACTCGGGCGTGCTGCGCGGCACGGCGGAGCACCTGCCGGTGTGGGAGTGGCTGCGCCTGCACATCGACCCCATGCATCGGGTGCTGCGCCCCGACGAGGCCGAGGCGGCCGCCTGGCTCTGCTACGCCGAGGGCCTGCTCTCGGGCACGACGACGGTCGTCGACATGTGGCGGTTCATGGACGGCGCCGCCCGTGCGGCATCCGCCCTCGGCAATCGCCTGGTGTCGGTCAACTACGTCGGCGAGCACCCCGACTTCGACTACTTCGACACGCTCGATGACAACGAGCGGATGCTGCGCGAGTGGACCGGCGCGGCCAACGGGCGCATCATGCCCTGGGTGGGACTGGAGCATCCCTTCTATGCGGACGCCGCGGGTCAGCGCCGGGCGATCGACATGGCGCGGGCCTACGACACCGGTCTCTACACCCACTGCAGCGAATCCGAGATCGAAGTCGGCGACTTCGTCTCGCGCTACGGGGCGCGGCCGATGTTCGCCCTCGATCGCCTGGGATTCTTCGACGCCCCCCGCGCGATGATCGCGCATGCCGTGTGGCTCGATGACGACGAGATCGCCCTCGTCGCCGAGCGCGGCGTCGGGGTCTCGCACAACCCGGTGTCGAACATGAAGCTCGCCAGCGGCATGGCGCCCGTCGCCGAGATGCTGGCGGCGGGGGTCAACGTCGGTCTCGGTACCGACGGCGAGAAGGAGAACAACAACCTCGACATGTTCGAGGAGATGAAGGTCGCCTCTCTGCTCGGAAAGCTGCGCACCATGGATGCCGCCGCGATGGACTCGTGGGACGTGCTGCGCATGGCGACGCGGGGCGGTGCCGCAGCCATCGGCCAGGGCGACGCCCTCGGCCGGATCGCCGTGGGGCACAAGGCGGACCTCGTCGCCGTGCGCACGGACACCCCTCGGATGACGCCGTTGCTGCCGGACGGCGGCTATGCCAACGTGCACCACAACCTCGTGCACGCGGTGCGGGGATCCGACGTCGACATGACGATGGTCGACGGCGAGGTGGTCGTCAGGGATGGCCGGCTCGTGCACGCCGAGCTGCATGAGATCATCGCCCGCGCACGCGCCGCGGTTCCCGGCCTGTTCGAGCGGCGCAGCGCATGGCTCGAGGCGCAGGGTGAGGTGCAGGGGCTGTACTGACGAGCTGCCTGACGCCGTGCCTCACTGCACGGTGATGAGCGTGCGCTGCCAGCCGCTCGAGCCGTCGGGGGCGATCGGTGCGCGTTCCTCGATCTGCAGCTCGCCGTCCGCGTTCACCGCACGGACCGCGATGTAGTGGGTGCCGGGCGATGCATCCCACTCCAGCATCCACTGCACCCACGTGTCGCGGTTCACGGGCGTCGACAGCGTCGCGTCCTGCCACGGGCCATCATCGATCGACACCTCGACGCGCTCGATGCCGACCGTCTGCGCCCATGCCACGCCGGCGATGGGCACCATGCCGGCCTGCACGGGCGTGCCGGTGCGCGGGGTGTCGATGCGCGAGGACATCTTGATCGGGGCGCGGGCGTCGTATCCGCGAGGCGTCCAGTACGCCTCGTCCTCAGCGAATGTGGTCACGGTCAGCTCCGTGAGCCACTTCGTGGCCGAGACGTAGCCGTACAATCCGGGCACCACCATCCGCACCGGAAAGCCGTGTTCGAGGGGGAGGGGCTCGCCGTTCATCGCGACCGCGAGGATCGCATCCCGCCCGTCGTCGGTGAGGGCGTCCAGCGGCGTGCTGGCGGTGTACCCGTCGATGCTGCGCGAGAGCACCATGTCGGCGTCGGCGTCGGGATCGGCCCGCCGCAGCACGTCGCGCACCGGCACTCCTTGCCATATCGCGGAGCCGACGAGGTCGCCGCCGACCTCGTTCGACACGCAGGTGAGCGTGATGGAGTACTCATCGAGGCCCATGTCCACGAGGTCGTCGAATGTCAGCTCCACCCGCTGGCCGACGCGCCCGTCCACGACGAGCCGCCACGTGGCGGGATCCACCTCGGGCACGGTCAACGCCGTGTCGACGCGGTAGAAGTCGGCGTTCGGCGTGTAGAGCGGTGAGAGTCCGGGCACGTCGAGCTCTGCCCCCTCGGGAACCTGCACCCGCGACGCGGGGGCCGGCAGGCGCAGCGCCTCGCGTGCCGCGGTGATCGACGCGTTCACCGAGCTGACCACGCGCGATCCCACGCCCACCAGGATCGATCCGGCCGCCGCGATGCCCGCGACCACGAAGAACCGTCGCCGGTCCAGCGCCGCGTCCGAGGCCGTCGCGGCGGGGGAGCGCCATCCGCGGAGTCGGCGGGCGAGCACGAGGAGCACGAACACGCCGGCGGCCGTGCCCGCCAGTGGTGCGAGGAACGCGAACGGAGGCACTCCGGCGCGGGTGAGCACAGCGGCCAGCGAGAGGGCGCCGGCGACACCGAGAGCGACCAGGCCGAGCGGCGGGCGCACCAGCTCCAGGACGCCGGCGATGCCGGCGGCGATGACCACCGCGAGGCCGAGGCCGGCCAGGAGGGCGATCTTGTCGTAGGCGCCGAACGTCGAGATCGCGAACTCCTTGAGCCATTGCGGCGCGATGTCGATGACGAACGATCCCACCGCCAGCAGCGGACTCGCGCCCTGCCCGACGAGCAGCGCAACCAGCTCGGCGGCGGCCAGGAACACCGCCGCCGAGACGATCCCGGCGACGGCGGCCCACCCCGCGGTACGCACTCTGCGTCCCGAGGACCCGGATGCCGCGGCGCCGGATCCTGCGTTCGCGGGCCTTGGGTTCTCGGGCTCCGCGGCCTCGGGCCCTGTCGTGTGCGGCACTGGCACGATCGGCGGCCTCCTCCGGCGCGGCGCTTCCGCGGCCTCAGGGGTGATCCGCCGCGGAAGCCGAAACGGATTGGGTGCGGGTGCGGCGGTGGCGACCGTAGGCTGGCCGGGTGAGCACGGCATCGGTGGCCTTCGGTCAGCATCCCCCGCCCCTGCGCACCCTCGTGCATCTGAGCGATACGCACCTGCTGCAGGGCAACCCTCGGCTCGGCGGTCGTTTCGATACCGAGGCGAATCTGCGCCGCACCCTGCACCGCCTCGAACAGTCCGAGGTACGCCCGCACGCCATCGTCTTCACGGGCGACCTCACCGACCTCGGTGAAGCCGGTGCCTATACGCGCCTGCGTGAGATCGTCGAGCCGGTGGCGCGCAGAATGGACGCTCCCCTCGTGTGGGTGGCGGGCAACCACGACGAGCGGCCCGAGCTGCGGCGGGACCTGCTGGGTCTCGATCCCAGCGAGGAGCCGGTCACGGGCGCCTGGGACCTCGGGGGCCTGCGGCTGATCGCGCTCGACACGTCTGTTCCCGGCTGGAACCACGGCGACCTCGACGACGCACAGCTGGAGTGGCTTGCGGCCCAGCTGCAGACGCCGGCGCCGCTGGGAACCGTCCTGGCGCTGCATCACCCGCCGCTGCCGAGCTACGTGCCGTTGTTCGGCATCCTCGAGCTGCAGCGGCAGGACCGCCTGGCCGAGGTCATCACCGGCACCGACGTGCGCTCGATCCTCGCCGGCCACCTGCACTACGCCACCCACGGCACGTTCGCGGGAGTGCCCGTGAGCGTGGCGGCCGCGACCTGCTACACGATGGATGTCGGGCAACCCCAGACATCCATCAACGGCATGGACGGTGCACAGAGCTTCCAGCTCGTGCACGTCTACGACGGCACGGTCACCCACACCGTGGTGCCCGTGGATGCCGCGCCCGCCGGCGATTTCTTCTCGCCCGCCTGGTACGAGCGGATGAGCGCCCTCACGCCTGCGGAACGCCTCGAGGTCTTCTCCCGCAAGCCGCCGCGGTCCTGAACGCCCTCATCCTGCCTGCGGACGACGGCGAGGCGCCAGGAGCGTTGGCCGGTGAAGTCAGTCCAGGATGCGGCAGTGCGTGGTGAGCTCGCCGACGCCGTCGACGCCCACCGTCACGGTCGACCGGTCCCGGAGGAAGATCTGCGGATCCCGTGAATAGCCGGCGCCCCCGGGACTGCCGGTCGAGATCAGTGTGCCGGGCAGAAGCGTCGTCGACCCCGAGAGGTGCGAGATCAACGTCGCCACCGACCGCACCATCTGGCTCGTCGAGGCATCCTGCACCGTGTGCCCGTCGACGACCGCCCAGATGTGCAGGTCCTGCGGGTCGGGCACCTCGTCGGCGGTCACCACGACGGGACCGGTCGGGGTGAACCCGTCGAAGGACTTGCAGCGCGACCACTGGGCTTCGGCGAACTGGATGTTGCGCGCCGTGATGTCATTGACCACCGTGTAGCCCCAGACGTGGTCGAGGGCGTGCTCCTCGTCGACGTCGCGGGCGGCCGGCCCGATCAGCACGCCGAGTTCGGATTCGTAGTCGACCGCCTCGCTCAGGGAACGGGGCCATGTCGTCGTGCCTTCGTGCCCGGCGAGCGAGTTCGGCCACAGCGTGAAGACGGTGGGAGCGGCGTCCGTCTTCAGGCCGAGCTCACTGGAATGGGCGGAATAGTTGAGGCCGATCGCGAGGATCAGGGGCGGGCGCGAGACGGCGGATGCGTAGGCGGCCTCGGCCAGCGGAATTCGGGCGCGGGCGGCGGCGGGGGAGGATGCGGCCTCCCGCACCCGGTCGAGCATCTCGCTGCCGCCCTCGATCAGCGCTTGCAGGTCGGCGGGTGCGGCGTCGAGGATGCTGCGGACGGGCACCGCCTCGGCTCCGTCGATGACGGCGAGGACTGCCTCGGGGGACTCGGGAAGGACCATGTGGGCAAAACGCACACGTCCCACGCTACCGGTTCGGCGCCCCCCGCCCGCCCGCGCATAGGCTGGTGAGGTGACCTACGAGCCCCCGCCCTGGCCGGACGGCGGCGGGGTGCCGGAGCGCTACCCGTCCCCGTTCTCGCAGCCCCATCCGGGGTCGCCCGCGCTGATCCCGCCCCCGCCTCCGCAGCTCGAGACCGTGCCCGCGATGCCCCGGGTCGCCCGTCGCGGCCGGCGCCCGTCGGTGTGGCTGTTCGGGGCGCTGGTCGTCGTCTCGGTCGCGCTGATCGGCTACTTCCTGACCTTCCTGGGTGCGGGGGCGTCGATCCTCGGGTTCGCGATGGCCCTGGTCCCGTTCGTCGGGGTGCTGTTCGCCGTGCGTCTGATCGACCGCTGGGAGCCCGAACCGCGCGGCCTGCTCGTCTTCGCCGTCGCCTGGGGAGCGATCGCCTCGGTCGCGATCGCGCTGCTGGTCGACCTCGGGATATCGGGGCTCATCGGCAACGACGGCTCGGCGTTGCGGCAGCTGTTCTCGGCGGTCGTCCAGGCGCCCGTCGTCGAGGAGGTCGGCAAGGGGCTCGGGCTGCTGCTGATCTATGCGACGGCCCGGCGCGCCTTCGACGGGCCGGTGGACGGCGTCGTCTACGGGGCCCTCGTCGGAGCGGGGTTCGCCCTCACCGAGAATGTGCAGTACTTCGCCGTGAGCTATCTCGAGGGCGGGCTCGGCGAGGTCACCGGCACCTTCTTCGTGCGCGGCATCCTCTCGCCGTTCGCGCACGCGATGTTCACGGCGGTCATCGGATTCGCACTCGGACTCGCGGCGCGGCGCGGCACGTCCGTCGCGGGGGCGATGGGTCCGTGGCTGGGCGGGGTCGCCGGCGCGGTCGTGCTGCACGCGTTCTGGAACGGATCCGCCCTGCTGGGGGATTTCTTCGCCCTGTACGTGACCCTCCAGGTTCCTCTGTTCGCGCTGTTCATCCTCGGCGTGCTCGCTCTCAAACGCGAGGAGGCGCGGCTGACCCACAGACGGCTCGGCGAGTACGCCGCGGCGGGATGGTTCACGGCCGAAGAAGTCGACATGCTCGCAACCGGATCCGGTCGGCGGCAGGCGCTGGAGTGGGCGCGCACGCTGCGCACCGATCGCCGCACGGTGATGCGCACCTTCATCCACGACGCGGCGGCGCTGGCCGCGGCCAGGCAGCGTGCTCTGTCGGGTCGCGATCCCCGCGCCGCAGAAGACGAGCGGGTGCTGCTCGAGCGCACCGCCCTCGCGCGGCAGGCGCTCTTCTCGCTCTGAGAGCGGAGGGCTTTCGAGACGCAGAGCCTGCGACGGCACGTCATTCCCTCGGGCGAGGGTGGCTGCGGCTGGCCGGGGACAGACTCAGCGCCCGGTGCAGCGGCGATGCCTGCGTGACTCCCGGGCGCTGAGTGGATCTGATATAAGGGTGGACCCGCGCGAGGCGACTGTCAAGAGCCCGCGCAACGGTTTCCGTCCTCCCGCGAAAGGGTGCGTTGACCCGTGTCCTCGGGGTCGGGTTGGATGGGGTCATGACCACTGATCGAACGAAGCCCCAGATCGATGCCCCCGAGGGCGACGCCCCCGAGACTCTCGCCGTGCGTGACCTGATCGAAGGTGACGGTGCCGAGGCGAAAGCGGGCGACACCGTCACGGTGCACTACGTGGGTGTCGACTTCGCCTCGGGGGAGGAGTTCGACTCCTCCTGGAACCGGGGCGAGAGCATCCAATTCCCCCTGCGCGGCCTGATCCAGGGGTGGCAGGAGGGCATTCCGGGCATGAAAGTCGGGGGACGCCGCGAACTGGTCGTCCCGCCCGAGCTCGCCTACGGCCCCCCTGGCGGTCATTTCCTGGGCGGCAAGACGCTGATCTTCGTGATCGACCTGCTCGAGGTCGGCTGACGAGAGGCGGCTGACGAGAGGCGGCTGCGGGACCGCGAGCACATGTGCGGGAATACATGCGGATGCATACTGGTTGGGCCCCGTGAACGTGTCGCGACCGCGACGTCGAACCAAGGAGACCTTCTATGACCGCTACCGCTCTCGACATTCCCGGCTACAAGGCGGGCACCTGGGTGCTCGACCCCTCGCACAGCGAAGTGACCTTCAGCGTGCGCCACATGATGATCTCGAAGGTGCGCGGCACCTTCGGTGTCAAGAGTGCGACGATGACCGCTCCTGAGAACCCGCTCGAGACGACCGTGACGGCGTCCGTCGACGTCGCCTCGGTCAACACCGGTGACGAGGGGCGCGACAACCACCTGCGCTCGGCCGACTTCTTCGATGCCGAGACCTACCCGACGATCGACTTCCGCTCGAGCGGCGTGCGCGTCGAGAACGACCGGATGCTGGTGGACGGCGAGCTCACCATCCGCGACGTGACGAAGCCCGTGACCTTCGAGGTCGACTTCGGCGGCTTCGGAACGGACCCGTGGGGCAACTACAAGGCGGGCGCCACCGCCACCGCCGTCATCGACCGCGAGCAGTTCGGCCTCACCTGGAACGCCGCGCTCGAGACCGGCGGGGTGCTGGTCGGCAAGGACGTCACCATGGTGCTCGACCTGCAGGGTGCCCTGCAGGAGAGCTGACCGAGGCGGGGCGGATGCCGCGGCCGGTGCGGCGGCGGCATCCACTCGTCTGGGACCCGTTCCCGCGCCTCGATGTTCGCTGGTAGACTCGGCGGGTTGCCGTTCGATCGGCCGCGGATAAAGAGAGCTCACGCATCGGGCGTCGGGCACCGCGCAGCGAAGAGGAAGGGGATCCCATCTATGGCACTGGAAGCTGACGTCAAGAAGGCGATCATCGAAGAGTACGCGACGCACCCCGGTGACACCGGATCCCCTGAGGTGCAGGTCGCATTGATGACGCAGCGCATCACGGACCTCACCGAGCACCTCAAGGAGCACAAGCACGACCACCACTCGCGTCGTGGTCTGTTCCTGCTCGTCGGCCAGCGCCGTCGTCTGCTCAGCTACCTCCAGGACGTCGAGATCGCGCGCTACCGTGCGCTGATCGGGCGTCTGGGTCTGCGTCGCTGAGCCCGACCAGCGTTCAATCGCACTTCTCGAAGGGCCGTCCCAGGTGTGGGGCGGCCCTTTGTCGTGCGAGGGCTGCGGACCGCGCGTCTCTCATCCCGGCCCAGGACCGAGCGGCACGTGCGATACGGGTTCGAGTCCCGTCACGGTGACCCAGCCGTCCGCAAGGCAGGCCGCATCCGTGCCCGGCTCGGCCACGGAGGGCAGATCCTCCACGGCGAGGCGGATGTGATGCTCGCCCCGTTCTTCGAGGGTCGTCTGGACGATCCCGAAGGGGGCGAGCGGAGCTTCGCGGATGCCGCGGTTCGTGGCGTTGTTGGGCACGTTGACATTGATGACCGATCCACGCGGGCGCTCGAGCAGCACGGGCAGCACGTCGAGTGCGGCGGCCGCCGCCGCATCCCAGTGGAACGTCTGCGGATGCATGCCGACATCGAGTGACACGGCCGCTCCCCATGCTCCGTTGAGGCCGCCCGTGAGGGCTGCGCCGACGGTTCCGGAATGCAGGATCGCGCGCCCGACGTTGGCGCCGTGATTGACCCCGGACAGCACGAGATCGGCGGGGTCGCCGAACGCGCCGCGGGCCGCGACGAGCGCGATCAATCCGGGACCGCCGTGCACGGCGAATGCGCGCACCCCGCGCAGCCCCTCGAGCTCGCGGCGGTCGACCACGATGTGACCGGCCTCCTCTTCGGCCATGATCGACGCGCTGGCGCCGCTGGATTGCCGCGCCGGCGCGGCGACCGTGACGTGGTGCCCTGCGTCGACGGCCGCGCGCGCGAGGGCGTGCAGGCCCGGGGCGTCGATGCCGTCGTCGTTCGTGACGAGGATGCGGCTCATGAGTCCGCCTCGTCGGCCAGCGCGGCCAAGCCGTCCGGAGTGACGTGCTCGCCGCCTGCCTCGCCACCGCTGCCGGCGTCATCGTCGAGAGAGCGGACGAGCACCTGCTCGCGCAATGCCTCGATCGCCTCGGGATCGCCCGTGCCGAGGCCGTGCCGCGTGACATTCAAGGCACCGGCCGCGGCGGCGAGCGTGGCGGCACGTCGCACGGGCTGACCCCGGGCCAGGCCGGCGGCGAGGCCGGCCGTGAACGAATCGCCCGCGCCCCGTGTGTCCGATGTCGCCAGGCGCGGCGGCTGCACGCTCGCGACGCCGTCGCGGTCGATGAGCAGTGCCGGTTCGCCCCCGCGCGAGAGGATCACCGCCTCGGCCCCGCGCTCGCGCAGATGACGCACTACCGCGATGGCGGCGTCCATCCCGTCGCCGTCGAGCAGGCCGTCGTCGCGCAGTTCCTTGTCGCTGACCTTCAGCACGTCCACGCCGCCGGCCAGCGCGGCCGAGAGCCGCTCCCCGGCGAGGTCGACGATCACCCGGCCGCCCGTCTCGCGGATGTCGACAGCGAGCCGGCGGTACGTCTCGGCGGGCAGCACCCCGGCGCCCTGCGGTCCGCTCAGGATCACAAGCCGCGAGCGCAGCCCCTCGCGGAGCGTCATGCTGTAGAGCTCGTCGAGATCGTGGCGGGCGATCCCATCCCCGTCGGACTCGACGATCTCGGTGCGCTCACCGCCGCGCCGGTCATGCACGTACGCGGCTCCGCGCCCGGCGCGCTCCACCGCGGCGATGTCGATCGAATCGTCGTCGAGGATCCCGCGGGTGATGCGCCCGAGCTCGCCGGTCAGCACGCAGCAGAGGGTGACGCGCACGCCGAGGCGGCGCAGCATCCGGGCCTGCCAGACGCCCTGTCCGCCCGCGTGGACGTGCACGTCCGGTGTTCCGCCCGCATCCTCGATCGTGATCGTCACGACGGGTGAGGGCGCGAAGATCGTCACATCGCTCATGAGCAGGACGATAATCCGGAGGTGCCACCGCACCGACACCCTTGCCAGGAGGCGACGGAACGTGCAAGGCCGCCCGCCGGTCGGGCTCAGTCCCGCCGAGGTCGCTGCGACCCCGTCGGGTCGGATCGGTGGGAGCGCGACACGAGCCCGGGATCGACGAACAGCCACCGGGGTCGCGGCTCGATCAGCGGGCGGAAGACACGGCGCACCGGTGCCGTCGCCAGCCCGACGGCGATCAGCACCGACACCACGATGACGAGCGGCAGCCAGATCCACGTGGGATCGAGCCCGCGCAGCACGCCCGACTCCCGGAACGGGTAGAGCACGAAGGAGTGCAGCAGATACACGTACATCGTGTACTGGCCGAAATGGGTCCAGCGATGCTGGCCCCGGGGCACGAGGGCGAAGAACGACACGCTCAGGATGAGGGCCACGCTCATCAGTGCCAATCGCACGGCCCCGGCCCACCACTGGTCGCCCCCGAGGGCCGCGTACGAGTCGTCGTAGAACAGCCACGTGCGCAGATTCATCGCCTCCCACACGTCGAGGAAGGCCCAGGCGGCCCAGCCGGTGACGGCGATGATCGCGGCCGCGCTCACGGTCACCCACCACGGCCGGCGATCGATCAGGCGCAGGCGCGCGACGATGTCGTTCTCGTGCAGCCACCAGCCGAGGGCGAAGAACGGCAGCAGGCCCAGTGTGCGCGAGAGTGAGAACGTGGAGTCGATGTTCGTCAGATACCCCGCGCCGATCGAGACCGCCACACTCCAGACCAGCGGCCATCGCAGCAGGGCGAGGTAGGGGAGGACGAGCCGGAAGATGCCGAGTGCGAGCAAGAACCAGAGCGTCCACGACGGCTGCGTCAGGTTGGCATCCCCCTCGCCCTCGACGAGCCACTTGGTGAAGACCCACAGACCTTCGAAGATCACGTAGGGCAGCAGGATGTCGGTGACGACGCGCGCCATCTGCTGCCGGTTGGGTGCTCCGGACTTGGAGAAATAGCCCGCGATGAGGGCGAAGGCCGGCATGTGGAACGCGTAGACGGTGAGGTACAGCGCGAGGGCGATGTCGGAGTCGTAGGTCAGGCGCTGCACGGCGTGCCCCAGCACGACCAGCACGATGGCGGCGAACCGGGCGTTGTCCCAGAACGGCATCCGCTGCCTCTTGCCGGCCGAGGCGGCGGGGGGTCCGGATGCCGCGGCCCGGCCGCGACGCGACGCGTCGTTCATGAGCCAGCACCCTACCCTGGTCCCCGTCGCGGGGACCGGGAATAATCTGGGCGTCTCCACGTTATCGTCATTACATTCAAGCGCATAGAGATGCGCCGGTCCGCGCGAGGCGCGGAAGAGCAGGAGCGGAGCAGACGTGAACGACGACAGCACGAGGCAGGGGATGCAGTTCGGCATCTTCTCCGTCAGCGACATCACCGCCGACCCGACGACCGGACGCACACCGAGCGAGGCCGAGCGGATCCGCAACACCGTGACGATCGCGAAGCACGCGGAGGAGGTCGGACTCGACGTCTTCGCGCTCGGCGAGCACCACAACCCGCCGTTCTGGTCGTCGTCGCCGACGACCACCCTCGCCTACATCGCGGCGCAGACGGAGCGGCTGATCCTCTCGACCGCGACGACGCTGATCACGACGAACGACCCGGTGAAGCTCGCCGAGGACTACGCGATGCTCCAGCACCTGGCCGGCGGCCGTGTGGACCTCACGCTGGGTCGCGGCAACACCGGACCCGTCTACCCGTGGTTCGGCAAGGACATCCGCCAGGGTCTGCCGCTGGCGATCGAGAACTATGCGCTGCTGCATCGACTGTGGCGTGAGGATGTCGTCGACTGGGAGGGAAAGTTCCGCACGCCGCTGCAGGGGTTCACCTCGACCCCTCGGCCGCTCGACGGGGTGCCGCCCTTCGTCTGGCACGGCTCGATCCGCACTCCCGAGATCGCCGAGCAGGCCGCGTACTACGGTGACGGCTTCTTCGCGAACAACATCTTCTGGCCGAAGGAGCACTATCAGCGCCTCATCGCCCTCTATCGCCAGCGCTTCGCGCACTACGGGCACGGCACGCCCGAGCAGGCGATCGTCGGGCTCGGCGGTCAGGTGTTCATGGCCCAGACGTCCCAGGAGGCCGTGCGCCGGTTCCGGCCCTACTTCGACAACGCCCCGGTATACGGCCACGGGCCCTCGCTCGAGGACTTCAGTGAGATGACGCCCCTCACGGTGGGGTCGCCGCAGCAGGTCATCGACCGCTACGCGGGCATGCGCGAGAGTTACGGCGACTATCAGCGTCAGCTCTTCCTCATGGACCATGCCGGGCTGCCGCTGCAGACCGTGCTCGAGCAGCTCGACATCCTCGGTGAAGAGGTGGTGCCGGTGCTGCGCAAGGAGCTCGCCGTCGACCGCCCCGCGGAGGTTCCCGACGCGCCGACGCATGGCGCGCGGGTGCAGGCAGCATACGGCGACGGACTCGCTCGCCAGGCACGCCCGCGGGCCAACCGGGGCGACAACCTCGCCGGCCCCTCGCCCTATGAGGACGCCGCGGTGCCGGCCGTGGCTGCGGGCTCCGCCTTCGGGGCAGCGGCGACGAGAGAAGGGGTCGCGAGGTGACCCAGCGCCGCATCGCGGTCGTGACGGCCGGTCTGTCGCACCCCTCGACGACCCGGCTGCTTGCCGACCGACTCGCTCAAGCCGTCGACGACGAGCTCGACGGCCTCGGAATCGACCGACGGTTCGACGTCGTGGAACTGCGCGACCACGCCCACGACATCACCAACCACCTGCTCACCGGTTTCGCCCCGCCGGCGCTGGAGTCCGCCATCAACACGGTGGTCTCGGCCGACGCGCTCATCGCGGTGACGCCGATCTTCTCCACGAGCTACTCGGGTCTGTTCAAGTCCTTCATCGACGTGCTCGATCCGCAGGCCCTGTCCGGCACACCGGTGCTGCTCGGCGCGAACGCCGGGACGCCCCGCCACTCCTTGGCCCTCGACTACGCGATCCGTCCCCTGTTCACCTATCTGCACGCCGACCCCGTGCCGACGGGTGTGTTCGCGGCATCCGGCGACTGGGGCGGCTCCGATGCGGACGCCGCTCCGCTCGCCGACCGCATCGTCCGCGCGGCGCGGGAGCTCGCACAGGCGATTGGGTCCCGCGGGCCGCGCATGGGCGCGGACCCGTTCGATCCCGCCGGATACCTGGCGGAGGGCGGGTCCTTCGAGGACCTGCTCGGGGGTCGCGCGGAGGGGTAGGAGGCGCGGCGCCGCGGCGACGTGCGGGAGACCGGCAGGTGACCTCCGGGCGTGCGGCGCGTGAACTCTCGGCGAGATCGCGTGCCCAGGGGGTGCGGGAGGGCACGGGGGCGTCACGGTGTAACCGTGAGAGTCGCACTGCTGGCCGAGTCCTTCCTCCCTCACATGAACGGCGTGACGGGATCCGTCCTCCACGTGCTCCACCATCTGCGGCGCGCGGGGCACGAGACGCTCGTGATCGCGCCGCGCTCCGGCGAGGTGGATGCCGATCTGCACGGCGCGCAGTCGAGCCTGCTGCGCTCCGTGCCCCTGCCCTCGTACCCCGAGGTGCGGGTCGTCTTCGCCCGCACCGCGACGCTCACTCGGATCCTGCGCGAGTTCGCGCCCGACGTCGTGCACCTGGCGTCGCCGTTCGTGCTCGGCTGGCAGGGCGTGCAGGCGGCCCGGGCGCTCGGCGTTCCCGTCGTCGCCGTGTATCAGACCGACGTCGAGGCCTATGCCCTCAAGTACGGGGTCGCCGGCGCGGCCCCTCTCGTGGCCCGTCACATCGCTCGCCTGCATCGTCGGGCCACCCTGACGCTCGCCCCGTCGACGTCGGCCCGCGAGCAGCTGGAGCGCCTGGGCGTCGATCGCCTGCGCTCGTGGGGCCGCGGCGTCGACACCGAGCGGTTCGCCCCGCAGCGCCGGTGCGAATCGTGGCGGGGCGACGTCGGTGCCGGGCAGGTGCTCGTCGGCTACGCGGGGAGGCTCGCGGCCGAGAAGCAGGTCGAGGATCTCAGGGTTCTCTCGTCGATGCCCGGTGTGCGGGTGGTCGTGATCGGGGCGGGGCCCGCCCGAGGCCGTCTCGAGGCGGTGCTGCCGGACGTGCACTTCACGGGCTTTCTGCAGGGCGATGAACTCGCGCGGGCCCTCGCGAGCCTGGACGTCTTCGTGCACCCGGGTGAGAACGAGACCTTCTGCCAGGGGGTGCAGGAGGCGCTGGCCAGTGGCGTGCCGGTCGTCGCGACGGGCCGCGGGGGACCACGTGACCTGGTGCGCAGCAGCGTCGACGGCTGGCTCTACCGCCCGGGTGACCTGGCGGACCTGCGCGAACGCGTCGGGGATCTCGTGGGCGATCCCGCCAAGCGTCAGGCCTTCGCCTCCGCCGCTCGAGAGGGCGTGCGTGCACGCACCTGGCCTGCTCTCTGCCGCCAGCTCGTGGACCACTACGACGAGGCCCGTGCGCTGAATCCGATGGACATGGCGCTGCGTGCGCGCGCCGGTGAGCGGCCCGTGCTCCCCGCCACGGTGTCGATGCCCGCGCAGCCGCGGTGGGCGTCGTTCGTCGCGCTCGGCGACTCGCTGACCGAAGGCCTGTGCGACGACTCGCGGATGCCGGCCGGCGCCTACCGCGGCTGGGCCGATCGTCTCGCCATGCTCTGCTCGCAAGCGCGCGGCAGCGGGCGGCCGCTGCAGTACGCGAACCTCGCCGTGCGCAGTCGTCGCGTGCGCGACCTCGTGACGGAGCAGCTGCCGGTGGCGCTCGCGCTCCGGCCGGCGCTCGCATCGGTCTTCATCGGCGCCAATGACCTCGTGGGTCCGCGACCGGATGTGCGCGCGCTGGCGTGCGAGGTCGAGACGACCGTGCGGGCGCTGCGAGCCGGCGGGAGCGATGTGCTGCTCGTCACACCGTTTCTGCCTCGGCGTCCCGCCGCACGCCTATTCGCCCGCCGCTTCGCGGACTACTCCTCCGAGCTGCGGGGGATCGCACGCCGAACCGGGGCCCTGCTCGTCGACACCGAGGCGCTGCCGGCGATCGGTGAGCCCTCGATGTGGGCGGAGGACCGGGTGCACCTCTCGACTCGCGGTCACAGGCTGCTCGCCTACCGGGCAGCGGAGGTGCTGGGTCTGCCCGACGCCGAGGCGCTCGGCGACCTCGACGACGTGCTGCACGCACACGAACGCGTGGCGCCCGCGGGCTCCTGGGCACGGGTGCACGCCCTGCCCTGGCTCTGGCGGCGTGTGCGGGGCCGACGGGCGGGGGATGGCATCGAGGCCAAGCATCGCGGCTTCGTGCCGCTCGAGCAGCGGCCCCGCCGCGCCGCGCCGGGTATCGTCCAGGGATGACCCGCCCCCACGCCCCGGCGCCGATGCGATGACGCCGCCCCCCGACGTCGTCAAGACGCGCGCTGACGCTCCGACCGGATTCTTCGAGGCCGAAGCCGAAGGGCTGGCGTGGCTCGCCGAGGCCGAGCCGCGGGGAGGCGTGCGGTGCGCGCGGGTTCGGGCCGTCTCGCCCGGCCGCATCGTGCTGGAGCGCGTTGCCTCCCGGCATCCGGATGGTGAGACGGCCGTGCGGTTCGGTCGCAGCCTGGCTCGGACGCACGACGCGGGAGCCGCCGCCTTCGGGGCCCCGCCGCCGGGTCATCGCGGCGACATCTTCATCGGCCGCCTGCCGCAGCCGACCTGCGCCGAGGCTTCGTGGGGCCGTTTCTACGCCGCCGCGCGCGTGCGGCCCTTCCTCGACGCCGCACGCGGGGCCGGAAACCTCGAGACACCGGACTGGCGCTCCGCGCACGCGGCGTGCGAGCGGATCGAGGCGGGGGAGTTCGATGACGGCGATGCGCCGGCCCGCCTGCACGGCGACCTCTGGTCGGGCAACGTGCTGTGGTCGACGGAGGGCGTCGTGCTGATCGACCCCGCGGCGCACGGCGGACACCGCGAGACGGACCTGGCGATGCTCGCGCTGTTCGGCTGCCCGTTCCTCGAACGGATCGTCGAGGGGTATGAGCGTGAGCACCCTCTTCGCGACGGCTGGCCCGAGCGCATCCCGCTGCACCAGCTGCATCCCCTCGCCGTGCACGCCGTCGGCCACGGGCCCGCCTACGGAGCTGCGCTCGGGAGCGCGGCGCGCGCCGTTCTCGCACTGGCCGACTGCTAGGGTGGGGGAGGTTGCCCGCTCATCGAGGGGCAGCCGACAACTGCACATCGCTGACGAACCGTCAGCATCTGGAGCAGGCCGGCAGGCAGCTGGTCCCCTGTGGTGGTCTCCCATCCGGCGTCGCATCGTCGAAGATGGTGGATTTTCACTGGTGGCCAGCGCGAGCGATCTGCGAACAACTTGCGCGCCCGTTTCTGCCCGTGACCGGCTCCTTCGTCCGCACGCCCGACCGGGCGCGCACGAACATAGAAGGAGAGACCTCTTGGAAGGTCCTGAAATCACGTCCGCCGAAGCCGTCCTCGACAACGGACGCTTCGGCACTCGTACCATCCGCTTCGAGACCGGCCGGCTTGCGCAGCTCGCGCAGGGCTCCGTGGCCGCGTACCTCGACGACGAGACCATGCTGCTGTCGGCCACGAGCGCGGGCAAGCACCCGCGCGAGGGATTCGACTTCTTTCCGCTGACCGTCGACGTCGAAGAGCGCTCCTACGCCGCGGGCAAGATCCCCGGCTCGTTCTTCCGTCGCGAGGGTCGCCCCTCCACCGAGGCGATCCTCGTCTGCCGGTTGATCGACCGGCCGCTGCGGCCCTCGTTCGTCTCGGGCCTGCGCAACGAGGTGCAGATCGTCGTCACCGTGATGTCGATCGCGCCCGGTGAGTTCTACGACGCTCTCGCAATCAACGCCGCGTCGGCCTCGACGCAGATCTCCGGTCTGCCGTTCTCGGGTCCGATCGCCGGCGTTCGCCTCGCGCTCATCCCCGGACAGGGCGAGCACGCCGACCAGTGGGTCGCGTTCCCGACGGCGGAGCAGCTCGAGCAGGCCGTGTTCGACATCATCGTCGCCGGTCGCGTCGTCACGGCCGCCGACGGCACCGAAGACGTCGCGATCATGATGGTCGAGGCCGAGGCGACCGAGGGCAGCTGGAACCTCATCCGCGGCGGTGCGACCAAGCCGAACGAGGCCGTCGTTGCCGAGGGCCTCGAGGCCGCCAAGCCCTTCCTGCGGGAACTCGTCGCGGCACAGAGCGTCATCGCGGCTGCGGCGGCGAAAGAGATCCAGTCCTTCCCGGTCTTCCCGCCCTACGGCGACGAGGTGTTCGAGTTCGTCTCGTCCCGTGCGCACGACGAGCTGGTGGGCATCTACCAGATCGCCGACAAGCAGCAGCGTCAGGACGCCGACGACGCGCTCAAGGACCGCGTCAAGGCCGAGGTGGCCACGGCCGTCGAGGCCGGTCAGCTGCCGGCAGGGGCAGCGGCGGAGGTCTCCGCTGCCTACAAGTCGGTCACGAAGAACATCGTGCGCGGCCGCATCCTCTCCGACGGTGTTCGCATCGACGGTCGCGGTCTCGCCGACATCCGGGCGCTCGACGCCCAGGTCGACGTCATCCCGCGCGTGCACGGCTCGGCCATCTTCCAGCGCGGCGAGACGCAGATCCTCGGCGTCACCACGCTGAACATGCTCAAGATGGAGCAGCAGATCGACTCGCTGTCACCCGTCACGCGCAAGCGCTACATGCACCACTACAACTTCCCGCCCTACTCGACGGGTGAGACGGGTCGCGTCGGCAGCCCCAAGCGTCGCGAGATCGGCCACGGCTTCCTGGCCGAGCGCGCGCTCGTGCCGGTGCTGCCCAGCCGCGAGGACTTCCCCTACGCCATCCGGCAGGTGTCCGAGGCGCTGGGCTCCAACGGCTCGACGTCGATGGGCTCCGTCTGCGCATCGACCCTCGCCCTGCTGAACGCGGGCGTGCCGCTGCGGGCTCCCGTCGCGGGCATCGCGATGGGTCTGGTCTCGGACGAGGTGGACGGGCAGACGCGCTACGCGGCGCTGACCGACATCCTCGGCGCCGAGGACGCCCTCGGAGACATGGACTTCAAGGTCGCCGGGACCGCTGATTTCGTCACCGCGATCCAGCTCGACACGAAGCTCGACGGCATCCCGTCGTCGGTGCTTGCGGGTGCGCTGCAGCAGGCGAAGGACGCGCGTCTGGCGATTCTGGACCTCATCACGGCGACGATCGACTCGCCCGACGAGATGGCCGACACCGCACCTCGTGTGATCAGCGTGCAGGTTCCCGTCGACAAGATCGGCGAGCTGATCGGGCCCAAAGGCAAGACGATCAACGCCATCCAGGACGAGACCGGCGCCCAGATCTCGATCGAGGACGACGGCACCGTGTACATCGGCGCGACGGACGGCCCTTCGGCCGAGGCCGCGCGCGCCCAGGTGAACGCGATCGCCAACCCGACCAACCCCGAGCTGGGCGACCAGTTCCTCGGCACCGTCGTGAAGATCGCGGCGTTCGGCGCGTTCGTCTCGCTGATGCCCGGACGGGACGGCCTGCTGCACATCAGCGAGGTCCGCAAGCTCGCCGGTGGCAAGCGCGTGGAGAACGTCGAGGATGTCGTCTCGGTGGGGCAGAAGCTCCTGGTGCGCATCACCAAGCTCGACGACCGCGGCAAGCTCTCGCTCGAGCCCGTGGTCGAGGAAGCCGCCGACCAGGAGGGCCGCGACGCGGCGAACGCCGGTCCGGAGGCTCCCGCGGAGGGCTGATCCCCGCACGATCGTGCCCCCGGCATCCGCGTCTCACACGTGGATGCCGGGGGCACGGCCATGTCCGTGATCAAAGCGTTATAGGCAATTCACGACGCGGACACTCCGCGCGCGCCACCCGCGCGTGTGCTGTCCTACGCTGAAAAACAGGCGCCGGGGGGCGCGCACGAAGAGCACGTCCGGTCGATGAGCGGGCGGGGGTGGGTGATGGCGGAATTCAGCGGTGGCAGGGTCGCACCCGTCGTGCGCGCGCACGACGTCGGAGCGCCCGCCGCGCACCCGTCCGAGCCGATCCCCGTACAGGGGCGCAGTGTGGGACATGCCGTCCGGGCGGCGCTCGGCGAAACCGGTCTCACGGTGTTCCCGGTCATCCTCGGCGGCGCCGAGTTCGGGTGGAACGTCGACATCGCCACCAGCCACGGCATCCTGGACCGCTACATCGAGCGCGGCGGGAACGCCGTGCACACGGCGGACTCCTACGCCGGCGGGCGCAGCGAGCACATCATCGGCGAATGGCTGCGCACGCGCGGCAACCGCGACGACGTCGTCGTCTCCACACGGGTCGGTACGCATCCCGACAACCCCGGACTGGGTCCCGTCAATCTCGTGCGCGCAGTCGAAGCCTCGCTGACGCGGCTGGGCACCGACCGCATCGACGTGCTCTACCTTGCGGGCGACGACATGTCGGTTCCGCTCGAAGAGACGCTGGCGACCGCGGAATGGCTCGTGGGAGCGGGCAAGGTGCGTCATCTCGCCGCTGCGGGCTTCCCCGCCGAGAAGCTGGTCGAGGCCCGCATCCTCTCCTCCGCGGGCTACCCGCGCGTCACCGTGCTGGACGTGCACTACAACGTCGTGCATCGCAGCAGCTACGAGGGGGATGTGCGCCTGGTGGTCGGGGCGCAGGGGATCGCGGTCACGCCGTCGCACCCGCTGGCCCATGGATTCCTCTCGGGCCGGCACCGTCGACGGGAGCGGCTCGGAACCTCCGCCCGCGGGGTACAGGTCGCCGCCTATCTGAACCGGCGCGGCCAGCGTGTGCTGAAGGCCCTCGACACCGTGGCGCAGGATGTCGACGCTCCGGATGCCGCGGTCGCGGTGGCCTGGCTGCTCGCCCAGCGTGCCGTCGTCGCGCCGATCGTGAACGCGTACGCCCCCGAGCACGTCGACGAACTGGTCCAGGGTGTCGGGGTGCAGCTGGGCCGTGGCCACCTGGCCGAGCTGTCGCGCGCAGCGCAGTGACATCCGTGTCGCGCCGTCCGTGAAGGGGCCGTGACACTCGGTCGCCGCTCTCGGGTCACGCGCGGCGCATGTCGTAGGCTGATTGCGGCGGTGCGCCGAGGCCCGCCCGGAACAGGACTGCCGAGATCGTGACGCACTTCATCTACCTCGTCCGTCACGGTGAGCATCTGGATGCCGAGCACGGGCTGGTGGACGGCCCCCTCTCGCCCCGGGGCCAGCGCCAGGCCTCGCTCATCGCCGACCGCCTCTCGGGGGTGCCCTTCGACTCCGTGTGGCACTCGCCGCTGGAGCGGGCCGCAGAGACCGCCCGCATCCTCGCGGAGCGGATGCCGTCGGTGACGCCCGAGTCCTCTGCGCTGCTGTTCGACTGCGTGCCGACCGGCCTGGACGCCGACGTCCCGTCTGTCTACGAGCCCTTCTTCGGCTCGATCACGGATGCCGAGATCGACGCCGGCCGGGCGCAGATGGCGGATGCGGCATCCGAGTTCCTGATGCGGCGCCAGGGCGAAACGCACGAGCTGCTGATCACCCACAACTCGGTCATCTCATGGCTCGTCCGCGAAGTGCTCCAGGCGCCTGACTGGCGTTGGATGACCCTGAACCAGGCGCATTGCGGGCTGAGCGTCATCGCTCAGAAGCAGGGGAGGCCGTGGACCCTGCTCACCCACAACGACCTGGCGCATCTGCCGTTCGAGCTGAGGACGGGTCTGCCCGAGACCCACCCGGTCTGAGCGGCACGACGGTGCGCCGTCCGCTGAGGACGGATACCTAGGATGGGACCATGACAACACGCGTCGCCATCGTGGGAGCAACGGGCCGGCTGGGCGGGGTCGTGCGCGACGTCGTCCTCGCCACCGAGGGGTACGAGGTGGTGGCCGAGCTGTCATCGCGCAGCGGCATCGGCGAGATCGACGGTGCCGATCTGGTCGTCGACGTCTCCTCGCCCGCGGTGTCGATCGACGTCGTTCGCGCGGCTATCGAGCGCGGGATGAACGTGCTCGTCGGCACGTCGGGGTGGTCGGAAGAGCGCATTGCGCTCGTGCGCCCCTTGGTGCAGCACGCCGGTACCGGAGCCGTCTTCATCCCCAACTTCTCGATCGGCTCGGTGATCGGCTCCGCGCTCGCCGCCGCCGCCGCACCCTTCTTCCCGTTCATCGAGATTGTGGAGGCCCACCACGACAAGAAGGTGGATTCGCCCAGCGGCACGGCGGTGCGCACCGCAGAGCTCATCGGCGCAGCCCGCGCCGAGGTGGGCCCGGTCGAAGCGCCGCACACCGACCAGCGCGCCCGGGGCCAGCGGGTGGCGAGCGTTCCGGTGCATTCGCTGCGCCGCCCGGGCGTGCTCGCGCGCCAGGAGACGTGGCTTTCGGGCCCGGGCGAGAGCGTGCAGATCGTCCACGACGTGCTCGACCCCGCCCGCGCCTACGCCCCCGGCATCCGGATCGCTCTGGACGCCGCCCGTGCCGCGCGCGGCGTGAGCGTGGGCCTCGACACCTACGTCGACATCGGGCTGCGTCTGCCCTCCGAGGATGACGGTGAGCCCGTCGACGACGGCGCGGCCTCGGGTCAGGTCGCCCGCGCGACAGAGCTGTGAGCCTGCGTATCGGCGTCGCCGTGATGGCCGCGCTGCTCGTGCTCTATCTCTTCCTCGTGACCGAGCGCGCCGTGCTGCTCCTGCTCTCGGGCGACCCGCTGGGAGCGGGGATGGGGGCTGCGCTGTTCGCGCTCCCGCTCATCGCCGCGTGGGCACTCGGGCGCGAACTCTGGTTCGGCGTGCGCGCCGAGCGTCTCGGGCGGCTGCTGGCCGACGAGGGGGGCATGCCGCAGGAGCAGGTGGCGGTTCGTCCCTCCGGGCGTGTGGAGCGGACCGAGGCGGAAGCGCTCTTCCCCCGCTATCGCGCGGCGGTCGAGGACTCGCCCGACGACTGGAGGGCGTGGTACCGGCTCGGCCTCGTCTACGATGCGGCGGGCGACAGGCGTCGCGCGCGTGCCGCCGTTCGCACGTCGATCCGGCTGCAGTCAGGTCGGCCCGCGACCTGACTCGTACGTGCGTGATCGGTGATCATGGCTGCGGCACGACCGCGGCGATGGCGTCCTCGACGTCGGCATGTGTGAACGTGAATCCGGCCTGCTGCAGGGCTTCGGGCACGACGTGCGCGTCGGTCGTGAGCACGGAGTCGGCCATATCCCGTCCCAGCGCGGTGCGCAGCGCCCAAGTCGGAGCGCGAAGCAGGAACGGCTTGTTCATGCGTCGGGCGAGTGCGAAGCCGAGGTCGTTCGCGGTGGCTCGCTCCGGGCCGGCCAGGTTGACCGGTCCGGTGAGGCCCCGGTCGATGACGAACCGGATGGCCGCGACTTCGTCGGTGAGCGCGATCCAGGGCCACACCTGCGTCCCGCGTCCGATCGGCCCACCGAGGCCGAGGCGGGTGAGTGTCAGCAGCGGGCTCAGCACCCCTTCCGGATGCACCACGGGCGCCGTGCGGAGGGTCGTCAGCGCCACGGCTTCGCCCGCGCCGCGTGCCGCCTTCTCCCATTCCACGCTCACGCGGGCGAGAAAGCCCTCGCCCGCCGAGTCGTGCTCGGTCAGCCGCCGGCCGGGGCGCGAGCCGTAGTACCCCACGGCGCTCGCCGAGACGAAATGCGGCGCGTCCCGTGCGAGGGCCCGCAGCGCGGTGGCGAGTGTGCGGGTCGGGGTCAGGCGCGACCAGAGCAGCGTGCTCTTGTACCGAGGGGTCCACGGGATGCGGCCGATGCTCGCCCCGTTGAGGTTCACGACGGCATCCGCGCCCTCGAGCACCTGCGGGTCGAGTGGGCGCGTATCGGTCAGCCACTCCACCTCGTCGCTCGTGCGCGCCGGACGCCGGACGAGGGTGACCACGCGGTCACCCCCCGCCCGGAGTCCGTCGACCAGGGCGCTCCCGATCAGACCGGAAGCACCCGAGACGATGATGCGACGCGGCATCCGTCGATCCTCTCGGCTCAGGCGAGCGTCGCCTCGAGCGTGATCTCGATGCCGGCCAGTGCGCCCGAGACGGGGCAGCCCGCCTTGGCCGCCGCCGCGATGCGGGCGAAGTCCTCTTCACTGATGCCGGGGACGACGGCGTTGACGTTCAGGTGGCTGCCGGTGATGCCGGTGCCGGGGACGAGCGTGACCGACGCGGTCGTGTCGATGCTCTCGGGCGGGGTGCCGTTCTGGGCCAGCTCGTTCGAGAGGGCCATGCTGAAGCAGGACGAGTGCGCGGCGGCGATGAGCTCTTCCGGCGTGGTCGTGGTGTCCGACCCCTCCGACCGGGCCTTCCAGTTCACATCGAACGTGCCCAGGTGCGAGCTGTCGAGGGTGACGGCGCCGGCGCCCTCGGTGAGGGAGCCCTTCCAGGCCGTGGATGCTTCGCTTGTGACGCTCATGGATGTCCTCCTGTTGGTGGCGGGCGTGTCGACGTCAGCCTAACCGCGCCGTCGGAGGGGTGGCCACTCGTTGCGGTCGACAGCCAGGGAGGCTATGCCGCGCGAGAGCGACCGAGAACGCCGGCGCGCTGCAGCAGCAGGTACATCTGGCATCCGAGGCAGAAGCCGAACGCCGCGTTCAGGAACGCCGCGACGAACGCCACCGCAGCCGCGATCGGCACCGCCCAGGGAACGCCCGCGAGGTGCAGCACGAGCCCGGCAGTGGTCACGGAGAGGCCGACGCCCTGCGCGAAGCGCGGAGGACGCGGGTCTTCCTGCTCGGTCGGCGGGGCCAGGCGAGGTCGGATGAGCGTGCGGTACAGCGCGGCCCACGGGGCGGTGCGCGGCGACAGGACCCCCCAAAGGAACAGCAGCGCGATCACGCCGAGCAGAACGAAGGCCGCATCGGTCGCCCGGGCCACGGCGGTCGCCGCGATCGGCTGACCGACGAGTCCGAGGAGCACGGCGATGAGGAGCAGGAGCGATGTGATCGCCGCAGCGAACCGCGGGCCGCGCGGGTCGATACCGGCCGGGGAAGGACGATCAGACATGGAGTGGCTCCTTGCTCGCGGTCACGCGCGCGAGCTCGAGCTCGATGACATCCCGGCGGGGCACGCCGCCGATTCGCGTGCGGACGACGCCGCTGCGGTCGAGGATGAGGGTGGTCGGCGTCTGGAGCACGTGGAAGTGCGCGGCGAGGTCGGCGCGGTGGGTCACGTCGACGTCGACGTGCGCGACGCCCGGGCGTGCCTCGGCGAAGGAGTCGAGCATCCGGTGCACCCCGGGGCACTTCGCGCAGAGGTCGGTGCTGAATTGGAGCAGGGTCGCGTGCTCGCCGAAGCGGACGTCGGCGCCGAGCCGCGCAGCATCCACCGTCTCGTGCGGGACTTCGTGACGGGCGCGGCCCTGCCGCCAGCGGTACAGCGCGCCCAAGGCTGCGGCGAACGCCACGAGGGCTACCACGACCAAGGTGGCATCGACAAGACTCATAACCCTCCAGGTTACTCTGGTGGCGCGTGTCCGGCGTCGCCGGTGCGGGCTGCGGTTCACGTGCCGTAACAATGCCGCAGGCGCCGGTAGTCTGGGCGCGTGAGCGATGCCGCCCCCTCTTCTTCGTCCGATGTCCGTGTTCCCGCCGCGCAGTTCCGCAGCGACGTCACCGTCGAGCTGGTGCGCTCCAGTGCCGCCGACGCCGATGTGCTGTTCGCGGCACGAGTGTCGACGCTGGGGGAGCAGACCCTCGGCGACGCCGCCTCGGGGGCCGAGGCGACTGCTCAGGATCGCGGCCTGATCAACTACCTGATGCGCGACCGCCACGGGTCGCCGTTCGAGCACAACTCGATGACGTTCTACGTGCAGGCGCCGATCTTCGTCTTCCGCGAGTTCATGCGCCACCGGATCGCCTCGTACAACGAGGAATCGGGTCGCTACCGCGAGCTGCGACCGGTGTTCTACGTCCCCGCTGCCGAGCGCCGGCTCGTTCAGGTGGGCAAGCCGGGGGCGTATGAGTTCCACGAGGGCACTCCCGAGCAGACGGCGCTGGTCGATGAGGCCACGCGCGCGGCCTCGCTGCAGGCGTTCGAGGCGTATCAGCGCATGCTCGACGCCGGTGTCGCCCGCGAGGTGGCACGCATCGTGCTGCCGCTGAACATCTACTCGTCGATGTACGTGACGATGAACTCGCGGTCGCTGATGAACTTCCTCTCGCTGCGCACCAAGCGTGAGGGCACGCACTTCCCGTCCTTCCCGCAGCGCGAGATCGAGATGGTGGCCGAAGAGATGGAACGGCTCTGGACCGACCTGATGCCGCTGACACATGCCGCCTTCAACGCGAACGGACGCGTCGCGCCGTAGCCCCGGCCGCCGGGATGCCGGCGCTCGAAAGACCAGCGGCATCCGCAAATCGCCGTCATCGGACGAGACTCGCCCGGCGTGTCTCGTGCACGACCGGCCGTTCGGACGCCGGAGCGGTACCCACTTCCCCTCCCCGGAACCATCCCGCAGCGGGTCGTCCCCCTCTGCGCGACGAGCGGCATCCCCCTGTGCAGGCGCCATGGATGCTGGCCGGATGCACGAAGCCGCCGCCATCTGCCGCGATCTCGGGGGCGCCTGCCGCACGTCCCAGCTGCGTCGGCGCGGGATGACGAGATCCCAGATCGCCGTGGCCGTGGCCAGTGGGGATCTCGTCCGCGCGCGGCAAGGGCTCTACGTTCTTCCCGGTGCCGATCCCCGGGCGCTCCACGCGCTATCCCACCGCGGACCGGTCGCATGCCTTACGGCGGCTCGACATCACCGCCTCTGGACACTCGACGCCGGTCCCGAGGAGCCCGTCCACGTCTGGATCGACCCCGACCGGCATCCGGCGCGCCTCGACGGCTGCCGGTGCACCACCCATCGCGACGTCGCGACCGCGCCGGCCGGGCTGCAGGTCGTCTCGCTCGTGCACTGCCTCGTCCAGATCGCGTGGTGCGCCGGCGCCGAGGCCTTCATCGCCGCCCTCGAATCCGCTCTGCGGCAGCGGCTGCTGCGCCCCGGTGAGCGTGAACTCCTCCGTGGCGCGGTTCCTCGCGGGCTCGCGTGGCTCGTGGACTTCGCCCGCGTCGACGCGGACAGCGGGCTCGAGTCCCTCCTGCGCTACCGCTTGCACCTGCGGGGTGGTGTCGCAGGTGCGCATTCCCGGGGTCGGCGTGGTGGACTTCGTCGTCGGCGACCGCCTGATCCTCGAGGCCGACGGCGACACCCATGCGGGGGAGGGGCGGCACCGAGACCTGGTGCGGGATGCGGTCGCCACGACCCTGGGCTTCATCACGCTGCGCTTCGACTCGGCCATGATCCTCCATGAGTGGGGCCTCGTCGAAGCGGCCGTCCTCGCCGCCGTGGAGCGTGGGGCGCATCGGAGTCCGGCCGGCCTGCGTGCCGATGGATGAGGCCGGAAGACCGGCCCCCGGGCCGACACACCGTGCGTGTCCCCTGTCGACGGGGTGTCCTCTGACCGACCGGTGTTCCGGCCCCGTCGCCGGGCCCGGCCCGCGGGATCCACGTGGATAGAACGGCGCGAGGGAATCGCCGGGGCGAACCGGCCGGGACGGGGTTCTGCGGCATCCATCCGGCCCGATAGCCTAGGGGTATGACGCACACCGGCAACCCCTTCGGCCAGGTGCTCGTCGCGCTGGTCACGCCGATGACAGCGGACGGCGAGGTCGATTGGCCGGCGGCCGAGAAGCATCTCGACTCCTGCATCTCGGCGGGCGCCGATGGCATCGTGGTCACCGGCACGACCGGGGAGACGAGCACGCTGACCGACGCCGAGAAGATCCGGCTCGTGGAGGTCGGCAAGGACGTCGCGGCGGGGCGGGCGAAGATCATCACCGGCGGCGGGTCCAACGAGACGGCCCATGCCATCGAGCTCTACAAGGCCAGCGAAAAGGCCGGCGCGGACGGCATCATGATCGTCACGCCCTACTACAACAAGCCGACACAGGCCGGCATCCTCACGCACTTCCGCCTCGTCGCCGGCGCGACCGACCTGCCGGCGATCCTCTACGACATCCCCGGTCGCACGGGCATCCCCATCCGGTATGAGACGATCCTGCGCGTCGCGACACACCCGAACATCCTCGCCATCAAGGACGCCAAGGGCGACTTCAGCGAGGTCAGCCGCGTGCTCAACCAGACCGACCTGATGTACTTCTCCGGCGACGACGCGAACGTGCTGCCCCACCTCTCGATCGGTGCCGCGGGCATGATCGGTGTGACGGCGAACATCTCCGCCGCGCCCTATCGAACGATCGTCGACGCCGTGAACGCCGGCGACCTCGCCGCGGCGACCGCTGCGCACATGCAGCTCGAACCGCTCGTGCGCGCGGTGATGACCCACGTTCCCGGCACAGTGGCGGCCAAGTACATCCTGCACGGGCTCGGCCGCATCGGCAGCCCGCGCGTGCGTCTGCCGCTCGTCGGGCCCGAGGACTGGGAGGCGGCGAACATCGAGGATTCGATCGGCCTCGTCGCCGACGTCCCGGGTGCCGATTTCTCTGATTTCCGGCCCGATCGCAATGCCGCGGCGGGCGGTGCCCTGCCCAAGGTCCACGGCACCACCCGGTAGCCGACGAACTGAACGCGGATGCGCGCCCGCGGAACCGCGCGCAGACAACGACACAACGCGAAGACGGATGCCGCAGCGCGCGGCATCCGCGAGGAGGCACATGCCCATCCAGGTCTACGACCCGCCCGCACTCGCACCGGGAGCGCTCCGCGTCACCCCGCTCGGCGGCCTCGGCGAGGTCGGACGGAACATGACGGTGTTCGAGTACGACGGCAAGCTGCTCATCGTCGACTGCGGCGTGCTCTTCCCCGAGGAGCATCAGCCCGGCGTCGATCTGATCCTGCCCGACTTCGAGCCCATCAAGCACCGCCTCGACGACATCGTCGGCGTCGTGCTCACGCACGGGCATGAGGATCACATCGGGGCCGTGCCGTACCTGCTCCGGCTGAAGAAGGACATCCCCCTGATCGGCTCGGGCCTGACCCTCGCCCTCGTCGAGGCGAAGCTCAAGGAGCACCGCGTCAAGCCGTTCACGCTCACGGTGGCGGAGGGGCAGCGCGAGAAGCTCGGTCCGTTCGATCTCGAGTTCGTCGCGGTCACCCACTCCATTCCGGACGCCCTGGCCGTCGCCATCCGCACGCCCGCCGGCATGGCCCTCGCCACCGGCGACTTCAAGATGGATCAGCTGCCGCTCGACGGGCGCCTCACCGACCTGCGCGCGTTCGCCCGGCTCGGCGAAGAGGGCGTGGATCTGTTCCTGGTCGACTCGACCAACGCCGACGTGCCCGGATTCACGCCGCTGGAGCGCTCGATCGGACCGGTCCTCGACCAGGTGATCGGCGGCGCGCCCCGACGGGTGATCGTGGCGAGCTTCTCGAGCCACGTGCACCGCGTCCAGCAGGTGCTCGAGGCAGCGGCGGCGCATGGCCGGCGCGTCGCCCTGCTCGGTCGGAGCATGGTCCGCAACATGACCATCGCCGCCGAGCTCGGGTACCTCGACGTGCCCGAGGGCGTGCTGATCGACTACAAGAAGGCACGGAACCTGCCGGACGACAAGATCGTCTACATGTCGACCGGATCGCAGGGCGAGCCGATGGCCGTGCTGTCGCGCATGGCCAACCTCGAGCACGAGATCGAGGTCGGCGAGGGCGACACCGTCATCCTGGCCTCCAGCCTGATCCCAGGCAACGAGAACGCCGTCTACCGGGTCATCAACGGTCTCACCAAGCTCGGCGCGAACGTCGTGCACAAGGGCAACGCCAAGGTGCACGTGTCCGGCCACGCGGCGGCCGGGGAGCTGCTGTACTGCTACAACATCGT
This sequence comes from Microbacterium sp. LRZ72, assembly GCF_033792225.1. Taxonomy (NCBI): domain Bacteria; kingdom Bacillati; phylum Actinomycetota; class Actinomycetes; order Micrococcales; family Microbacteriaceae; genus Microbacterium; species Microbacterium sp. LRZ72. The sequence continues at coordinate 115,647 of NZ_JANGEX010000010.1, forward strand.
GCAGCCCCGCAACGTCCTGCCGATCCACGGCGAGCACCGCCACCTGTTCGCGAACGCGCAGATCGCGCGTGATTCGGGCGTACCGGCCGAACGCGCGCTGATCGTCGAGAACGGGTCGGTCATCGACCTCGTCGATGGCGCTGCGCAGCTCGTCGGCCAGCTCGACCTCGGCTTCGTCTACGTCGATGGGTCCACCGTCGGCGAGATCACCGATGCCGACCTCAAGGATCGACGCATTCTCGGCGAGGAGGGGTTCATCTCGGTGATCGTCGTCGTGGATGCCGCGACCGGCGGCGTCATCTCGGGCCCCGAGATCCACGCGCGCGGGTTCGCGGAGCACGACAAGGTGTTCGACTCGGTCAAGCCGAAGATCGCGGCGGCGCTCGCCGATGCGGCGCAGCAGGGGGTGCGCGACCAGCACGCCCTGTCCCAGGTCGTGCGGCGCACGACCGGACGCTGGGTGAACCAGTCGCTGCGGCGGCGTCCGATGATCGTGCCGCTCGTCATCGAAGCCTGAGCGGCGCCGGAGGCGGGAGCTGACTACACTCCCGCCATGGCGACCTACCGTGTGCGGCCCGCTGCCCAGTCGGACGGGAATTTTCTGGGTGACATGGTGTGCGAGGCGGCGAACTGGCGTCCCGGCGCTCCCCGGCCGCGGCACGATGTGCTGGCCGCGCCCGAACACGGCCGGTACATCGCGGGATGGATGCGTCCGGGGGACGCCGGCTTCGTCGCCGTCGATCCGCAGGATCAACCGGTCGGCGCGGCCTGGTACCGCACGTTCCCCTGTTCGGAACCGGGTTTCGGATACGTCGGCACGGGCGTGCCCGAGCTGATCATCGGCGTGCGCCCCATCTGGCGGGCGCACGGTGTCGGGCGTGCGCTCATGACGCGCTTGGCTGACCGGGCGAGACAGGCGGGCTTCGCGCGCCTCAGCCTCAGCGTCGACCGCGACAACTTCGCCACGACCCTGTATCGCAGTGAGGGATTCGTCGTGGTGCGGGCCGGGCTCGGGCGCGACGTCATGGTGAAGCGACTGCGGTGACGGTCCGCGTCGCTGCGACGCTTTCACGCCCGCGCCGCGTAGCGTTGACCACATGGCCAGGAGCACATCGCCGACCAAGAGCGGCCGCGCTCCCGCGAAGGGCGGGTCCGCGCGGGCGCGCAAGCCCGCGCCCGCGCCCCGACGCTACGTCGACGAGGAGGAGCGCCCGTCCGTCGCCGTGAGGGCATGGATGGGGCTCGCCCACGGCGTCGGCGGTGTCTTCCGCGCGTTCGGGCCCGAAGTGCTCGAGAAGGATCAGCGGCGCGATGGCTTTCCTCTGCTGCTGGTGCTGCTCGCCGCGCTCGGCGCGGTCGTCGAGTGGTTCTTCATCGGCAGCGCCGTGGCGCGCACGATATCGGACTACAGCATCGGCGGCATGCTCGGGCGATTCGCCTTCGTGCTGCCCGTCCTGCTGCTGATCCTCGCGGGCTGGCTCTTCCGGCATCCCGCGACGGTGCACGACAACGGCCGCATCGGTATCGGCTTCGGCCTGCTGACGCTGGTCGGCGCCGGATTCTGCCATCTCGCGGGCGCGCGCCCGGTCCCGAGCGAAGGGCTTCCGGTGCTCGCGCAGTCGGGTGGCCTGTTCGGGTGGATGATCGCCGAACCGCTCGCGCTCGCGCTGACGCCCATCGGGGCGTGGGTGGTTCTGGTGCTGCTGGCGCTGCTGAGCGTGCTGATCATCACCAAGACCCCGCCCAACCGCATCGGGCGTCGCCTCCACGAGCTGTACGCGTGGATGTTCGGCACCGACGGTCCGGGTGACGACCAGGGCGATGCCGCGACGAAGCGGATGCCGGGTGCCCCGGATGACGCTCGTGCGAACGATCGCGGGGACGACGAGGCGGACAACTCGGTGCCATGGTGGCGCCGGAACAAGACCGGCCGTGAGGAGGACACCTCGGCGTCGTCGCAGGACCTCACCGAGCTGCTCACGCCCGGTACCTCGCAGGGCGGGTTCGACCGTGCGATCGAGACCGATCCGAAAGCGGCGCCGGCCTTCGCTCCCGACGCGCTCACCGAGGTGTTCGACCCACAGGTGCTCGCCGATGCCGAGCGCGCGGTCGCGTCCGCGCCGCGTGCCGACACCTCGATCCACGATGACGGTGGGGACGGTGACACGGGCGAAGCGCTCCCCGGTCTGTCGGGGCTCGGCACCGACGGCGCCGCCGCGGGAGCCGCGCCGCCGTACCATCTGCCCTCCGTCTCGGCCCTGTCCACCGGGACGCCGCACAAGGAGCGGTCGGAGGTCAACGACGAAGTGGTGCGCGCGATCACCGAGGTCTTCGAGCAGTTCCAGATCAACGCGCGCGTGACAGGTTTCTCACGCGGGCCGACGGTGACGCAGTACGAGATCGCGCTCGGACCCGGGGTCAAGGTGGAACGGATCACCGCGCTGACCAACAACATCGCCTACGCCGTCGCCTCCAACGAGGTCCGCATCCTCGCTCCGATCCCGGGCAAGAGCGCGATCGGGGTCGAGATCCCGAACACCGACCGCGAAGTCGTCACGCTCGGCGACGTGCTGCGCTCGCCGGCGGCGAAGGCGTCGACGCACCCGATGACGATCGGGGTGGGAAAGGACGTCGGCGGAGGGTTCGTCGTCGCCAACCTGGCGAAGATGCCGCACCTGCTCGTCGCGGGATCGACGGGTTCGGGAAAGTCCAGCTTCGTCAACTCGATGATCACGAGCCTGCTGATGTGCGCCAAGCCCACGGACGTGCGCATGGTGCTGATCGACCCGAAGCGCGTCGAGCTGTCCGCGTACGCCGGGGTGCCGCACCTCATCACGCCGATCATCACGAACCCGAAGAAGGCCGCCGAGGCGCTCCAGTGGGTCGTGAAAGAGATGGACATGCGGTACGACGATCTCGCGTCGTTCGGCTTCCGCCACATCGACGACTTCAACAAGGCCGTCGTCGCAGGTCAAGTCGAGACGCCCCCGGGCAGTGAGCGTGTGCTCAAGCCTTATCCGTACCTGCTCGTCGTCGTCGATGAGCTCGCCGACCTGATGATGGTCGCGCCGCGCGACGTCGAGGACTCGATCGTCCGGATCACCCAGTTGGCACGGGCCAGCGGCATCCACCTGGTCCTCGCCACGCAGCGCCCCAGCGTCGACGTCGTGACGGGTCTGATCAAGGCGAATGTGCCGTCGCGACTGGCCTTCGCGGTGACGAGCGTGACGGACTCCCGAGTGATCCTCGATCAGCCCGGGGCGGACCGGCTGATCGGGCAGGGCGATGCGCTGTTCCTGCCCATGGGCACCTCCAAGTCGCTGCGTGTGCAGGGCGCGTGGGTGAACGAGTCCGAGATCGAGACGGTCGTCAAGCACGTCACGAACCAGGCGCGCCCCGAATACCGCTCGGATGTGCAGGCCGTCACCGAGAAGAAGGAGATCGACGCCGACATCGGCGACGACCTCGATCTGCTGCTCGCTGCGGCCGAACTCGTCGTGTCGACGCAGTTCGGCTCGACGTCGATGCTGCAGCGCAAGCTGCGCGTCGGCTTCGCCAAGGCGGGCAGGCTGATGGACCTGATGGAGTCGCGGGAGATCGTCGGCCCCTCCGAGGGGTCCAAAGCGCGCGACGTGCTCGTGACGGCGGAACAGCTGCCGGGCGTGTTGGCGCAGATCCGCGGCGATGACCAGCCGGCGAAAGACGTGTCCGGCGGCGCACTGGGCGAGGTGCGCAGCGCCGATCCCGTCGAGGCCCAGTACCAGGGCAGACCCGTCGTCGACGCCGAGGGCGACGAGGACGCCTGGGGCCTGACGGGACGCGACTGATGGCTGTGCCGCGGCAGTTGCCGAACGCGATCACGATCGCCCGGATCCTCTGCGCTCCTGTCTTCCTGTGGATGCTGCTGGCGGATGACGGCGCCGACGCGGGGTTGCGCTGGGCTGCCGCTGCACTGTTCATCATCGCCATCGCGACCGACGGCGTCGACGGCTGGCTGGCACGCCGGTACGAGATCGTCACGGACCTGGGCAAGCTGCTCGATCCGATCGCCGACAAGGTGCTCACCGGATTCGCGTTCATCGGACTCTCCATCCTCGGGGAACTGCCGTGGTGGGTGACCATCATCGTGCTGGTGCGCGAGGTGGGCGTCACGGTGCACCGGCTCATCGTCGCGAGCGACCATGTGGTCGCGGCTGCGTGGATGGGCAAGCTCAAGACCGTGGCGCAGGCTGTGGCGCTGTCGCTGGCGCTGCTGCCGCTGTGGACCCTCGTGGGTGAGTGGGTGATCTGGGTGAACATCGTGACGATGTGGATCGCGGTGATCCTGACCGTCGCGAGCGGCCTCGACTACATCGTGACCGAGATCCGGGGCGCTCGCGCTGCGCGCCGAGGGCGATGAGCCACGAAGACGCACGACTTCTGCTCGAGGCGCTGGCGCGCCGCCGGTGGACGGTGGCGACTGCGGAGTCCCTCACGGGTGGCCTGCTCGCGGCGGCGCTGACGTCGGTGCCGGGGGCATCGGCGCACGTGCGGGGCGGGGTGGTGACGTACGCCACCGCGGTCAAGACCTCTCTGCTGGGGGTGGATGCCGCTCTGCTGCAGGCACACGGTGCCGTCGACCCGCGAGTGGCTCAGCAGATGGCCGACGGCGCGCGCACGGCGCTGGCGGTCGACGGGGTGCCCGCCGACGTGGGCATCTCGACCACGGGCGTCGCCGGTCCGGGCCGCGCGGACGGACGTGATGCCGGCACCGTCTACGTCGGGGTCGCCACGCCCCGGGGTGTCGCCGTGCACGGGCTGGCCCTCTCGGGGGAGCGCGACCGCATCCGCGCCGATACGGTGGCGGCTGCATTGCGCGCGACCATCGCGGCCGTGGACGGAGGCGGGGAATAGGTCGTGTTTCGACGTGGTTACATTCCGTGATTCCGAGCCATCCTCCAGCACGGGGGATTACATTGGGGACGTACCGGTGCGGTAGCGTCGTCCATCCCGAAACGGGGCGACGCACGGTGAGGACAGTGAGGAGGGGGCCAACATGATTCTGGTTCGTCAAGAGGTCGGCGACGTCCTTCGTGATTTCCGTCTGCAGAAGGGCCAGACCCTCCGTCAGATCGCCAGCAGGGCGAGTGTTGCGCTCGGGTACTTGAGCGAGGTCGAGCGCGGTCAGAAAGAAGCCTCCAGCGAGATCCTCGCGTCGGTGGCGGAGGCGCTCGACGTGCCCATCTCGACGATCATGCGCGAAGTGGGAGACCGAATCTCGGTGCTCGAGGGTCTGCACACCTTCCCCGACGTCGTGCCCGACGACCTGGTCGCGTCAGTGGACGCCGAACTCACTCTGCGCTGAGCGCCCAGGGATGCGACGGAGCGAATTCGACCGGGCGGTCGCCGATGAGTTCGGCGGCGCCTATGGTGCCGTCGTGACAGCCGATCTCGGACTATCGGGTATGGGCGGCCGCACCGCGACCGAGGCGATCGCTGATGGCGAGGCTCCGCGCGCGGTGTGGACGGCGCTCTGCGAGGCGGCGGACGTGCCGCCGGAGCGGCGCTACGGTGTGGGTCGGCTCGAGCCGCGTTCCTGACCGGATTGGTCACCCGCCCGAGGTCGTGCTAGGCTCATTTCTTGTGCCGCGGGGTGGAGCAGTTCGGTAGCTCGCTGGGCTCATAACCCAGAGGTCGTAGGTTCAAATCCTGCCCCCGCAACCAAGAGACAAGGCCCTCGGACATCGTCCGGGGGCCTTCGTCGTGCGGTGCAGACGCGCCGGCGGGGCGGGTTGGGTTATCGGCCAGAAAGTGTGGATGGGGCGGGCGTGTCAGTAGCGTCCTGCCCATCCTGATCTGAGCCAGAGTCCT
>NZ_JANGEX010000011.1:0-11179 GCF_033792225.1 Microbacterium sp. LRZ72
ACCATAACGATCCCTGTCCTACCCCGTAATCACGCCGCTAGATCGAGATCCCATCCACACTTTTTGGCCTATAGCCCGCATGGTCATCGTGTGCACGCTCGCCGGAGTCGCCCTGATCCTCATCGCGCTGAACGACGTCTTCCAGACGCTGCTGCGCCCGGGCGGCACCGGCCGCCTCACCCACCTGATCTTCCGCGCCGTCTGGGCGGTGGCGGGCGGCAGCCGGTGGGCCGGCGCCCTGGCCTCGGTCACGATCGTCGTCGTGATCGGCCTGTGGGTCGCATGCATCGCGATCGAGTGGGGCCTGATCTACTATCCCCACGTCCCCGAGGGGTTCGCCTACACGACCATCGCGCCCGAGCAGTTCCACCCGCTGCTCGAGGCGATCACGATCTCGCTGGTCGCGCTCACGACACTCGGCTACGGCGATGCCGTCGCCACGAACGACATCCTGCGTCTCGCCGATCGAAGCGCTGATGGGGTTCGCGCTGCTCTCGGCATCGGTGTCGTGCTTCACGCAGGTCTACCCGGCGCTCGCCCGGCGTCGAGCGCTGGCGCTGCGGCTGACGAGCGTCGCCACAGCGGGCACGCTCGACCGGCTCGATGCGCTCGGGCCCGACCAGGGCGCGGCGCTCGTGCGCTCGATCTCGGCGTCGCTCGCCGACTCGATCGCCGACCTGGGACAGAACAGCGAGATCTACTACTTCACCGAGAAGGACCCGCGGATGTCGATGCCCCACGCGGCCGGCACGCTCCTCACCCTGCGTGATGCCGCCGAGCGGTCGGGCCATGAGAGCGTGCGCGCCGAGGGTCGCGCCCTGCGCGTGCTGATCGATGATCTCGCGCGACTGCTGCGCGAGCAGTATCCCCGCACCCGCGGGGAGTCCACGGAAGCCGTTCTTCGCAGCGCGGCGGTGCACCACGGCCACGACTTCGGCGACGCGCGTCCACCCGGGTAGCGGGGCACGTCGGGCGATCGGGGCCGACCCGACCCGACCCGACCCGACCCGACCCGACCCGACCCGACCCGCGACTGCGCATTCTCCGAGAGACATCATCGTTACGGCAACTTGAACGGCACGTGTCCAGATCGCTGGCGCGAAGCGGTGCAGGTGGAGTAACGTGACCAGGGCACCCCCGGCTGGGAATCCGGGTGTCGGCGATGTGGGATCGCCGGGTGCGACTGGGGAACGACCGTACGCCTTCGGGCATGCGGCGATGTCGTTTGGGGAAGACATGACTATCGGGGACGCGTTGACGCGCGTGCGGGGATCCGCGGACACACGATGACGTCGGTCGAAGACGCCGTCACGACCGTGACCGATCCGCCGCTCACCGGCTTCCGGCCGATCGCGGCTCCGCGCGCCGCGCAGGAGAACCTGCAGACCATCGTCACACCGCGCGTGCAGCCGGGCCTTGAACAGCGCCGCCTCTGGGAGCGCCGGTACCTGCGGCGCCTGCGCATCACGGATGCCGCGGTGGTGATACTCGCGGTCGCCTGCGCAGCCGTCGTGCCCGTGCTCGTGTGGAGTCCGGGGCTGCTGGCCGCGGATCCCTGGTTCCTCGCCCGCGTGCCGCTTCTGAGCGCGGCCGCGTGGCTCGCCATCCTGGGCCTGACGCATACGCGTGCCCCGAGCGTGATGGGATCGGGGGCCACCGAGTACAAGCGCGTCGTGCACGCGACCGGCCTCGCCTTCGGCCTGCTGGCGATCGCGTTCCTCATCTTCCAGTGGGAGGGCCTGCGCACGCAGCTGGTCTTCGCGATGCCGCTCGGGCTGTTCGCACTGCTGGGCACCCGGTGGCTCTGGCGCCGGTGGCTGGTGACGCAGCGCAGGTACGGGCACTACGCCTCGCGCGCTATCGTCATCGGTTCGCGCCGCGACGTCGCCGACGTGATCGACCGGCTGCAAAAGGATGCCGTGCTCGGCTACATCGTGGTCGGCGTCGCCACCGACGACGACGCCGCACCGCTGATGGTCGACGGCCGCGCCTACGAGACCGTCGCGACGGTGAGCACCGCCACCGCCGTAGCCCAGGAGCTCGGGGCCGACACGATCATCGTCGCCAGCCTTCCCGGCAACGATCCCGGCTACGTCAAGCGACTGAGCTGGGAGCTGGAGGGGACCGCCGCCGAGCTCGTGCTCGCGAGTGGCCTGACCGACATCGCCGGCCCGCGCCTGTCCTTCCGACCCGTCGACGGCCTGCCCCTCATCCACGTCACGATCCCCTCGTACGAGGGCGGGCAACACCTGCTCAAGCGAGCGCTCGACATCCTCGTCGCCGGCCTGGCCCTGCTCGTCATGCTGCCGCTGCTGCCGCTCATCGCGCTGGCGATCCGCGTCGACTCTCGGGGCCCCGTGTTCTTCCGCCAGACGCGCGTGGGCCGCGACGGGCGCGAGTTCTCGATGCTCAAGTTCCGGTCGATGCGGGAGACCCGGCCGGGCGAGCTCGAGGCGCTGCGAGCGCAGAGCGAGGCCGCCGGGCCGCTGTTCAAGATGCGGGACGACCCGCGCGTCACCCGCATCGGACGCTTTCTGCGCGCGCACTCGATCGACGAGCTGCCGCAGTTCTGGAACGTCCTGATCGGCGACATGAGCATCGTCGGCCCGCGGCCGCCTCTGCCGATCGAGGTGACCGACTACGACGGAACAGTTTTCCGTCGCCTCTACATCAAGCCGGGAATCACCGGTCCCTGGCAGGTCAGCGGGCGCAGCGATCTGTCGTGGGAAGACAGCGTGCGCCTCGACCTCCGCTACGTCGAGAACTGGTCGGTCATGAACGACCTGATGCTCATGTGGCGCACCGGAAAAGTCATGATCCAGCCGAAAGGTGCCTACTGATGGTCCTCGAACATGTGAACGTCGCGGCGGCGACCCGCGCGCCGCAACAGCAGAAGACGCTGTCGATCGCGATGATCGGCACGCGAGGGGTTCCCGCCGCATACGGCGGATTTGAGACCGCGATCGAGGAGGTCGGTCGCCGCCTCGTCGATCGCGGCCATTCCGTCACCGTCTACACGCGCGGCGCCGAGACCCGTCAGCCGACGTACCTGGGTATGGACCTGGTCCACCTGCCCGCGCTGCGGCAGAAGCAGCTCGAGACGCTCAGCCACACCGGCCTGTCGGCCTTCCACGCCGTCACGCATCACAAGCCCGACGCCGCGTTCGTGTTCAACGCCGCGAACGCCCCGTTCCTGCCGATTCTGCGCGCGCGCGGCATCCCCATCGCCCTCCACATGGACGGGCTGGAGTGGAAGCGCTCCAAGTGGGGCGCACGCGGCAAGGCGTACTACCGCTGGGCCGAGGAGTTCGGCGTTCGCCAGGCGGATGCGCTCATCGCGGACGCACCCGGGATCGCCGACTACTACGACCACCAGTTCGGGGTGCCCACCGAACTGATCCGCTACGGCGCGCCGATCCTCGGGCAGATGCCGGTCGAAGGAATCCGCGCGCTCGACCTCGAGCCGCGCGGCTACCACCTCGTCGTCGCCCGGTTCGAACCCGAGAACCACGTGCTCGAGATCGTCGAGGGGTACCGGCGCAGCAACGCCCGCCTGCCGCTCGTGGTCGTCGGCTCCGCTCCCTACGCCGCCGAGTACACCCAGAAGGTGCGGGAGGCGGCGGGTGAGGATCCCCGCATCCGCTTTCTCGGCGGCGTGTACGACCAGCCGCTGCTCGATGCCCTCTACGCGCACTCCTACACGTACGTGCACGGCCACTCGGTGGGCGGCACGAACCCCTCGCTGCTGCGCGCGATGGGCGCCGGCGCGCCGGTGGTGGCGTACGACGTCACGTTCAACCGCGAGGTGCTGAACGACAACGGCTGGTTCTTCGCCGACCCGCGCGATGTCACCGCCTTGCTCACGAGCGTCGAGCACGACCGCGACCGTGCCGGCCAGGTCGGCATCGCGAACACGGAGCGCGCTTCCGAGGTGTTCCGCTGGGATCTCGTCGCGGACGACTACGAGGCGCTCGCCCAGCGGCTGGCCGCCGGCAGCTCGGCGCACCGAGTCGCCAAAGACGCGCACCGCGCACCGCTGACGTGGTCGGATCGCAGCGCGCCCGTTCTCGCGCACCGCTGACGATGGGTGCCAGAGAACGTCAGCGTTCCCGAGCGCGCGTGCCCGATCAGCAGACGGATGCCGACCACGGTTCCCGTGTGCTGTTCGTCCACCCGGGAGCCGAGATGTTCGGCTCGGATCGGATGCTGCTTGAGAGCGTCCGCGGTGCCGTCCAGGCCGGCGCCGACGTCGTCGTCGCCCTGCCCCAGCAGGGGCCGCTCGTGCCGCACCTGCGCGAGGCCGGCGCCTCGGTCGTCCTCGTGCCGATGCTCGTGCTGCGCAAGTCGCTCCTGCGTCCCCGCGGCTGGGCTCAGCTGGTCCGCGACACCGTGCGCGGCTTCACCGCCGCGATACGACTGCTCACCCGTCTGCGCCCCGCGGCCGTGTACATCAGCACCATCACCCTTCCGCAATGGCCTCTGGCAGCACGCCTGGGGCGGACCGTGGTCGTCTCGCACGTGCACGAGGCGGAGGCGTCGGCGCATCGTCTCGTCAACGCGGCGCTGTACGCCCCGCTCCACGCGGCGACGGCAGTGATCGTCAACAGCAGGTTCACCCGCGAAACCATGACCGCGGTGGCGCCTCGCCTGTCGGGGCGGACACGCGTCGTCGAGAACGCAGTCGCCGCCCCGCCACGTACGGTGCCCGCCCGCCTCGATCTTGAGGGGAGCCTGCGGGTGGTGTATCTCGGCCGCCTCTCGCCACGCAAGGGCCCGGATGTCGCCATCGAGGCCGCGCGCGAGCTCGCGCGCGGGGGGGTCGACGTGGACCTGACCGTCGTCGGCGCGGCGTTCGCCGGATACGAATGGTTCGAAGGCGAGCTGCGGCGGCTCGCCCAAATGGAGCCGAGGGTGCGCGTCACCTTCACCGGCTTCGAGAGCGACGTGTGGCCGCGGCTCGCGGCGGCAGACGTGCTCGTCGTGCCGTCGCGCGGGGATGAGTCATTCGGCAACACCGCCGTCGAGGGAATCCTCGCGGGCCGGCCCGTGGTAGCCAGCGACACCAGCGGCTTGCGCGAAGCGGCCGGGGGGTATCCCACGGCGTTCCATGTGACACCCGGCGACGTCGAGGCACTCAGCGCAGCCCTCCGCCGCATCTACGACGACTGGTCCTCGATACACCCCGATCTCGGTGCATCGGCGGCGCGGGCTCATTCCCTCCACGCGCCGGAGCGCTATCGTACCAGCGTCGCGACCGTCGTCCGCGAGGCGACGCGGCGTCAGAGTTCGCCGGGCCGTACCGCTTCGGCATCGATCGCTTCGGCTACGCGCCTCCCGCGCGAGCGACGGCCGCCCGAGCTGCGGGGGGCATAGACGACCAGGGCGTGGAAGACGAACCGCACGATGAACGCGGCGAAGAGGGTGGCCGCTGCGGCGAGGATGCTGGAGACGTGCCACGATTCGACGAGGAAGGCGATGAGCGGGATCCGCAGCAGTGCCTCGGCGTTGTTGAAGGAGAACGACTTGGCGAAACGCGCTCCGACCCCCGAGGCCTGCTCTCTCATCTCACGGAAGACGAAGCGCTCGATCAGCACGAAGTTGCCGATGATCGTGACCTCCGCCGCGACGACCGCCGCCCAGATGTAGCCCACACCCGCAGCGGTCAGGCCCGCCATGATCAGGAGGTTGGCTACCGCGCCGAGCGCGCCCACCACGGCGAAGAGCGACATCTTGCCGAAGCGAAGATATGCCAGCTGGATCATGAACCTCATGCCCTGGCGAGCAGACGCCTTGGAACGACCGGCATAGCGGTCCGCGAAGCTGAAGGGCACCTCCACTGTGCGCAGATTCTGCCGCGCCAGGATCTCGAGCAGGATCTTGAAGCCGCGCGGCTGCACGGCCATCCAGTCGACGCTCCGGCGATCAAGCAGGAAGAAGCCCGTCATGGGGTCGCTGCACGCGTGCAGCCGGATCGGGAACATGGCCTTCGTCACGAGGGTTGCCGCGCGGGAGACCCCCACGCGCAGCCGCCCGCTCAGCCCGCGGGCGGTACCGCCGCCGGCATACCGCGACGCGACGACCACATCGACGCCGTCGCCGGCCGCCGCAAGAAGCGCGGGGATCACCTCGGGGGGATGCTGGAGGTCTGCGTCCATGACGACGCACTGATCCGCGCGGGCCGCGCGGATCCCCTCCACCACGGCTCCACCCAACCCGCCCCGTGGGCGCTCCCGATGGATCAGACGCACCGGCAGGGCGGCATCCGCAGCGACGCGCTCTATCTCGTCGACCGTGGTGTCGGTGCTGTCGTCGACGAAGATCACCTCGGCAGCCCGGCCTGCGAGCGCCCCTTCGAGCCGCGAGACCAGCTCGGCCACGTTCGGTCGCTCGTTGTAGGTGGGCACGACAACGGTGATATCCATCGATCGGCCCCGTCCCCTCGCCCTACTCACCCGTCGCGGGCGTCCTGGCGTCCTCGGAATAGTACGACCGGCGGCGGCGCGGAGCACGCGTCTTGTTCAGAACGACCCCGAGCAGACGCGCTCCCGCTCCGTCGAGCATGCGCAGCGCCGACGCGAGCTGTGCGCGACGAGTACGGGACGCGTCGATGACCACGACGACCCCGTCCACCATCGGGGCGACGAGGGTGGCGTCGGCCACGCTCAAGACGGGTGGGGAGTCGATCAGGACGAAGTCGTACTCGTCCGAGACCCGCTGCAGCAGGTCCCGCATCTCGCCGGATGCCAGCAGCGCGGGCGGATTCGGCGGCACCGCGCCCGAGGGCAGCAGGTCCAGCGTCGTCCCGGTGCGGGTGATCCGCGCGACGTCGAATCCGAGCTCGCCGACGAGCACCGTGGTCAGGCCCAGCGCGTTCTCGACCCCGAAGTACTCGCCGATCCGAGGACGCCTCAGATCGGCGTCGATCAGAAGGACCCGATGCTGAAGCCCCGCGAGGGTGAGGGCCAGGTTCGCCGTGACCGTGGATTTTCCCTCGGTGGGCACCGACGACGTCACCAGCACGCATCGCGCGCGGTCGCCGACACCGGCGTAGGTGAGCCCCGACTGGATGCGGCGGTACTCCTCCGCCGTGTGTCCGAGCGGCTCGCGCGCCACGACCAGCCCCTGGGGCGAGCCGTCCCGGTTCGGGGTCCGTGTGATCGTGCCGAGGACGGGCGCGGAGGACACCTTCGTCAGCGCCTGCTCCGAGCGAAGCCGCGTGTCGGCGATCGTGAAGACGAACGCGGCGAGCACACCGACGAGCAGCCCCAGGAGGGCGCCGAGCGCGGCTTCGCGCGGCTTGTTCGGGAACGCCTGGAACGGAGGCACGACCGCCTCGTCGATCACGTTGGCGGCGATGGTGGCGGCGCCTTCCGCCCCCTTGGGAGCGACCTCGCGCACCACCTGCGTGAGGCTGTCCGAGATCGCGTTGGCGATCTCGGCGGCCTCCTCCGCATCGGTGGACGATGCCTGCACCTCGAGGATCACCGTCTGCTGGGGAATCGACACCTCGAGCGATCGGGCGAGTTCGGTAGGCGTCACGTCGAGGTCGAGCTCGCGGATGACCGGCTCGAGCACCCGCGAGGACGTGGCCAGCTGGGCGAACGAGACCATCTGGTTCTGCGTGTACGTCGACCCCTGAGCCAGGTCGGAGGCGCTGTCGCCCTGGTTCAACGCGAAATAGAGCGTCGCCGTCGATTGGTATACGGGCGTGATCGTCATGGCCCAGCCGAAGGCGATGATGCCGCCCGCGACGGTGAGTGCGACGATCAGGAGCCAGAATTTGCGAAGAGCCTCGACGACACGTGCCAGGGTCCATCCAGACGCATCAGACTTCACCGCTCAGGACCTCCGAATGTGGCAGCAGACCGGCACCGTGCACAATCGGCATGCACCCCCGCGCATGAAGCTCGGCCCCCGCGCAATGCTACAGTACGTACCGTCGTTCCCAGGATCGACAGGGGGGCGGGGGATGCATGCGTAGTGCGCTCCTGTCGACGGGCGCACGCGTGGTCACGATGGCCGTCTCGCTCGTATGCGGAGTGTTGACCGCCCGACTCATCCTCGGCCAGGCCGGCGTCGACTACTACGCGCTGTTCTCGCTCCTGGTGGCCGTGCCGGGGTTGATCGCGTTCAGCGACCTGGGCGCCGGTGCTGTCGTGGTCAACAGCATCGCCTCGTCACGTGACGTCCGAAACGATGCCCTCCTGGCTCGCCAGGCCGTGACCGTGATGCGCGTCCAGCTGATGTTCGCCGCCTCGCTCACCGCGGTCAATCTGCTCCTGCTCCTCACGGGCGGATGGAACCTCGTGCTCGGCTCGGCCGCCGTCGTTCCCGGTGCGGACCTCGCCGCCTTCGCCTGTCTGTGCCTGTTCGCCCTGACCATATGCCTGGGAATCTGGCAGCGCGTGCTGCTGGGGCTCGGACGCAACCCGCTGGTGATCCTCCTGCAGGGGATCGTCTCGCCGTTGTCGCTGCTCCTGGTGTGGATCATGCTCGGCACCGACGACGAGCGCATCAAGAGCCTTCTCGCCCTGGCATCGTTCACCGCCACCCTCGTCGCCGCGATTCTCGGGTTCGTCGTGGCGAGCCGGTATTCCGGAGCACTCCTGCCCCGGGCCGCGCGACGGCTGGCGCGTCCCCGCCGTCACCCGGGCGCGCAGGTCATGGATGTCGGGTGGCCCATGCTCGCGCAGCTGCTCTCCACACCCCTCGCGATGGTGCTGCCGCGGTTCATCCTCGCGCAGTTCGCCACCGCGCTCGCCGTGGCGCAGTACGGCGTGGCGGGCCAGGTCTTCTTCGCCCTGCAGGCACTCGTCGCCGCGGCGGGCGTGACGCTGTGGCCGGCATTCACCCGCGCCCGCAGCCGCGGGGAGCTGCGCGCCGGACCGGGACTGATCTCGGTGGCGTTCGCGGCGGGGCTCGCCGCGACCACGGCGGTGATCCTCGCGATCGGACCGTGGCTGTTCGGGCTGATCTCGAACGACGAGCTCACGATCGGTCCCGAGCTCATCCTCGCATTCGGGGCGATGGTGACCGTGCAGGCCGCGCTCTACCCGCTCGGCATGTTCATCATGGACAAGCGGGGGATCCGGTTCCAGGTCGCGCCGGCGCTGCTGATGGCCGCCTCGACCGTCTCGTTGACGATTCTGTTCGTACCCTCACTCGGCGTGCTGGCGCCACCGCTCGCGAACGCCGTGAGCGTGGTCGTCTTCCAGCTCGTCCCCTACGCCTGGTACATCCGGCGTCACCGGCGACGGCTCTACGGCGACGAGGCGTAGCGGGACGAGCGAGCGACGGCATCCGTCTGCTCGTGGGCGCGTGTCGGGTCTTGATCCCGCGCGACCCGCTCGACGTCCCAGGCCACCGCCAGCCCGACCATGAACCAGAAGTACATGCCGTACTGCGTGATGAGGGCGACGGCGAGGAGCGACGGCAGCTGCGCGGCCACGGCCACCGAGGCGGGATTCGCGCGACCGGGGATGAGGCAGCGCACCGCCACGACGACCATCGTGGCGACCAGCAGGAGGGTCGGGATCGCTCCGTAGCGCAGCGCCATGACGATCAGGGCGTTGTCGATCGAGTTCGCGAAGTACCCCAGATAGGTTCCGCCCACCGTCAGGTCCTGCCAGTCGCCGGCGGCACCCAGCAGTTTCACCTGTGTCAGCAGCGTCAGCAGATCGGTGCGGTAGTCGGCGCTGCCCGCCGCCTCCTGCCCCGCGTCGAGGAAGACGTCCGAGATGAACGGCACGATGATCGCCGCGGCGACAACCCCCACGACGCCGATCGCGATCCGTGTTCTGCGGGTGATCTCCGGCAGCGTGAAGATCGACAGCGCCGCGGTGAGCACCAGTGTCACCAGCCCGATGCGGCTGAACGTCGCGACGACCGCGCCCGTGATCACCGCCAGCGCGATGACCTTCAGCGGCGTCGCCCACTTGGCGGCCAGGACGAACGCGGAGGACATCGCGAGGGCGGCTCCGAGAGCGATGGAGTGGCCGAATGCGCCCTCGACCCGCAGGAAGCCGCCACGGGGCTGCAGCGGCGCCCACACCTCGTAGGAACCACCCATCGCGGGAAGCAGGACGAAGGGGTTGGTGCCGGTGGCGAATTCCATCAGTGCCAGGGCCGCGGCGACCGTTGCGACGGCCGCGATGACGCGGATGACGAATCCGCCGGGCACGCGGGCGAGGACCACCCGCCCCCAGGCGTAGGGAAGCACCCACTCGAGGATCGCGATCACCGCGTCGGAGAGCGACACCAGGCGCAGCACGAACAGCCCGAGCATGAGGACGGCGAAGCCGGCCACCAGCGCATCGACGCTCGTCAGCCGCAAGGACCGTGCGGTGGCGACCACCGCGACCAGGGTGATGCCGGTCGCCGCGGCCCAGAAGAAGCCCACAGTCGCACCGATCCACACCGGCACGAAGAACAGCACCAGCGCCCAGACGACGAACGTCAGCCGCGGACTGGCCCGGAAGAGCAGGAACCCGATGACACCCGCGCACAGGCCGATCGCCAGAAGAAGGATGATCGTCTGCATTCGCGTGTCCTCGGGTGCGGGCCGGCGGCCGGTGCGTGCGAGCCTACCGGCGCCGGGGAGGGCGGAATGCCCCGCCCTCCCCGAGCACGCTACTCGCCGACGGCGATGCCCCGGAACTCGTCGAAGGTGAAGACCCCCGGCGTTGTGGAGTTGCTGGCGCGGTTGGCGTGCAGCCCGTAGGGGAGTGCTCCCTGAAGCGCCGGCGTGGCGTCGGTCACCGAGAGCTGCCAGTCGGCCGGCTCCTCCGTCCCCGTCGGCCACAGCTTCGCCGAGATCGTGGTGGGATCGGCGCCCGTGACGCTCATGCGCAGCGTGAACGTGTCGCCCGCCGCACGCGTGAGGCCCGACAGGATCTCGAAGTCGAGCACGGTGTTGCCTCGCTGGGCGACGAGCCAGATGCTGCCGTCGCTGCGCAGCCACGTGCGCACCTGGTAGTTCTCGGATTCACCCTGCCGCGCCACGAGTCCCGCGTAGGCGTTGCCCGTCTGCGGCGCCGCGTCGAGAGAGAAGTCGACGCTCAGGTCGAGATCTCGCACCGGGGTGGCCTCCAGCATCATGTTCCGCGTCTCGAGCGCAGGCAGTGTCATCACGCCCTTGCCCGCGTCCACAGTCGCGTTCGCCGCAGACCCGTAGCGCACC
>NZ_JANGEX010000012.1:0-87288 GCF_033792225.1 Microbacterium sp. LRZ72
GACCAGGGCCCGCCGACATCCGCAGAACCCCACCCCGACGCCACCGAACGCTCGAACGCATCCGCCAACACCACCGCCGGCTCAACCGGGTCGGGGTCGCCGGGGTCGGTGACCGGTTCGGTCACCGTGACCGTCTCGGTCGACGACGCCTCGGCGCCCTCGTCATCGGTCACCGTCAACGTCACCGTGTACTCGCCCGCCGCGGCATACGTGTGCGACGCCGTGACACCCGAACCATCCGCCGAGCCATCACCCCAGCTCCACGCATACGAGTCGACCGACCCATCCGCATCCGACGAACCCGACGCATCCACCGACACATCCAGATCCGCCACCTCCGACGAGAACGACGCCACCGGATCCTCGTTCACCGGCTCATCCGGGTCGCCCGGATCGGTCACCGGCGCCGACAGGTCCGTCACGCTCACCTCATCGAACGCGATCGTCCCCGCAGACGCCGCCGATCCGGCCCGCGCGAAGTGAGTGCTCACCCACCCCGCATCCTGCAGACCCGCCTCGGAATCCGTCACCGACGCCTGCCAACCCGCAGGCTCCGCCGACCCGTCCTTCCAGAGCTTCGACCGGATCGTCGTCGGGTTCGCCCCGGTGACCTCCGTCTCCATCCGGAACACATCACCCTCAGCCCACGACACCCCGTTCAGAATCGGCGCAGCCAGCACCGTCCCCGAACGCTGCACCACCAGCCACACACTCCCGTCGCTGCGCATCCACGCCCGCGTCGTGTAGTTCTCCGACGCCGACTGCCGCGCCGCCAGACCCGCATACGCATTACCCGTCGACGGATCCGACTCGAGCGCGAACTCCACCGACGCCGACACATCCGACACCGCGACATCCTCGGCCGCGAAGTTGCGCGTCTGCCCCGCATCCAACGACACCAGGCCACGCCCATCGGCAACCGAACCCGCCGAGGCCGCACCCCACATCGCCGACCAGGGCCCGCCGACATCCGCAGAACCCCACCCCGACGCCACCGAACGCTCGAACGCATCCGCCAACACCACCGCTTCGACCGGCGCGGCCGTCACGGTGACGACGCCCGTCTCGGTCGCCGTCGCGCCGAACTCATCGGTCACCGTCAACGTCACGGTGTACTCGCCCGCTTCGGAGTACGTGTGCGACGCGCCCACGCCCGTCGCGTCGGCGGTGCCGTCGCCCCAGTTCCAGGAGTATTCGAGCGAAGCACCGTCAGCCGCGGACGAACCCGTGGCGTCTACGGAGACGCCCAGGCCGGTCGTCGTGCTCTCGAACGACGCCACGGGCGCGTCGTGAGAGACCGTCACCTCGCTCGTCGTCGATGCCTCGCCGCCACGGTCATCGGTAACCGTCAATGTCACCGTGTAGTCGCCATCGGACGCATAGACGTGCGAGACCGTGGAGCCGGAGCCGGGGTCGCTGCCGTCACCGAAGTCCCACTCGTAGGTGGCGATGTCGCCGTCCGCATCGCTGGATGCCGAGCCGTCGAACGTCGCCGTCAGGCTGTTCACGGTGCTGGTGAACTCAGCGGTCGGGTCCACGTTCGGCGCTTCGACGACGACCTCTTGCGAGACCACTGCGGTCAGACCCCGATCGTCGGTCACCGTCAGCGACACCTCGTAAGAGCCGGCCGTGGCGTAGGAGTGTTGCACCGTTGCGCCCGTGGCGACGGCGCTGCCGTCGCCGAAGTCCCATTCGTACCCGACGATGGTGCGACCGTCGTCGGCGGTGGATCCCGTTCCGTCGAACTCGACGTCGAGGTCGGTCGCAGCCGACTCGAAGGCGGCCGTGGGCGTTTCGAGCCCTTCGCCCGCGGCCGTGTGTGCGCTCACCTGACCGGCCGTGAGGGCGCTGGCGTAGACGGCGACCTCATCGATCTCGCCGGCGAAGTAGCTCGAGGTCGGGCTGCTTGGCCACCCCGAGGTGTTGTCTCCCCCGATGCGCCAGTATCCCGTGTAGGACTGGGCCGTCGTGACGCTCGCATCGCCCGCGACGAGTTCGCCGTCGACATAGAGGCTCATCCCGGCCTCGCCCTGCGTGGCGACCACGTGATGCCACTCATCGTCGTTGTACGACGCCGGGCTCGAGATCGTCTTCGTCGAACCGGGATAGACCCCGAATGTCAGGCGGCCGCTGTTCTGCATGTAGACGTGGCGGTCGTGGCTTCCCGAGGTGCCGGTGCGAGAGTTGCCGTACCCGATGAGCTTGCCACCGCGCGTCGTGTCGGTCTTGAACCACAGCTCGACCGAGAACTCCTCACCGGGCGACACCCGGTCGCCCGCCGTGATGCGCCCCGCGCTCGTGCCGCTGAACTCGGTCGCGCCCGCACCCGTGCTGCCTTCGACGGCACCCGGGGTCACGTCGGTGACGCCGTCGCCCCGCACCTGCGGGTTGTCGCCGGCCCAGTCGTCGTGGATCTCGCCCAGCGGGTAGTAGAGGGTCGCCCCGTCGTCGAGAACCGTGTCGGCGTACAGCGAAGGCTCGCCGTCCGCGACGGACACGGTGACGGGATCGCTGGTCACGGCATTGCCGTCACCGTCCGTCACGCGAACGCGATAGGTGTGCGTGGAGCCCGCGGCGAGGTCCTTCTCCTCGAGGATCACGTCGGTGTCGACCCACCACCGGGACTCCTCGATGCGCGAGACGACCGGTTCGGATTCTCCCTCGCGAAGGAGCTCATAGGTCAGATCGAGGTCGTCGCGGTCGTAGTTCATCGGGACCGAGACGCGCACGCGCCCGGGCGTCACCGAACGGGCCGTGGGCTCCCAGTCGGCGCCCGAGAGCCGCGGCCCCTGATCGGCGCCGCTCGACGGCGAGGTGGAGAAGCGCACGATCCCCTGGTAGCGCTGGTTGTTCACCGAGGTGAACTCGCCGGCCACCGCGACGTAGTCGCCCGCGCCGGTAATCGACAGCCCGGCCTGGCCGAGGCCCGACGCCGTGCCCACCGTGAAGTCCGGGAACCAGTTGTAGACCGACGGCGACGGAGTCCCCTGCCAGTCCTGATAGAGACTGCCGGCGGACGGCGTGCGCGGCAGGACGCCGCGCGCGTCGGTCGTGTAGGCCTCCACATAGCGGTACTGACGCGGGCTGAGCTCGGGCCAGAGGCTGACGGTGTCGCACTGGTGGGTGTGGGTCGTCGTGTAGACGATGTCGCCGTTGGAGTAGACGCCGTAGTGATCGCCGTGGCAGTCGGCGACCCAGCGCACGGCGCCCGTGCCCGCGTCGGCCGCGAAGGTACCCTCGAGATTGCCTGTCGCGGCGTTCGCGAAGACCCAGCCGGTGCCATAGATGCCCGTGTCGTCCGTCGCCAGCGCGAAGATGCCGGCGCGGCCGGCGTTCTGGCCCTCGTTCCACCCGTTCTTGATGGTGTCCGGCGCCTGCCAGTCGTCGTAGAGCGCTCCGGATGCCGGATCGAGCGCGGCGAGCCCGCGCTGCACGACGCCGTTGACCTCGTAGAAGCGGCCGCCGGCGATGAGGCGCCCCGTGCCCGGCTCCTCGACGAGCGCATCAACCTGGAGGTCGGACTCCGGCGCCCACGTCTGAAGTGCGCCGTTCGACGCCGCGACCGCCGCGAAGTTGGTGCGCGCGACACCGTTGGCCTGCGTGAACAGGCCTGCGAGGTAGACGGTCGCGTCGGTGGCGACGATGCCGTACACGCCGACCCCGCCGATCGCCGGCTGGAAACCCGACACGAGTTGTCCCGTCGTCGCATCCAGCGCCGCGAAGTTCCACCGGGCCTGCCCGTTGACCGAATTGAACGATCCGCCGATGTAGATGCGCGTGCCGTCCGGCGACGCCGCGATCGAGCGGATCTCGCCGTTGACGTCGGGGGCGAAGGGCAGCAGGTCGCCGGTCGTGATGTCGAACGCCAGCAGGTTGTTGCGGGGGGTCAGGTTCGTTCCCGGCGCCGCCAGAGGCGCACGCGCGTTCGAGAAACTGCCCGCGGCGTAGACCGTGTTGCCGATCGTCGTCTGCGCCCAGACGAAACCCTCGTCGATCTGCACCGTCGGCAGCGGATCGGCGGTCGCGACGCTCTCGTCGCGCTGGAGCAGCGGCGCCGGGCTCGGCAACTCGTCGGCTGCGGTGGCGGGCGATGCCGAGAGCGCGACAGCGCCGGCGGCGATCAGGACGACTGCGGTCGCCCCCGCGACGACGCGCCTGACGAGGGCAGAAGTGTTCATTCGATCTCCCATGATCAGGACGTGCGCCCTGTGAACAGAGCGACGGGCTGACCCGCCGCGTAATTGACACTGACGGTGACACCGCGATCGGCCGCGGGGTCGAGCATGAAGACGTAGCTGCCCTCGGCGCGGTCGCCGGGGCGGAGCGAGCCGGTCAGGGGATCGTCGGGACCGGCGATGGTCGGGATCCCCAGTTCGCCGTCGTCGGTCACGAGCGTGACCACGGCGGAGTCGAGCACGACGTCCGCGTCGGAGTCGTTGACCGCGGCGACCGAGACGACGACCGCGGGTCCGGAGACCTCGCCGGGCGTCTCGGCCTCCACGGTGACGACCTCGACACCTTCGATCGAGACCTGCATCCCGGTGTCGAAGGCGACCGGGTCCTCCAGCTCGGCGGATTCGGTCGGCAGCGGCGCCGGCTCGACCGGCGCGTCCGGCTCGGCGCTCGCCGTCGCCGTCGGCGTCGGCACATCGCTCGCCGCCACGGGCGGATCCTCGACCTGGCCGCCCGTACAGGCGGACAGCAGCACACAAGACAGAATCACGGCCACCGAGATGGTGCCGCGAAGAAATGGCACGTCGCCCCCGCGACGCGCGTCGACAAGCGACTTCACGTCAATCCCCAAATTCCGACATGTGCCGTCCAGCGGCCTCACGTCAATCCCCAGATTCCCCAGTGGGCGACACCCCCAGTCGGTCGCCCTTCCGCCACTATAGGGCAGTTGCCCCGTGGCGTCGATACACGGTCTGCTATACGCTCGCGGTCGCGCGTCGGCGAGCCGTCCGCGTGCGCGGCGAGGAGCCCGAGACCAGCTCCGCGATGCGCAGCGACGCCTTCTCCACCGCGTCCAGGGTGGTGGCATGCGTGCGCTGGTCGACGTTGTGTCCGTCGACGATGCTCAACCGGTCCGGAGACATGCGCGACCACGCAAAGCGACGCTTCGGCGACGCGATCGGACGGATGCCGCGCTGCGCGTCGAGATAGTCGGCGAACGCCGCGACCGTGTCGGCCTCGCGCAGCGACGGGTCCCGCTCGTACCCCTCACCGAGCAGGACGGCCTCGGACAGCGTGAAGACACGAGCCCGCGCCTCGGGGACGAGCTTCGCCACCGCGATCCGCGACGAACGCGATGCCGTGAGGATCAGCTGCGCCTGCGTGACCTTGAACGGCGTCACACGGGTCGGTCGATGCGCGGCGGCGGCATCGCGCCAGGCTTCGTCGGCGTGGCGCCGCTCCACTCGCGCACAGGCGTCCGCCGATGTGGCGGCGTGCACGCCCGCGCTGGTGACGCGCAGCGCATCGGCGTCCTCCTGACTCTGGAGCGCATTCTCCAGAGTCAGCTGCGCCAGCACCGAGCGGCAGACGTTCGCTGTGCACACGGTCAGTATGGTGGCTCGATTTCGCGCCATTTCTCCCCCAGTTTCGAATCGAACATCGTGGTCACGTCCGCGCGCCCCTCGCGCGTGGACTCGGCCGCGGCTCCCGCGACGGCATCCGCTGGGCTCTGACCAGTCGGACACCGTCACGCATCCCCCGCACTCCCGCCCGCCATGGGGCGAGGGAGCGAAGGAACTGACGGCGGCCCCCCTGCAAAAGGATGCCGTACGACACCCTCGGCGTGGCACGCAGCCACGCACGCCTGTCCCGCGCACCGAGATGCTTCCCCGCATACATCAGTCGGTTGCGCACGTTGTAGTAGTAGTAGGTCTCGGACTTGGCTCGCCCGGCACGCGCGTCCTCGTGGGTCTGCCCCTCGTCGTGAACGGCGCGTACATCGGCGATGACCAGTCGCCCCCCGGCGTCGAGCACCCGGTGGGAGAGGTCGATGTCCTCCCAGTAGAGAAAGTAGTCCTCGTCGAAACCGCCGACTCGCCGCCACAGAGCGGCCGAGACCGCGAGGCACGCACCCGTCAGCCACTCCCGACGAGGCCGGCCGGGCACACGCCGGTGAGCACCCGCGACGGATCCGTCGTCGAGGTACAGATCGGCCCCTTGGAACCACGACGCACCGGAGCCCGTGACGATCCGCGGCGCCACCAGGGCATCCGGCTGCGTGCGGGCCTGGTCGATGAGAGCGGCCAGCGCCTGCGCGTCGATGACGGCATCCGGGTTGAGCGTGACCAGTACGTCGGCTCCGTGCTCGAGCGCGAGCTGCGCCCCGGCGTTGACGCCGCCGCCGAAGCCGCGGTTCTCCTCCAACAGCACAGCGCTCCACCCATGCCGCTCGCAGAGCGCGGCGACGCGCGCCCGTTCCGCGTGCCCGCTGTAGCAGTCCACGACGATCAACTCGCACCCGCCGGGCAGCTCGTTCGCCGCCGCATTGGCCTCGAGGAGCCCGCTCGAGCCGTAGTTGACGATGATCAGCGCGGCGGTCATGCGGCGATCCGGTCGAGGGCGCTGATCTCGCGGAACCATTTGGCGCTGGCCAGCAGGAGGAACGCGGCGTTGAGCACCAGGAGGGCGCCGTAGACCGCGAGGAAGCCGGCCGTCCATCCCCACAGCGCGAACACGAGGCACAGCACGCCGAAGTCCGTCGGCAGCAGCACCATCGAACGGACGAACGTGCCGCCCCCGCGCGCGTGCGTCGACGCGACGCCCTTCTTGCCCTTGAGCAGATCGTTCAGCAGCATGCCGAAGAAGCTCACGACGGAGACGACCGAGTACAGCAGCGGCAGCACGAGCCATGCGCTGTCACGCAGGTCGGTGTGCAGCCATAGCGCCACCAGGACCGCCAGGTGCAGCACCGCGATCTTCACGGCATCCACGTAGTGATCGAGCCACTCGCCCGCGAGGCTGCCCCCTCCGCGCAGGCGCGCGAGCTGGCCGTCGGCCGAGTCCCAGGCGTAGCCCAGTGCCATCAGCGCCGCCACGAGCACCCCGTTCCACCACACGGCGGGCGCCGCGAGCAGCAGCACGACCGCGGCGAGCGTGTGCGCAGCGCTGATGAGCGTGACCTGGTTCGGCGTCAGCCCGGCGCGGTGCGCGGCGGCGGCGAAGACCCTGCCGAGCCGCCGGTTGACGTACACGGAGTATCCGGGCGCCCCGCGCGCATGCCCCTTCTGCGCCGCCCCCAGGCGCCGATAGGACGCCACAATCGTTTCTGACATGCCAGATCCCCCATCTTCTGCACGTCGTCGTTGAAGAACGAGCATAGACGCTCTCGCCCCCGGGCATGTGGGGGAACCTGGCAGACTGTGGCCATGGGGGACGCTGACAGGCGCGCGGATTCAGTGCGCGTGATGCAATCTTTCGGCACGCCACGGGCGACGACCAATCCGTACATCCACATGCTGGATGCCGCGCTCGCCACGACCGAGGGCCTCGATCATCGGCGGTTCGATCGGCGCGCCGCTCTCGTCGGCCGCCTCGACGCCCTCCACTTCCACTGGCCCGAAACGCTGTTCGGCGGCTCGACGCCGGCGAAGGCCCTGGCGCGGCGGTTGTTCGCCACCGCGCTGGTCCTTCGCCTGCAGCTCACCCGCGTCGCCGTGGTCCGCACCGTGCACAACGTCGAGCTGCCGCGAGATGTGAACCGGTGGGAGCGCATGCTGCTGCGCCGCATCGACGCGAGGACCGACCATCGGATCGTCCTCAACGCCGAGACCGCCGGCGCAGGTTCCCCGACGTCCAGCATGATCCCGCACGGCCACTTCCGGGATTGGTTCTCGTCGGCGCCACATCCCGACGCCGAACCCCGCACGATCGGCTTCATCGGGCTCGTCCGCCGGTACAAGGGCGTAGAGGCGCTTCTCGCGGCGTTCGCCCAGACGGACATGACACACACGGAATGGCGGTTGCGGGTCTGCGGCAACCCGACGAGCGAATCGCTGGCGCGCGAGGTGCGCGCGAGTGCCGAGGCGGACTCGCGGATCGGGCTCGATCTGCGCTTCCTGGCGGAGCCGGAGTTCGCCCGCGCCATCCGCTCGGTCGCGGGCGTCGTGCTGCCCTACCGGTTCATGCACAACTCCGGAGCCGTTCTCGCGGCGCTCTCGCTCGACCGGCCCGTGCTCGTGCCCGACAACGACGTCAACCGCTCGCTGCGCGACGAGGTGGGCGCCGAGTGGGTCTTCCTCTACGGGGACGAGCTGACGGCCGACGACCTGCGCGGGTTCATGGATTCGCTCGGGCACGGGGGCCCGCCCGGATCCCCCGATCTGAGTTCCCGGGGCTGGGCCGAGGCCGGGGAGCAGCACCGCGCCGCCTACGTGCGGGCGATCGCGACCCGTCGCGCGCGGCGGCGGCGGCGAGGATCCCGGTGACGCCGGATGCCGCGCGGAGCGTCGCCGTCACGGTGCCGACGTTCCGCCGCACCGAGAGACTGGACCGGCTGCTGCCGGAGCTGTTGGCGCACGCGCGCGAGAGCGACGGCATCCGCGTGCGCGTCATCGTCGTCGACAACGACCCGGCGCAGTCGGCGCGCGGCAGCGCTGAGCGGCGCGGAGTGGACTACGTCGCCGAACCGCGGCGCGGATTGAGCGCGGTGCGCAACCGCGCGATCGAGGCCGCCCTCGCCGCATCCGCCGACGCTCTCGTGTTCATCGACGACGACGAGATGCCCAGCCACGGCTGGCTCCGAGCGCTGACGGATCCGTGGCTGGCGGGATTTGCCGAGATCGTCGCCGGCGAGGTCGTCTCGACGTTCGACACCGCCCTCGATCCCTGGATAGAGGCGGGGGGCTTCTTCCGCCGCGTGCGGTTCGCCGAAGGCGAGCACATGGCGGCGGCGCCGACGAACAACCTCCTGCTCGATCTGGCCACCGTCGAACGCCTGGGCCTGCGCTTCGACGAGCGCTTCGCCGGCAGCGGAGGCGAGGACATCTTCTTCACCCGGCAGGCCCGCGCTGGGGGCGCCCGCATCGTTTCGGCGCCCGCAGCGCGCGTGAGCGATCCGGTCCCCGCCGACCGGCTGACCCGCAGGTGGGTGCTGCTGCGCGCATTCCGCGTCGGAACGACGACCGTGCGCGGCGACGTGCTGCTCGCCGCCGACCGCGCCACCGCCATGGCGCGCCGGGTGCGGTGGGGCGCGGCGGGCCTCCTCCGCACCGTCGTCGGGGTCGCACGGGCCCTATGGGGCCGACTCACTCGCAGCGTCACACACGATGCGCGCGGCATGCGGCTGGCCGCCCGCGGCGCAGGCATGACAGCGGGGGCGCTCGGGCTGCACTACCGCGAGTACAGCCGGCGCGAGAAAGCCGGGCGGGTGTCATGATGCCGACCATCCACGGCGGCCCCTTCACCCGGCACGGGGCAAGACCGTAGACTGTGCCGCACGCGGCTGGGGAGCCGCGCACTGGGGAATCTGGGGAATCTGGGGAATCACATGCCACAGCGCATCGGCTATGCCGCGGGAGCGTTCGATCTCTTCCACGTCGGGCATCTCAACATCCTTCGGCACGCCAAGGAGCACTGCGACGTGCTGATCGCGGGGGTGGTCAGCGACGAGATGCTGCGGAGCGTGAAGGGCGTGGAACCCGTCATCCCGACCGCGGAGCGCGCCGAGATCGTGCGCGCCGTGCGATTCGTCGACGACGTGCACGTCGAGTCCACACCGTCGAAGATCGACGCCTGGCGCGAGGTGGGCTTCACGCACTTCTTCAAGGGCGACGATTGGCGCGGCACCGAGAAGGGTGCCGCGCTCGAACGGGAATTCGCGCAGGTGGGCGTCGAGATCGTCTACTTCCCGTACACGGCGCACACGTCCAGCACCGCGCTGCGCCGCGCTCTGGACGCGATCACCGGCTCGCCCGCCGCGGCCTCCGCGCCTCGCACCGCTAGAGTCTGAGGAGGAGCCTTGCGCCCGCCGCCATGACCGGCGCGGGAGCGGGCTCGCGTTGTGCCAGCACGAGAGGGAGCGAATGCGGATCTCGGTCATCGGATGCGGATACCTGGGTGCGGTCCACGCGGCCGCCATGGCGGAACTGGGGCATGAGGTGGTCGGCATCGACGTCGACCCGGTCAAGCTCGATGCGCTGGCGCGCGGGGATGCGCCCTTCTTCGAACCCGGGCTGCCGGAGCTGCTGATCAGCGCGCGCAAGACGGGCCGCCTGACCTTCAGCTCCGACATCGCGCAGGCGCGTGGCGCCCAGGTGCACTTCATCGCCGTGGGAACGCCCCAGAAGCGGGGCTCCTACGCCGCCGACCTGACGTACGTCGACGCGGCCGTCGAGCAGCTGCTCCCCCAGCTCTCCCCGAACGACGTGGTCGTCGGCAAGTCGACCGTGCCCGTCGGCACGGCCGGACGGCTCGCCGAGCGGGTGGCCGAGCACGGCTCCGGGGCCGTGCTGGCGTGGAACCCGGAGTTCCTGCGCGAGGGATTCGCCGTGAAGGACTCGCTGACACCCGATCGCCTCGTGTTCGGTCTCTCCCCCGAGCCGGATGCCGCCGCGCGGGGGGAGCAGGCGCTCCGCGAGGTGTACGCGACGGCGCTCGCAGACGACACGCCGCTCGTCGTGACGGACTACGCGACCTCCGAGCTGGTCAAGGTCTCGGCCAACGCCTTCCTGGCGACCAAGATCTCGTTCATCAACGCCATGGCCGAGATCGCCGAGGTGACGGGCGCCGATGTCACACAGCTCGCCGACGCGATCGGCTTCGACGTGCGCATCGGCCGTCGCTTCCTGGGTGCGGGCGTGGGCTTCGGCGGCGGATGCCTGCCGAAAGACATCCGCGGGTTCATGGCGCGTGCCGAGGAGCTGGGACGCGGCGAGTCCGTGGCCTTCCTCAAAGAGATCGACGCCATCAACATGCGCCGCCGCGACCGGGTGGTGCAGCACGTCATCGACGCCCTGGACGGCGAACCGTACAACAAGCGCGTCGCCGTGCTCGGGCTGGCCTTCAAGCCGCACTCGGACGACGTCCGCGACTCACCGGCCCTGGATGTCGCCGTGCGCCTGAAGGGTCTGGGCGTCGACGTTCGCGTCACCGACCCGGAGGCGATCGAGAATGCGCGCCGCATCCACCCCCAGCTGGACTACCGCGAGACGCTCGACGATGCGCTGCGTGACGCCGACGCCGTGGTCATGGTCACCGAGTGGGACGAGTACCGCTACCTCGACCCGGCGGAGGTGGCGGGCCTGGTCGCGAACCGCCAGGTGATCGACGGACGCAACAGCTACGACCCGGCCGCCTGGCGCGCCGCGGGATGGACGTATCGCGGCCTCGGTCGGCCCTGACCGGGACCTTCCGACGACACCCTCGCGGCGCGACCGTAGGCTGGAGGGCATGACCTCTTCAGCAGACAGCACGATCACCATGTTCGGCGCCGAGTGGTGCGGCGACTGCCGCCGGACCAAGAAGCAGCTCGACGACCTGGACGTGACCTACACGTACGTCGATCTCGAGGCCGACCCCGCCGCCGCGGACGTCGCGAAGGACATCTCGGGACGCACCAACATCCCGGTGGTCGTCTATCCCGACCGCTCACATCACGTCGAGCCCTCCAACGCCGACGTCGAGGCGAAGCTGCGCGAGCTGAACCTGCTCGCCTGACGCGGGCGATCCCCCGCGCGCCGCACGTCAGTGGTGGAATCCCGGCTGCTGCCCCGACGTGGGCATGGGGGCGTCCAGCTGGTCGAGATACTCGACCTCGGCCCGGATGTCGGCCAGCAGCTTGTCGGCGATGTCGATGCTCAGGTCGTTGCGCACGACGATGCGCTGCACGATGATCTCGTCGCGGTCGACCGGCAGCGGGTAGGTCGGCACCAGCCAGCCGTGCATCCGCAGTCGATCGCTGAGGTGGTGCAGGTTCCATCTGTCGGTGTAGCCGTCGGTGAGCCGCCAGGCGAAGACCGGGATGTCGGTGCCGTCGCTGATCAGCTCGAACGGGCCCATCTTCTCGATCGACGAGGACAGGTGCACCGCGACATCCTGCGATGACTGCTGCATGGCCGTGTAGCCCGCGTATCCGAGACGCGGGAACAGGTAGTACTGCAGCAGCACCTGCGCCCCGGGCCGTGAGAAGTTCAGGGCGAAGGTGGGCATGTCTCCGCCCAGGTACGACACGCGAAAGACGAGATCGTCGGGCAGCCACTTCTCGTCGCGCCACACCACCCAGCCCAGGCCCGGGTACACCCCGCCGTACTTGTGCCCCGACGGGTTGATCGAGTGCACCCGCTCCAGGCGGAAGTCCCAGTCCAGCTCGGGCTGCAGGAACGGCGCGATCATCGCTCCGGACGCACCGTCGACGTGGATGGGGACGTCGAGACCCGTGTCCTCCTGGATGCGGTCGAGGGCCGCGGCGATCTTCTTGACCGGCTCGTAGGCACCGGTGTAGGTCACCCCCATGATCGCGACGACGCCGATCGTGTTCTCATCGACGTGCGAGGCGAGGTCGTGCCCGTCGAAGACCGGATGCTGCTCGCTCACGGGAACGAAGCGCGGTTCGACGTCGAAGTAGTTGCAGAACTTCTCCCAGCAGACCTGCACCGCGCTCGACATGACGAGGTTCGGCCGGTCCGTGGGCTTGCCGGCCGCGCGACGCGCATGCTGCCACCGGCGCTTGAACGCCAGTCCCCCCAGCATCGCCGCCTCCGAGGAGCCCGTCGTCGACGTGCCGACCGCGTCCGCGACGTCGGGGGCGTTCCACAGGTCGGCGAGGATCCGCCAGCAGTGGGCCTCGACGGCTGCGGTCGAGGGGTATTCGTCCTTGTCGATCATGTTCTTGTCGAACGTGTCGGCATAGAGCCGGTCGGCGTGCCCGTCCATCCAGGTCGACACGAAGGTCGCGAGGTTGAGCCGTGCATTGCCGTCGAGCAGAGCTTCGTCGTGGACGATCTGGTAAGCGGTGTCGGGGAGCAGCTCCTCGGCGCCCATGCGATTGCGCGCGATGGCCGAGTCGCGCAGGCCGCGGGAGAAGAGCGGGGTCAGTTCACTGTCGAGCATGACGTCCTTCGGGTGAGGGGCGATCAGCGTTCGGCGAAACGGTCGGTCGCGGCGATCAGCGCGGCCCGGATGCCGGGTTCGCTCACCGCATGGCCGGCATCGTCGACCATGACGAGATCAGCCTCCGGCCACGCCCGGTGCAGGTCCCACGCGGTCATCGCGGGGGTGCACACGTCGTAGCGTCCCTGCACGATGACGGCGGGGATGTCACGCAGTCGCGCGGCGTCTTCGATGAGCTGTCCCTCACGGAACCAGCCGCCGTGGCGGAAGTAGTGGTTCTCGATGCGGGCGAACGCGGTCGCGGTGGCGGTCTCGGTCATCGCCTGGACGAGAGCCGGATCCGGCCGCAGCGTCAGCGTGGCCGCCTCCCATCTCGACCAGGCGATCGCGGCGGGCACGTGCACCGCGGGGTCCGGGTCGCGCAGCCTGCGGTGATACGCCTCGATCAGGCCGGAACGTTCCAGCACGGGGATCGGAGCGATGAACTGCTCCCAGAGATCGGGGAAGATCGCCTCGGCGCCCCCCTCGTAGAACCACTCCAGCTCGTGCCGGCGCAGGGTGAAGACGCCGCGCAGCACGATCTCGCTGACCACCTGCGGGTGGGTCTGCGCGTAGGCGAGCGCCAGGGCGCTTCCCCACGAACCGCCGAAGACCTGCCAGCGGGCGATGCCGAGATTTCTTCGCAGCAGCTCGATGTCGGCCACCAGATGCCACGTGGTGTTCGCGCGCATGTCGGCGTCGGGCGCACTGGCGTGCGGTGTACTCCGACCGCAGCCACGCTGGTCGAGCAGCACGATGCGGTACCGCTCCGGGTCGAACAGGCGCCGGTGCCACGGCGACGTCGCCCCGCCGGGTCCGCCGTGCAGGAACACGACGGGCTTGCCGTCGGGGTTGCCGCTCTGCTCCCAGTACACCCGGTGGCCGTCGCCGACGAGCAGCTGACCGGACGCGTAGGGCTCGATCGGCGGGTACAGGGGTGTCTCCGCGCTCACCATCGGGACCCGCCCGATCGGGACCATCGCCGAATACCGCCACTGAACGTCACCACGTCACGGTACCGCCTGAGGTCGTCGTGACGTGGGACGCGCGAGGCCGGTGTCCGCGTGCGTCGTGGTCCGGCGCCGCTCCCGTGCCGCCCGCGGCATCCGCAATAGGCTCGTACGCATGCCCGCCACACCCGCCGTGGATCCGGACTAGGCGATGGAACTGCTCCTGGCCCTCGTGCTGGCCGTGGTGACGATCGCCCTCGCGACGGCCCTCGCGCCGCGCGTCGGCATCCTCGCACCCCTCGTGCTGGTCGTCGTCGGCGTCATGGTCAGCCTGCTCCCGTTCGTGCCGGACGTGCTCATCGACCCGGAGTGGATCCTGATGGGCATCCTCCCGCCACTGCTGTATTCGGCGGCGGTGTCGCTGCCGGCGATGGAGTTCCGGCGCGACTTCGCGGCGATCAGCAGCCTGTCGGTCGCCCTCGTGATCGTGACGGCCTTCGCGCTGGGGGTCTTCTTCGCGTGGGTGATCCCCGGCCTGGGCATCGCCCTCGCGATCGCGCTCGGCGCCATCCTCAGCCCCACGGATGCCGTCGCGACCTCCATCGTGCGGCGGCTCGGCATCTCGCCGCGCACGGTGACGGTGCTCGAGGGCGAGAGCCTGCTCAACGACGCCACCGCGCTGGTGCTGCTCAGCTCCGCCACGGGCGCCGCGACGGGTGCGTTCGGGCTGGCCGAGAGCGTGCTCGACTTCGTCTGGGCGGTGGTGGCCGCGGTCGGCATCGGGCTGATCGTGGGGCTCGTGAATCTGCGTGTGCGCGCGTGGGTGGCGAACACGGCCGCCGCAACGGCGCTGAGCTTCGTCGTCCCCTTCGTCGCCTACCTGCCCACCGAGCACCTCGGCGGCTCCGGGCTCGTCGCGGCGGTCGTCGCAGGCATCGTCACGGGTCAGGGCGCACCGCGCTGGTTCACGCCGGCCCAGCGCATCTCGGATCACGTGAACTGGCGCACGATCGAGCTGATCCTCGAGGGCGCCGTCTTCCTCCTGATGGGGCTGGAACTCGCCACGGTGCTGAGCGACAGCGCCCGGGACCACGGCGGACTGGGCCACGCCGCCTGGCTGGCCGCCGCAGCCGTCGCCATCGTCCTCGTCCTGCGCACCGGGTGGGTCGCGCCGCTGGTGTGGCTGCAGTCGCGGCGGACGCGAGCCCACCCGGCGGGCCGCAATCGGCTGCGTGCGCTGGAGAAGCGCATCGACGCCGCCGAGTCACGGATGCCGGGAGCGTCGGATACCGCGGCAGCCGCCGGGGGCGCGGACGGCAATCCGGCCGCCGACCGTCCCACGCCGCGGCCGTGGCATCGCGCACGCCGCCGCGTGCGACGCGCACTCGCCGACATCGACTACTTCGAGTCCTCGCCGCTGGGCTGGCGGCACGGCACGATCATCGTGTGGGCGGGCATGCGCGGGGCGGTCACGCTCGCCGCCGCGCAGACGCTGCCCCGCGATACCCCGAGCCGGTCGCTGATCGTGCTCGTCGCGTTCCTCGTCGCCGCCGGAACGCTCCTGCTGCAGGGCGGCACGCTGGCGTGGCTCACCCGCGCGCTGCGGCTGGGCGAGGAGCGGACCGGGACGAGTCGCACCGAGCTCGAGGCGCTGAACGTCGAGCTGCACGCGGCCGCAGCCGCAGCGGTGGCCGATCCCGCTCTCACCCGCGCCGACGGGCGCGCCTTCGACGATGCGACCCGGCGCCGGGTCGCGGAGCGCTGGTCGCGACCGCGAGACGGCGACCTCACGGCTCGGGCGCACGAGACGCTCGAACTCCGACTCGTGGCGATCCGCGCCATGCGGGCGCGTCTCGTCGCCGTGCGTGGCGAGGGCGCCTACGCGACCGCCACCCTGCGTCGCGCACTCGGCGAGCTCGACGCCGAAGAGCTGAGCCTGCAGCAGCGCCTCGGCGGGTCCTGACCGTACGGCGCTGGGCGCGCCCCGCCCGCCGCGCAGCGCACCCGCTCCCACCCCGCGTGCGGCACAATGGAGGGACGATCGAAGGAGCGTCCATGGTGGATGACGTGCAGGTGCACGACGCCCCCCGACCGGCACCGGTGGCGGGCGGGCCGGCGCTGCTCGGCGACGCTCATGCGGCGGCCGACTGCCCCGGATGCTTCCGCGAGATCGAACACGACCACCACTGGTGGCAGGCTCGCCCGGCCGGTGCCCGGCTGGTCGGCCTCGTCGTCTCACGACCCGGAATGCCCTCGGTGGTCGAGCAGCGTGCCCAGCTGACGCGCTTCGGCGTGCCGATCGAGGGCTTCCGCCACCCGGCCCCCGAGATGCTCGAGGACTGGTCGAGGCGCCTGGATCGTTTCTTCGCCACGCTCACCCGTGGCGACGTCCTCGTCGTCGCCAACATCCACGCCCTCGGCCGTGACATCGCCGAGGAGACGCTCGCCGTCGCGGCGCTGCGCGCGCGCGGCGTCATGGTCAAAGTGCTCGCCCACGACGGCACGCACCTCTTCGACGCCGGCCGCTGACCCGGCGGCACGTCCTTCTCTGCGGACCGCTCAGCCCGGCTGATCGGCCACGTAGCGGCGCAGGTGCTCGGCCGTGAGCGACCTGCCCCCGCGAATGAGGTCGGCCGGCGTGCCCTCGAACACGATCCGCCCGCCGTCGCGGCCGGCTCCGGGGCCCAGGTCGATGAGCCAGTCGGCGTGCGCCATCACGGCCTGATGATGCTCGATGACCACGACGCTGTTGCCGCTCTCGACCAGCCGGTCGAGCAGCCCGAGCAGGTTGTCGACGTCCGCGAGGTGCAGACCGTTGGTCGGCTCGTCGAGCACGTACACGAAGCCCTTCTTCGCCATGCTGATCGCGAGCTTGAGGCGCTGCCGCTCCCCGCCCGAGAGCGAGCTGAGTGACTGGCCGAGGGTGATGTATCCCAAGCCGACGTCGATCAGGCGCGTGAGCGTGGCATGCGCGGGGCCCTTCGGGAAGAATCCGTGCGCCTCGGTGACGGACATGGCGAGCACCTCCGAGATGTTCTTGCCCTCGAGCAGGTATTCGCGCACCGCCGCGGAGAAGCCGGTCGCGTCGCAGGCCTCGCAGACCGTCTCGACGGTGGAGGCGAACCCCAGGTCGGTGATGATGACCCCGAGGCCCTTGCACGCGGGGCAGGCCCCCTCGGAGTTGGCCGAGAAGAGTCCCGGCTTCACCCCGTTGGCCTTCGCGAACGCCGCGCGAATGGTGTCGAGCAGTCCGGTGTACGTCGCCGGGCTGCTTCGCCGGGAGCCCCTGATCGGCGTCTGGTCGACGATGACGACGCCTTCGAAGGCGGGGAGATTGCCGTGGATGAGCGACGACTTGCCCGAGCCCGCGACGCCGGTCACGACCGTGAGCACCCCGAGCGGGATGTCGACATCCACCCCCGCGAGATTGTGCTGGTCCGCTCCCCTGATCTCGAGCGCGCCGCGCGGGGCGCGCGGGACGGGCTTCAGCTGCGCACGGTGGTCGAGGTGCCTGCCGGTCGGGGTGCCCGAGGACCGCAGACCCGCGACATCCCCCTCGTACTGGATCTCACCACCGGCGCGACCGGCGCCGGGACCGAGGTCGACCACATGGTCCGCGATCTCGATGACCTCCGGCTTGTGCTCGACGACGAGCACGGTGTTGCCCTTGTCGCGCAAGCGGAGCAGCACATCGTTCATCCGCTGGATGTCGTGCGGGTGCAGACCCGCCGTCGGCTCGTCGAAGACGTAGGTGATGTCGGTCAGGCTCGACCCCAGATGGCGGATCAGCTTGGTGCGCTGAGCCTCACCGCCGGAGAGGGTGCCGCTCGCGCGGTCGAGCGAGAGGTAGCCCAGCCCGATCTCGACGAACGAGTCGAGGGTGGCCCGCAGACCCTCCACGAGCGGCGCCACCGACGCGTCTTCGATCGTGCGCACCCACCGGGCGAGATCGGTGATCTGCATGGACGCGGCATCCGCGATGCTGACGCCGTCGATCCTCGACGAGCGTGCACCTGCGTTCAGGCGCGTGCCGTCGCAGGCGGGACACGGGAGGAACCTGACCGCCCGCTCGACGAAGGTGCGGATGTGCGGCTGCAGCGCATCGCGGTCCTTCTGCAGCATGCTCTTGGTGATCTTGGGCACCAAGCCCTCATAGGTCATGTTGATGCCCTGCATCTTGACCTTCGTGGGCTCTCGGTACAGCAGGTCGTTCAGCTCCTCGGCCGTGTAATCACGGATCGGCTTGGCCGCGTCGACGAAGCCGGACTCGGCGAAGATGCGCACCATCCATCCGTCGACGCTGTAGCCCGGGACGGTGATGGCGCCCTCGGCGAGCGAGCGCGAACGATCCACGATCGCGTCGAGGTCGATGTCGCTGACCTCGCCGAGCCCCTCGCAGCGCGGGCACATCCCGCCCGTGATCTCGAACGAGCGGCGCTCCTTGACCGAGGCACCGGGTCCCCGCTCGATCGTCACCGCTCCGGCGCCCTTGACCGACGGCACGTTGAACGAGAAAGCCTGGGGCGACCCGACGTGGGGTCTCCCCAGACGGCTGAACAGCATCCGCAGCATGGCGTGGACGTCCGTCGCCGTGCCGACGGTGGAACGGGCGTTCGCCCCCATGCGCTCCTGGTCCACCCGGATCGTGGCGCTGAGGTTCTCCAGCGCGTCGACGTCCGGCCGCGAGAGCTGCCCCATGAACTGCTGGACGAACGTCGAGTAGGTCTCGTTGATCAGGCGCTGCGACTCGGCGGCGATCGTCCCGAAGACGAGCGAGGACTTGCCCGACCCGCTCACGCCCGTGAACACCGTCAACCGCCGCTTGGGGATCTCGAGCGAGACGCCCTTCAGGTTGTTCTCGCGGGCCCCCACGACGCGGATGACGTCGTGCGTGTCGGCGCGGTGCGGGGACTCTGGCGGCATGGCGAACCCTTCCAGCCGTTCAGGCTATCGCCCACCCCGTCCGCGGTCGAGGTCGGATGCCGCCGGTGACCTCAGATGCGGTCGTCGGGAGCGGAGGCGTCTCGCCGCGTGATCCGTTCGCCGGTCGCGGGATCGACCGTGGTCTGCGTGGTGGAGCGGGCGCTGCGGCGGCGGGCGAGCAGGGCGATGCCGATGATGGTGATGACGACGCCGGCGACCATCAGGATGTATCCGACCGTCGTCAGCTCGATCCAGCCGAGGTCGACGTTGAGCGCGAACGCGAAGATCGCGCCGAGCGCGACGAGGAAGATTCCGAAACCGATACTCATGCCTGCATTCTCCTTGTTCGAGGGGGCGCCCGTGGGCACCGTGCCGACCTTATCGTCGCCGACCGCGGCAGCGCGACCTGTTGCGCACGGCCGCGGCCGTGCGGTATCGGTCTACGCCTCGCGTGCCTTCGCCGCCTTCGCCGCCTTCTCGGGCACGGGCGCGTCGCCGGATGCCGCCAAGGCGTCGTAGTGGTCCCGGGCTTCGTCCTGCCGCTCCTTCTCCACGCCCGAGGCGATGGTGGCGCGGATGTGCTCGGGGCCGTATCCGAAGGCGTCGACGAGGTCCAGCGCGTGGGGGCGCAGTCGCGTGCACAGTCGGTCGATGTAGCTCGATACGGCGGCGGCGCGCTGCGTCGACAGGCGCCCGTTCACGAGATACCACGCGAGGTGCTTCTCGATGAGCGAGAGTCCGAACAGATCACGCAGCCAGGTGAGCACCTGGACGGTGCCCGGGTCGTCGGTCCTGTTCACCGCGTCGGTGAAGGCCTCCCATTGCAGCAACTCGCCGTGGGCGCGCGCCGCCTCGATCAGCTCGGACTGATTGGCGTTGAACAGCGCCGCCGCCTCCTGCGGGGGGAGCTTGGCGGCGGGGCGCAGCCGCGCTCCGATGTCGGCCACCATCTGCTGAACGCGATCGGTGAGCAGCTCCTGCTGCTGATCGGCGCGCAGCCCGCGCTCTACCGAACGCGAGACCTGGCCGAGGTCGCCGACCGCCTGCCCGAGCTGGCGCAGGCCCGCGCCGTGGAAGACCTTGCCGGCCGTCTGACCCACGGCGAACGCGGCGAGCGCACGGGCGTCCTTGCCCTTGAACTGCCGGGCGTAATCGCTCAGCAGGCGCTTTCCGACCAGCTGCAGCAGCACGTTGTTGTCGCCCTCGAACGTGACGTAGACGTCGAGGTCCTGCCGCAGCCCCACGAGACGGTTCTCGAACATGAAGCCGTTGCCGCCGCACGCCTCGCGGCACTCCTGCAGCGTGTCGAGGGCGTGCCAGGTCGACAGGGGCTTGAGCGCTGCGGCGAGGGTCTCGAGATCCTCACGATCGGCATCCGAGTCCGCCGCGCCGCTGAAGACCGCGTCGAACTTCTGCAGGAACTCGTCGTGCGCGAAGATCTGCGCGTACGTGGTCGCCAGGCGCGGCAGCAGCCGGCGCTGATGGCGGGCGTAGTCGAGCAGCACGACCTCGTCGGTGCCGGCGCCCGAGTCGAACTGGCGGCGCTGGGTGGCGTAGGTGATGGCGATGTTGAGACCGAGCGCCGAGGCCCACGCGGCCGCACCGTCGAGCGAGACCCGGCCCTGCACGAGGGTGCCGAGCATCGTGAAGAAACGCCGACCCGGCGTCGCGATCTGACTGGAGTAGGTGCCGTCGGGCGCGACATCCCCGTAGCGATTGAGCAGGTTCGTGCGCGGGATGCGCACCTGGTCGAAATGCAGGCGCCCGTTGTCGATCCCGTTGAGACCGCCCTTCAGACCGTCGTCCTCGCCGCCGATCCCCGGGAGGAACTCGCCGTCCTCATCGCGCAGCGGCACGTAGAAGCAGTGCACGCCGTGGTTGACGCCGTTCGTGATCAGCTGCGCGAAGACCGTGGCGGCGATGCCGTGCAGCGCCGCGTTGCCGAGGTAGTCCTTCCACGCGCCGCGGAACGGGGTGTCGAGCACGAACTCCTCGTTCTCGGGGTCGTAGGTGGCGGTCGTGCCGATGGCGGCGACGTCCGAGCCGTGTCCCGTCTCGGTCATGGCGAACGCACCCGGGATGTCGAGGCTCATGATCCCGGGCAGCCACTTGTCGTGGTGCTCCTTGGTGCCCAGCTGCAGCACGGCGGAGCCGAACAGCCCCCACTGCACGCCCGACTTGATCTGCAGGCTCGGGTCGGCGGCCACCAGCTCCTCGAAGCCGGCGATGTTGGCTCCGTTGTCGGCTTCGCCGCCGTACTCGACGGGGAAGGCGCGGTGCACGCCACCCTCTTGCACGAGCAGGTGAAGCTGACCGAGCACACGCTCGCGGTGCTCATCCATGCCCAGGCTGTCGTCGCGCCAGAGAGCGGGGTTCTTGATCATCTCGCGCGCCCTGCGCCGCGTGTCGGCCCAGGTGCCGAGCAGCATGTCGGTGACGCGTTCGACGTCGAGGCGGGACTCCTGTACCTCTGCCGCACTGTGCGGCGCTCGCGCGGCACCCCCCTCGGGCGTGCGCGTCTCGGTGGCGGGCGTGTCGGGCCGGACGGTGCTCCGAAGGCCTGCAGGGGCGTCGTTCATGGCGGCATCCTCTCGGGAACGGGCGATGATCCGATGGTAGAAGAACGACAACGATCACAGAACTCCCCTGTGCGGGAGCCACAATCTTCGGCGCCGACGGCGGTCCGGCACCTTGTCGTTTGTCCACAGCCGCCGGTGGCGGCCTCGTTCACGAGGAGGCGATGACGGCCAGCACGGCCTCGCCGTAGGCCTCGCGCTTCTTCTCGCCGATGCCCGGAATGGCGGAGAGGTCGCCGCTCGTGCGCGGGCGATGCTCGGCCAGGGCGCGCAGGGTCGCGTCGCCGAACACGATGTACGCGGGGACGCCCTGCTCGCGGGCCTGTTCGCTGCGCCAGGTCCGCAGAGCCTCGAACACCGGCTGGTCGGCCTCGTCCAGCGAGGCGGATGCCGGTGCCCTGCGCGCGCGGGAGCCACCACCACCCCCGCCGCGACCGAGCACGTCACGTCGGAGGGGCACGGGCGCCTCGCCGCTCAGCACCGCACCGGCCGGCTCACCGGGGGCGAGGGTGCCATACTCGCCCTTCGCGACGAGGATGCCGCGGGCGAGCAGCTGCCGGATGACGCTGCGCCAGTCCTGCTCCGACAGGTCGGCGCCGATGCCGTACGTCTTCAGCTCGTCGTGGCGCTGCTGGCTGATGCGCTCCGTACGCGCGCCACGCAGGATGTCGACCAGGTGCCCAGCCCCGAAGGCCTGCCCGCGTTCGCGCTGCAGACGCACGATCGTCGACAGCAGCTTCTGCGCGGGGATCAGCCCGTCCCACGTCTCGGGCGGGGTGAGGCACGTGTCGCAGTTGCCGCACGCCCCCGAGTCCTGCCCGAAGTAGCCAAGAAGGTTCTGGCGGCGGCATCCCACCGTCTCGCACAGGGCGAGCATCGCGTCGAGATGCTGGCCGAGCCGCATCTTGTAGGTGCGATCACCCGGGCTCTGATCGATCATGCGGCGCTGCTGCACCACGTCGCCCAGGCCGTAGGCCATCCATGCGACGGAGGGATCGCCGTCGCGGCCGGCGCGGCCCGTCTCCTGGTAGTAGCCCTCGACGGACTTGGGCAGGTCGATGTGGGCGACGAAGCGCACATCGGGCTTGTCGATGCCCATGCCGAAGGCGATCGTGGCCACCATGATCACGCCGTCGTCGCGCAGGAACCTCGCCTGGTGCCGGGCGCGCGTCTCGGCGTCGAGACCCGCGTGGTAGGCCAGCGCATCGAGACCCTGCGTGCGCAGGTACTGCGCCGTCTGGTCGACGCTCTTGCGGCTGAGCGCATAGACGATTCCCGCGGCGCCCTCGGGCTGCGAACGCAGGAACGCCAGCAGCTGCTTGCGCGGCTCGACCTTCGGCTCGATGCGGTACTGGATGTTGGGGCGATCGAAGCTCGCGACGAAGTGGCGGGCCGTCGGCATCCGCAGCCGTTCCGCGATCTCGCGGTGCGTCGCGGGCGTCGCGGTCGCCGTGAGCGCCAGGCGAGGCACACCCGGGAAGCGCTCGTCGAGGTCGCCGAGCGCCAGATAGTCGGGGCGGAAGTCGTGCCCCCACTGCGAGACGCAGTGGGCCTCGTCGATCGCGATGACGCTCAACGAGCCGCGGGCCAGCAGCCCGACCGTCGCGGGCGAGTTCAGCCGCTCGGGAGCGACGTACAGCAGGTCGATCTCGCCGGAGACGTAGGCGCGCTCCACCCGCGCACGTTCCTGCGGAGCCTGCGTGGAGTTGAGGTACTCGGCACGGACGCCGTTCGCGCGCAGCGCGTCGACCTGGTCGTGCATGAGCGCGATGAGCGGGCTGACGACGAGGCCGGTGCCCTCGCGCACGAGCGCGGGGATCTGGTAGCAGACGCTCTTGCCCGCGCCCGTCGGCATGAGCACGACGGCGTCGCCGCCGTCGACGACCTGGTCGATGATCGCGGCCTGCTCGCCGCGGAAGGCGTCGAAGCCGTACACCGTGCGCAGGGCGTCGCCGGCCGTGGCGAAGCGCGCGGGGGCGGGACGCGGCGCGACGCTCGCACGCGCAGGTTCTGCGGGCGGCGGCATCCACTCGTCGGGGGGTGGGGCGGCGTCATCCGGGGGCGGGGCCCACTCCTCCGGCGGAGGCGCCCAGGCGTCGGGGGCCCAGGCATCGGGGGCCCAGTCGTCGGGGGCCCAGTCCTCGGGGGCCCACTCCTCCGGCGGGGGCGGCGGCTCATCGTCGCCGGGCGCGCCGCCCGCGGCGCGGGTCGCCCAGGAGAGGGCGTCGGGTTCGGGCTGCGGCACCCGTCGAGTGTAACGACGGCGTGTGACATCCGGCCCGTCCGATCGCGTCGCGGCTGCAGATCGCGGCGCCGGCGGCGCCGATAACAGCCGCCCCCGCAGAAAAGTGCCGCCACACGCGAGGAGGCGGCACGGGTGTCCACCACGGAAGGGGCGCGGGCGATGACTAGAGCCGGCGCACCTCGGTCACTCGCACCACGGCCGACCCCTCCTCCTCCGAGGCCGCCAGGTCGACCTCGGCGCGGATGCGCCAGTCGTGATCGCCGGCGGGGTCGTCGATCGTCTGCTCGACCCGCCAGAGGCCGGATGCGGCGGCATCCGCCTCGTCGATCCGGCACAGCGCCGGCGAGCGCGCCGCGCCGCCGGTGAGGATCTCGTCGTGCTCGGCGTAGTAGGCGTCCAGCACGGCCGGCCAGTCGACGTCGGGGTCGAGTTCGGACAGTTCGTCGTCCCGCTGGCGGGCCGCCAGCTGCACGCGGCGGAACATCTCGTTGCGCACGAGCACCGTGAATGCGCGGCGGTTGCCGACGACCGACGGTGGCGCCGGGGGTACGACCGGCGCGCCGGGCTCGGCGATCGACGGGTTGATCAGCGCTTCCCACTCGTCGACGAGGCTCGAGTCCACCTGGCGCACCAGCTCGCCCAGCCACTCGATCAGATCGATCAGGTCGTCGGTGCGGAATTCGGCGGGCACCGTCTGGCGGATCGCCCGGTACGCGTCGCTGAGGTAGCGCAGCACCAGCCCCTCGCTGCGCCCCAGCTGATACATCGACACGAACTCGCCGAACGACAGCGCCTGCTCGAACATGTCGCGCACCACCGACTTGGGCCGCAGCTCGAAGTCGCGCACCCACGGCTGGCTCGAGGCGAACACCTCGAACGACTGCGCGAGCAGGTCGGCCAGCGGCCGGGGGTGCGTGATCTCCTCGAGCGCCTCCATGCGCTCCTCGTATTCGATCCCCTCGCGCTTCATCGCCGCCACGGCCTCGCCGCGGGCGCGGAACTGCTGCTGCGCGAGCACGGGGCGCGGATCGTCGAGGGTCGCCTCGATGACGCTCACCACGTCGAGGGCGTAGTGGCCCGTGCCGGCGGCGCCGGCCGCATCCGAGGGATCGAGCAGCTCGAATGCGGCGAGCGCGAACGGCGACAGGGGCTGGTTGAGCGCGAAGTTGGGCGGCAGGTCGACGGTCAGGCGGATGCTGCGGGTCGTCGTTTCGTCTCGCTGCGCTCGCTCAACACCCGATGCGCCGGCCACGGCGGTCTCGACGATGCCCGCGTCGCGCAGGGTGCGGAAGATCGCGATCGCCCGGCGCGCGAGCTCGTACCTGCGCGTCGGCGTCTCGTGGTTGTCGAAGACGAGGGCGCGCACGTGCGCGAACACGTCGCCGCCGCGCGCGATGACGTTGATCAGCATCGCGGCGGTCAGCTGCATGCGCGGCTCGAGCGGTTCCGGCTCGGCCGCGACGAGCTTCTCGAACGACGCCTCGCCCCACGAGACGAAGCCCTGCGGAGCCTTCTTGCGCACGATCTTGCGCTGCTTCTTCGGGTCGTCGCCCGCCTTGGCGATTGCGACCGCGTTCTCGATCTCGTGGTCGGGCGCCATCACCACGACCGTTCCCGCGGTGTCGTAGCCCGCCCGGCCGGCGCGACCCGCGATCTGGTGGAACTCGCGGGCGCTCAGCTGCCGCATCCGCTGCCCGTCGAACTTGGACAGCGCCGTGATCAGCACGGTGCGGATCGGCACGTTGATGCCGACGCCGAGGGTGTCGGTGCCGCAGATGACCCGCAGCAGCCCGCGCTGGGCGAGGGTCTCGACCAGACGCCGGTAGCGCGGCAGCATCCCGGCGTGATGCACGCCGATGCCGGCGCGCACGTAGCGCGAGAGGGTGCGCCCGAACCCGGTCGTGAAGCGGAACCCGCCGATCGCCTCGGCGATCTCGTCGCGCTGGGCCCGTGAGATCACCTTGATGCTCGACAGAGCCTGCGCGCGCTCCATCGCGGCCGCCTGCGAGAAATGCACGATGTAGACCGGCGTCTCACCGGTGTCGATCAGCTCCTGCACCTGCTCGTGCACGGGGATGCGGGCGTAGGAGAAGTGCAGCGGCACCGGCCGCTCGACGCCGGTGACCTGCGCCACGGGCCGTCCCGTGCGGCGCTCGAGGTCGGCCGCGATCGGCGTGACGTCGCCGAGGGTCGCCGACATCAGGAGGAACTGGGTGCGGGACAGCAGCAGCAGCGGCACCTGCCAGGCCCACCCGCGGTCGGGCTCGCCGTAGTAGTGGAACTCGTCCATGACGACCTGATCGACCGACGCCGCGGCGCCCTCGCGCAGCGCGAGGTTGGCGAGGATCTCGCCGGTGCAGCAGATGATCGGCGCATCCGGGTTCACCGACGAGTCGCCCGTGACCATCCCGACGTTCTGGGCGCCGAAGATCTCGACGAGCGCGAAGAACTTCTCGCTGACGAGGGCCTTGATCGGCGCCG
This sequence comes from Microbacterium sp. LRZ72, assembly GCF_033792225.1. NCBI lineage: Bacteria > Bacillati > Actinomycetota > Actinomycetes > Micrococcales > Microbacteriaceae > Microbacterium > Microbacterium sp. LRZ72. The sequence goes on from NZ_JANGEX010000012.1 coordinate 26,274, forward strand.
TGTAGTAGGTGCGGCCGCCACGCGCGAGGCAGGCGGCGTGGGCGGCGACGGCAACGAGCGACTTGCCGGTGCCCGTCGGGGTCGACAGGATCACGTGCGAACCCGACACCAGCTCGATGATCGCCTCGTCCTGCGCGGGGTACAGCGAGAACCCCCGGTCCTCCGCCCAGGCGACGAAGGCGGCGTAGATCTCGTCGGCGCCGCCGTCGGAGGGCAGTAGCGCACGAAGGTCCATTCCTCGAGTCTGACGGATGCCGCGGCACACCCGCTCCGCATGCGCCCGACGATGGCGGAACACCCGGAGCGCGGCATACGTTGGGGAAGGTGAGACGTTCCGCCGCAGTTCCGTCACGAGGAGGACGCATGACCGCAACCGAAGAGACGCTCACCGTCACCCGGAACGAGCAGCAGAACCGCTACGAGCTGTACGCGGGCGACACGCTCGCCGGCTTCGCCGCCTTCGAGACGACCGCCGACGGCCGCGTGCGCTTCACGCACACGCAAATCGATCGCGCGTTCCGCGGGCGCGGGCTCGCCGACGTGCTCGCCTCGGATGCCCTGTCGGACGTCGCTCAGCGCGGCGAGGCCATCGTGCCCATCTGCCCGTTCATCGCGAGCTACCTCAAGGACAACGAGATCGCCGGAGCGGTGATCGACTGGCCGAACGAGGACGACGCCGAGGATGCCGCGACCCCCGGCGAATCGCCGGCATGACCAGGGTCGACGCGGGCCCCGAAGAAGCCGAGGCTCCGGCCGCCTGCGACGGCCCGCGTTCGCTCCTCCTGCACTCACGCGACGTGCCCCTCGGGGGCGTGCGCGGAATGGGGGTGCACAGAGCTCTTCCCCAGCGGGACCTGCCGATGGTGGGCGCGTGGTGCTTTCTCGACCGTTTCGGTCCCCAGCGCACGCGGATGCGGGTCGAACCCCACCCGCACATCGGGCTGCAGACGGTGACGTGGCCGTTCGTCGGCGAGGTGCGCCACCGCGACGCCGTCGGCAGCGACGTGCGGGTGGCGCGCGACGCGCTCAACCTGATGACCAGCGGCGCCGGCATCTCGCACTCCGAATACTCCATCGGTGACGAGGCGGTCGAGCTCGACGCCCTGCAGCTGTGGATCGCGCTTCCCGACCCGGCCCGGCACGGTCCCCCCGCCTTCGAAAGGCACGAGCGACTGCCCGTGCTGACGCTATCGGATGCCGCGGGCGCGGCGACCGGCGAGGCGACCGTCGTGATGGGCGAGCTGGGCGCCGCCGCATCCCCCGCCACCGCCTTCTCCCCTCTCGTGGGCGCCGAGGTGCGCATCGAACCGGGCGCGAGCGCGGACGTGGCGTTGCGCCCGGACTGGGAGTACGCGGTGCTGGGCGTCTTCGGCTCGCTCGAGCCCGTCGGTGCCGATTTCGGCGCCGATGCCGATTCCGATTCCGCGACGGCGCCGGTCGTCGGCGGCTACGACCTGCTGTACCTGGGCCTCGGGCGGGACGGCATCCGCCTGCAGGCCGGCCCCGACGGGGCCACCGCCTTCCTTCTCGGCGGCGAGCCGTTCGAGGAGGAGATCGTGATGTGGTGGAACTTCGTCGGCCGCAGCCACGACGAGATCGTCGCCGCGCGCGACGAGTGGGAGGCGTCGGCGCCGCGGTTCGGCTCCGTCGTAGGGCACGGCGATGAGCGCATCCCGGCCCCGCCGCTGCCGCACGTGCGACTGACACCGCGCCGACGCCGGGTCTGACGCTCGCCGCTGGCCGAGAAACCACCGTTCGCGCAAGAAACGCCGCGATGCGGCCGGTCTCGCGCGAACGGTGGTGTGCGACGGCGGAGATCTGGCACCGCCGGAGCGATAGCCTGAGCGCGTGCGCACCCCGAACACCCTGTCGACGCGCGTCCTGCTGATCTGCGCCGCGATCGGCGTGGCCACCGGCATCCTGTCTGCGGCGGCCGGCTGGGTGACCCCCGCGGTCGTCGCGGCACTGCCCATCCTGTACGGGCTCGTGCTGGGTTCGCACGTGCTGCCCGGCATCATCGCGCAGGAGCTGCTGCGGCTGCCTTTCGTCGCCCTCGTGTCGCACCTGATCGCGGCGCTGGTGGCGAGCGCGTTCAACCCGGCGTGGATCGGCCGTTTCCTCGGCACGGCGCTGCTGTTCGGCGCGATCCAGGAAGGCGTCGCCGCCCTCACCCGCTACCGCGCCTGGGGCGCCTGGCGCTTCTTCGTCTCGGCGGTCGTCATCGGAGCCCTCGTCGCGGTCGTCGTCGGGCTCGCCGCCGACCTCGCGCGGTTGCCGCCGTGGGCGCAGGCCTCCTACATCGTGCTCTCGGTGCTCGGACCGGTGGCGTGGACCGCGATCGGGCTGGCACTGGGCGCCTCGCTGCGTCGCGCCGGGGTTGCGCGCCCCGAACGACGCTGAGGGAACGCCGATGGTCGAGCAAGGTTAGGCTCGACTAAGTTGGGGGTACCGACCCCCGACCCGAGGCCACTCGTGACCGCACCCATCCGCCCCACCACCGCACCCGCCCGGCCGCTGTCGGTGCGCAACGTGCGGATCCGGTATCCGGATGCCGACGCACCCGCGCCCGCAGACGTCTCGTTCGACGTGGCGCCCGGCGAGGTGGTGCTGCTGCTCGGACCGAGCGGGTGCGGAAAGTCCACCCTCAGCCTGGCCTTCAACGGGCTCATCCCCCACGCCCTGCCCGCAGAGATCGACGGCGCGATCGACGTGGGCGGCATCCGCACGGCCGCATCGACCGTGGCTCAGCTCAGCACGCAGGTGGCGATGGTGTTCCAGGACCCCGACGCCCAGCTGGTGACCGGGAGCGTGCTCGACGAAGTGGCGTTCGGGCCCGAGAACCTGCGGCTGCCGGTCGACGAGGTGCTGCGTCGCGCCGAGGACGCGCTGCGCCGCGTGGGGCTGTGGGAACGGCGGGAGCACAACCCCGAGCGGCTCTCGGGCGGCGGCCGCCAGCGCCTGGCGATCGCCTGCGCACTGGCGATGGCGGCGCCGCTGCTGGTGCTCGACGAGCCGACCGCCAATCTCGATCCTGCCGGCATCGAGGACGTGTACGACGCGCTCACAGACATCGTCGCGGACGGCGACCGGGCCATCGTCCTGGTCGAGCACAACCTCGATCAGGCGATCGGCCTTATCGACCGCGTCGTTGTGCTTGATGCCGCGGGGCGCGTGGTGGCCGACGGCGACGTGGATGCCGTGCTGCGGGCACGCGCCGATGCGTTGCACGCGCTGGGCGTGTGGCTGCCGGCATCCGCCCTTGCCGCCCTGCGCCTGCGCGCCGCCGGCTACGCCCTCGACCCCCTTCCCCTCACCCCCGCGGAGCTGCGCGGGGCTCTCGAGGCGACGCCCATGCCCCAGGCGACGGCACCCGTGCCCGAGGGGAGGACTTCCGCACCGCAGGAGGACTCGTCCACGCTGGGAGCCCTCGCGCCGCGCGAGGACCCTCACCCCGAGCCGGAACGCGGGCCGGGGCAGCCGCGCCCGCACGAGGGCGCGCTCGAACCGCTCATCCGCGTGCGCGGACTCACCGTCTCGCGCCGCCGCCACGAGATCCTGCATGGCATCGACCTCGACGTGCGGGCGGGCGAGTTCCTCGCGATCGTGGGAGCGAACGGCGCGGGCAAGACCACGCTCGCCCAGGCCATCGCGGGCGTCGTCCCTCCGCCGCGCGGCCGCGTGAGCGTCGGCGGCGCCGACCCCGCGCGAGTGGATGTCGCCGCGCTGGCGCGCACGGTCGGGTTCGTCTTTCAGAACCCCGAGCACCAGTTCGTCACCCACACCGTGTTCGACGAACTGGCCCAGGGCCTGCGGCTGCGCCGGACCCCGGAGGACGAGGTGCGCGAGCGGGTCGCCGACATGCTCGAGCGCTTCGGGCTGACCGGTCGCGAGCAATCGCACCCCTTCCTGCTCTCGGGCGGGCAGAAGCGCCGGCTGTCGGTCGGCACCGCACTCATCGCGGGCGCGCCGATCATCGTCCTCGACGAGCCGACGTTCGGGCAGGACCGGGCCCGCGCCGACGAGCTTCTCATCATGCTCCGCGACCTGAACGAACGGGGCACCACCGTCATCGTCGTCACGCACGACATGCAACTCGTCACCGAATATGCCACGCACGTGGCGGTGCTCGCGGGCGGCGAGCTGCTCGCCCACGCACCGACGCCCCAGGTGTTCGCTGACACCGAGCTGGTGGCGAGGGCGGGGCTGCGCACCCCGCCGCTCGCGGCGGCCTTCCGGCAGCTGCCGTCGCATCCGGCGCTCGAGGGCCTCGTGCGGCTGCGCGACCTGCCCACCCGCGAGGATGCCGCGTGACGCGCCCCGAGGGGTCGGTCCTCGAGGCGAAACCCGCGATCAGCTCCCCGGCGCGGGCGGCCTTCGACCCGTATTCCGCCTCGCCACCGGCATCCGCGTGGCGCTTTCTGTACGCGCTCAATCCCCTCGCCAAGATCGCGGGGCCGGCGCCCGCGATGATCGCGCTCGTGTTCGTGCGCGATCTCGCCACGCCGGCGGCCTTCCTGCTGCTCGCCTACGGCCTCCTGCTGTTCGGCGCGCGGATGTCGGGGCGCCTGCTCGCGGTGCTGCTGATCGCCGTGCCGGGATTCCTCGCGCTCGTCGGCGTCGGGTTCGCGGTCTGGACCGACGCGTCGCGCATCTCGCACGAGGTCGTCGTCGTGCAGCTCGGCGGGTGGGTGCTCTACGGCGCGGCGCTCGAGGTAGGTTTCGCAACGGCGCTCCGATTGGGGGCGATCCTGACGCTGGCGCTGCTCGGCGGGCTGACGACGACCGGTCCGGATCTCACCCGGGCCCTCATCCAGCAGCTGCGCGTGCCGTACCGCATCGGATACACCGCGCTGGCGGCGTTCCGCTTCGTGCCACGGTTCGGACACGAGCTCGCCGTCATCCGCGCGGCGCATCGAGTGCGCGGAGCTGCGCACGGCCGCGGGCCGATCGCCGCCGTGCGTCGCCGGATCGGCTACGTGGTGCCGCTGCTGGCGGGCGCCATCCGCCACGCGGAGCGGGTCGCCCTCGCCATGGATGCGCGCGCGTTCGGGGCGTATGCGCAGCGCACGGAGCGCTACCGCATCCCGTTCCGGGCACGCGATGTCATGTTCGTCGTGGCGTTCTGGGCGGTCTCGGCCGCGCTGTTCACCCTGCCCCTCCGGCTGTGACGGCGACGGGGCGAGCACCCTCAATCCGGATAGTCGGGTGCCGGCGCAAGACCGAAGAACTGCTCGAGCGTGTCGTACCCGCCCTCGTGGTAGGCCTCGGCCAGCTGCGGACCGATGTAGCGCAGGTGCCATGCCTCGGGCACGTACCCCGTCACATCCGTGCGCCCCTCCTCGTAGCGGACGATCCAGCCGTAGCGCCAGGCGTTCTCGGCGACCCACTCGCCCACGGCGGTGTCGCCGAACGCGTCGATCGGGCCGCACCCCGGGGTGCAGGCGAAGACATCGACCGCGAGACCGGTCTGATGCTCGCTGTAGCCCGGGCGAGCGGCGAGCTCCTCCCCGGCGTCGCGTCCGAGCGCGGCCACCTGCTGTGCGTGGATCCGCTGCTGCACGGCGTAACCGCGGAAGCCGCTCTGCAGCCCCATCTCACCGAGCCCGGTGGCTGCCACACCGGCCGACATGTCGGCGAGGCTGTCGGTGACGTCGGGCCGCACGAACACGTTCGCGGCGTTGCGGGTGCCCTGCGGCACCGTCCAGTCATAGGGCACCGCGTCGATCGGGTCGAGCGGGTGCGTCTTGTTCACGCCGAGCCAGATGCGGTCCGGGTCGCGCAGGTCGTGCACGGCGCCGCCTCGTCCGCGACAGCACGCCGGAACCCCTCGCCGCCGCCCGCGGCCTCGATGACCGCGGCGTCATCGCCGTCTGCCAGGGCGCGCTGCACCTCCGCGCGCTCGCAGAGCGGATCCGGGGCGGCGGGCGAGCCCGTCTGGCGGGGCGTGGGAAGGGCGGATGCCGCGGGAGGAGCAGGCGAGGCGGATGCCGGGGCGCCGGCATCCGGCACTTCACGCCCATCAGCCATCGCTCCGAAGACCGCCGCCCCGCCCAGGCCGGCGACGAGGGCCGCGGCCCCGACTCCGGCCACCACGCGCCGGCGGCGCAGCATCCGGCGGGCCGCCCGTTCTCGCCGGGCAGCGGCCCTGGCCGGTGCGCCGGTGGTCTCCCTCGCAGGCATGCGCCCATCCTCCCGCACGCGGCGCCGGGGCCTCTCCTCGGTGCGCCGACGTTGTGCCCGAATCGAATCTGTGTTCGAATGAAGCATGCGATGGCGAGGCCAAGAGGTCGGAGCAAGGGACGAGGCGGCGCTGCCCGGACTCGAGCAGATCGACGGGCTCGTCCGCACGGTCACAACCCCGGAGTTCGCGGGCATCACCTTCCACGAAGTGCTCGCCCGATCGGCTCTCAATCATGTTCCCGGATCGTCGGCGATGCCGTTCGCCTGGACGATCAACCCCTATCGCGGCTGCACGCACGCCTGCGTGTACTGCTTCGCCCGCGGCACGCACACCTACCTCGACCTCGACGCGGGGCGCGACTTCGACTCGCAGGTGGTCGTGAAGATCAACGTGGGCGAAGTGCTGCGCCGCGAGCTCGCCGCCGGCACCGCGCACGGCGAGCACGTGGCACTCGGCACCAACACCGACCCCTACCAGCGCGCCGAGGGACGCTACCGCCTCATGCCCGAGATCATCGGCGCGCTCGCCGATGCCGGCACCCCGTTCTCCGTGCTCACGAAGGGCACGCTCATCCGGCGCGATCTGCCGCTGCTGCGTGAGGCCGCGGGAGTCGTTCCCGTCGACCTGTCGTTCTCGATCGCGGTCTTCGACGAGGCACTCCAGCATGCCATCGAGCCGGGCACGCCCACGACGACGGCCCGTCTCGACGCCGTGCGCGCCGCCGCCGACGCCGGCTTTCGCGTCACGGTGTTCCTGATGCCGGTGCTGCCCCACCTCACCGACTCGGTCTCGGCCCTCGACGACGCCCTGGCGCGCGTCAAGGCCGCCGGGGCGCGGCGCGTGATCTATGGCGCGCTGCACCTGCGGCCGGGCGTCAAGCCGTGGTTCATGGACTGGCTCGGGCGCGCGCATCCCGAGCTCGTGTCGTCGTACCACGGGCTGTACCCGGGGCAGTCCACGAACGCACCCCGGGGCTACCGCACCTGGCTGGCTCGCCGCATCCGCCCTCTGATGCGCGTGCACGGCCTCGACGGCAGCGACGAGGACGCCCAGCCGATGCGGGCGTCGGCGCCGGGACCGATGATCGCGACGCGTGGGGCCGCGCAGCCGGTCCCCGCACCGACCCTCTTCTGACGCCGCAGCCGAGGAGCTACGTGGTGAGCTCAGCGACGGTGGGCGCGCCCGCAAGCTCGTCGACGACATCGTCGCCCGGCCTCGCGTCCTCGAAGGGCGCGTCGATCTCGGCGCGCTCGAGCATCTCGGTCATCTTGCGACGCCGCTGCCGGGTGATGAGCGTCACGACGCGGCCCGTCGCACCGGCCCGGCCGGTGCGGCCTGAGCGGTGCAGATACGTCTTGTACTCGTCCGGCGGATCGGCCTGGATGACCAGGTCGATGTCGTCGACGTGGATGCCGCGCGCCGCCACGTCCGTCGCCACGAGCACGTTCACCCGCCCCGACGTGAGGCGGTGCAGGTTGCGCGTGCGCTTGGCCTGATTCAGGTCGCCGTGCAGCGAGACCGCCGGGATGCCGGCGTCGTCGAACTGCTCGGCGAGCATCTCGGCGAAGGCACGGGTGCGGGCGAAGACGAGGGTCTTGCCCTCGCGGTCGACCAGGCGCTCGAGGATCGCGCCCTTGTCGCGGTGGTCGATCACGAGCACGCGGTGCTCGATCGTGCTCGAGGCCTGGTCCTCGCCCGCGACTTCGTGCACGGCCGGGTCGACGAGGAACTCGTCGACCAGCGCCGATACCTCCCGGTCGAGGGTCGCCGAGAACAGCAGCTTCTGCGAGCCGTCGGCCGTCCGGCGCAGGATGCGCTGCACCGGCTCGAGGAAGCCGAGCTCGCACATGTGGTCGGCCTCGTCGATCACGGCGATACGCACGTCCGACAGATCGAGCTTTCGCTGCTCGACCAGGTCTTCGATGCGACCGGGCGTGCCGATGATGATGTCGACGCCCTTCTTGAGCGCGCCCACCTGACGCGCCTGCGGGACGCCGCCGTAGATCTGCGTCGTGAACAGGCCGACGCTGCGGGCGATGGGCTGCACGGTGCGGTCGATCTGCAGGGCGAGCTCTCGCGTCGGGGCGAGGATGAGGGCCTTGGGCCGTCGTCCGAACTCGCGCTTGCGGCCGGCTCCCGACCGCAGCACGCTCTCGACCAGGGGCGCGCCGAAGGCGATGGTCTTGCCCGACCCGGTGCGTCCGCGCGCGAGGACGTCGCGTCCCGCGATCACCTCGGGGATCGTCGCCGCCTGGATCGGGAACGGGGATGCCGCACCCAGCTCGGTCAGCTCACGGACGATGTTCTCGCCCAGGCCGAGATCGCCGAAGCTCACGCCCTCGACATCCGTCGCCTGGATCGCCTCGGCCTGCAGCCGGTCGTGCACCACATCGACCTGCTGCTCCTCGGCCCTCGTGCGCTCGACCCTCGCGCGCTCGGGTCGGGCGTGCGGGGTCCGGGCGCGGTCGGGGCCGGTCGTGCGATCGGGGCGGGCGGTGCGGTCGGGGCGGGCCGTGCGGTCGGGGCGGGTGCCGAAAGGCCGGTCGGCTCCCCGGCGCGCCGGCACGCCCCGCGTCTGCCGCGGCGCGTCGGACCGGAAGCCGGTCTTTCGGTCGTCTCGGTCCGCGCGGGCCGGACGGTCATCCCGACTGGGCCGGTCATCGAACGAACGGGCCGGACGGTCATCCCGACGGGGCCGGTCATCGAACGAACGGGCCGGACGGTCATCCCGACGGGGCCGGTCATCGAACGAACGGGCCGGTCGGTCACCACGAGAGCCGGCGAATGACCGGTCAGCGCCGCGCCGCTCGGGCGCGCGGCCCGTTCCACGCGGCGTGTCGGAACGCAAGCCGGTCTTTCGGTCGTCGCGGCGGGGGCGGTCATCGAACGACCGGGGCGCCCGGTCGTCGCGGCCATGCGTGCGGATGCCGCGGGCCTCATCCCGCCCGGCCTTCTCCTGCGCGCTCCACCGGTGCTTCGCCGGCGCCTCGGTCTCGTCCGGGCGATGCCCGCGGTGCCCCGGGCTGCGGCTGCCCGGCTTGGCTGCGGAGCGCTTGCCGTAGCGCGGGTCGAAATTGGCCGCGGGGCGTCCGCCGGCCGGCTTCTTGTTCTTGGGCATGGGGATGTCTCCTGGGTTGTTCTCGCACGCGAACAGCGCTCGAGCCGCGCTCGAGCGAATACCCGGACATCCGTCGGCCGGGGCCATTTTCGTGATGGTCATGTGCACCGAACGGCGCTCACCATCGGCCCCTTGGACTCACAAACCCATCCGCGACGATTGCACGGTGTCCAGAGCCGACCCTCAACTGTATCGGACCCACGCTCCGCGAGGCTGAGTGCCAGTCGCACGCATAGCATGGTCGCGAGCGCGAACGAAAGGGTTGCCGTGCCCGAATCTCTCCGATCGACGCCTCCCACGGGGCAGCAGATCCACCTGCGCACACCCGACGGCCGCGTGAGCGCGCACGTGGCTCAGGTGGGCGCCGCGCTGCGCGGCCTCCAGGTGGACGGAGTCGATCACGTGCCGCCGTACCCGCTCGATGCGCCGGCGCCGGTGGCGTCGGGAACCGTGCTCGTTCCCTGGCCCAACCGTGTACGCGACGGGGCCTGGACCCAGCGGGGGCAGACGCGTCAGCTCGCCATCACGGAACCGCGGTTCACGAACGCGGCGCACGGTCTGCTGCGCTTCACCGCGTACGTCGTCGAGACGGCGACCGACGCGGCGGCAACGCTCGCAGCCGATGTCTACCCCCAGACCGGATACCCCTTCCACCTGCGCACGCGCGTCACCTACGCACTCGTCGAGGACGGCGTGCAGGTCGCGCACCGCATCGAGAACGTCGGGTCCGATGAGGCGCCCGTCGCCGTCGGCGCACATCCCTTCGTCATGATCGGCGGCGTCCCCACCTCCGATCTCACGTTGCGATCGCCCGGCGCGACCCGGTTCGTCGTCGATGCGCGGATGCTCCCCGTCGCGGAGAAGGCGGTGGATGCCGGCACGGATCTGCGCGCGGGCGTCGTTCTGGGCACGGTGGACCTCGACACCGCCTACGGCGCGCTGGCACGCGATGCGGACGGACGCGTCCGCCACATGCTGAGCGCCGAGGACGGCCGCACGGTCACGCTCTGGCAGGGCCCGGGCTTCGACTACGCGCAGGTCTTCACCACAGACCGCTACCCCGGCCAGGAGCTCGCCGTGGCCATCGAGCCGATGACGGCCCCCGCAGACGCGCTCAACTCGGGCACCGGCCTGCGCTGGCTCGCGCCGGGCGAGGGGTGGGATCTCGAGTGGGGGATCTCGTCGTCCCGGCCATGACGCGAGCGGCATGGCCGGCAAGCCCGAGCGGAATACATTCATCCGTGACACTGACCGCAACATTCCCGCGTTATAATGCGGCAAGACAACAGATGCGAGCTGCGTTCATGGGGAAGACGAACACCAGCGCTACGGTCTGGGGAGTTGGCGTACGCACGTCACTGGGAACTCCTTAGTTCGGGAGCGGTGTACTCCACGAACGCCTGAAAGGTGACTCGGACGTGACAGCCCCCGGTCTCGTCGATTTTCCCGCCCCCTCCGCGCTGACGAGCGGTCGGCCATGGCGCACGCTCACCGCGACCATCGTGGCCGTCAGCGTGACCACCGCGGCGGCAGCCATCGCCTCGACCCCGATGCATCTGCAGATGCAGGTGCCCCTCTGGGGCGGGTGGTCCGCGGGCGCCCTGACCGCCGTCGCCGCCGCCGCCATCGGCGCCGCGATCGCGATGCATGCCCACGCCCACGTCTTCGCGGCGACGACGCATCGGGCGTGGACTCCGCGTCTCGACGCGATCGCCGCGGCCGCGGCGTATGCGCTCATCTCGGGCCTGGGTGTCGCACTGGCATTCATCCTGCTGCACGCACTGGCGGGCCACTCTCCCGTCAGCCTGCTGCAAGCCACCGTGGTCGCCGCCTCGAGCATCTCTCTCGTGAGCGTCGCCGTGTCCCGCTCCGCGCCGCGCAATGGAACCATTCACGGAGTGGGCGTGCTCATGACGCTCATCGCGATGGGTTCCCTGACCGCCATCGCCACCACACCGGATCCGCTGTGGTGGCAGCTGCACTTCAGCCGGCTCGGCACGTTCCGGGTCTTCTCCGGGTTCGTGTTCAACGGCACCCTCGTGGCCACGGGGCTGCTGATCGTCGTCTTCTCGATTCGCGTGCGCCGCGAGTTGGAACGACTGCGCGAGCAGTCGCGACTGCGCACGGCTCGGGCCCCCCGGCTGATGTCGATCCTCGTCGCGGCGGTAGGCGTGCACATGTCCCTCGTCGGACTCATCCCGGTCAACGTGCAGGAGTTCTGGCACGACCGGGCCGCCACGGGCATGACGCTCTCGTTCGCCGCACTGCTGGGCACGACGCCATGGCTGCTGCGCGGCCTGCCCTCTCGAATGTTCCGCGCCACCGCCTGGGTCTCCGGCATCCTCTTCGTCGGCGCCTTCGTCTTCGGATTCGGGCTGATCAACCTCGCCGCGTTCGAGATCGTGGCGTTTGGCCTGATGTTCACCTGGATCGGGGTGTTCGCGGGCTGCGTGGACCGGGACCGCGACGGCGCAGCGGCAGCAGCCGTCTCCGCGCAGACGCCCCGGACGACAGGGACCTCGGCACTCCCCGTGGAGCGACGCCCCTCAGCGCACGGCGGGCGTCGCCCCCCGCGCGCTACCCTCGCGAGCCTCCGTCGCCGCGGCGCGAGCGGCGGGTCTGTCGCACGGCCGGCGCCTTCGGCACGGCGGTCGCGCTCGTCGGCCGCGGTTCGCCCGCCCCGACATCTTCGGAATTCGACGGGCGCGCGACGCCCTCAGCCTCGGTTGCGGTAGCTTCGCGGCGCGCGGCGCGACGCTCGCGAGCGCCCTCGACGAGGTTGTAGAGGGTCGGCAGCACGATCAGCGTCAGAACCGTGGAGGACACGAGCCCGCCGATCACGACGATCGCAAGCGGCTGCGAGATGAAGCCGCCGTGTCCCGTCACTCCCAGGGCCAGGGGGGTCAGGGCGAAGATGGTCGCCAAGGCCGTCATCAGGATCGGCCGCAGACGACGCGCGGATCCGGCGATCGTCGCCTCGTGGGCGGACATCCCCTTGTCGCGGTACTGGTTGACGAGGTCCACCAGCACGATCGCGTTCGTCACGACGATCCCGATCAGCATCAGCACGCCGATGAGCGAGGCGACGCCCAGGGGCACACCGGTGACGATCTGCAGCAGGATGGCGCCGGTCGCCGCGAACGGAACCGAGATGAGCAGCAGCAGCGGCTGGCGCAGAGACTTGAACGTCGCGACCATCACCACGTAGACGATGAGGATCGCCGCCAGCAGGGCGATGCCGAGCTGGGTGAAGGCGTCTTCCTGCTGCGAGAGCACTCCCCCCACGGCGGCATCCGCCCCGGTCGGAAGGTCGGCATCCGCGACCGCGGCGGTCACCGCTGCGGACGCCGCATTGAGGTCGTCCGTGGCGGGAGTGACGGTGACGGTCGCCGTGCGCTGGCCCCGCTCGGTCGTGATGGAGGTGGGACCCTCGCTCTCCGCGACCTCGGCGATCTGCTCGAGCGGCACGGTGCCGGCCGCCGTGGCGACCGGCAGATCGCGCAGCTCGGCCACCGTGGCGGGCGGGTCCTCCACCGTCAGGTACACGGTCAGGGCGGTCTCATCGACCTCGATCGATCCGATCTCGCGCGGCTGCATCGTGTTGGACACCAGCCCGCCGACGGCCACCTCCGACAGGCCGCGCGCGGTGGCCTCGTCCCGATCGACGACCACGGCGATATAGGGCAGCGACGACGCGAGGTTGTCGGTGACCTGTCCGATCGCCTCGTCGTCCTGCAGCGCCGAGGACACCGCAGCCGTGGCCTCTTCCAGCGTGGTGGTATCCGGCGCCGTGACGTCGACCTCGACGTCGCTGGAGCCGAATCCGCCCCCGCCTCCGGCCACGGCGATCTCGCCCACGTCGTCGAGATCGGACACCGCTTCGAGCACCTCTTCGCGCAACGCGACCTGATCGATGCCGGACTCGGTCGTGATCGAATACGTGATGCCGGCGCCGCCGCCTGAGAACGCGTCGCGCAGGGCCGACCCGCTCGAGCCGATGGAGACCTGGATGGTCTCGATCCCGTCGATCGTCTCGAGCTGCTCCTCGACGACCGCGGCGGCGGCATCCTCCGACGCGAGGCTGGCGGCGGGCCCCAGCTGCTGCGTCATCGTGAACGTGTTCTGCCCGGAGTCGCCCAGGAAGTTCGTCTTCATGAACGGGGCTGCGGCGGCGGTGCCCGCGAGCACCAGCAGCGCGATGGCGAGCGTGGCCCACGAGTGCCGCAGCGTCCAGCGCAGCATCGGCAGGTAGGAGCGCTGCAGCCGGGTCGGCGGCGCGTCGGGCGACTCGGGGTCGATCGCCGCGCCGTCGTCATCGAGGAGCGGCTTGCCGGGGCGCAGGAACCAGTAGGCCAGCACAGGAACGATCGTCAGCGCCACCAGCAGGGACGCGGCCATCGCGATCGTGACCGTCAGCGCGAACGGCCGGAACAGCTCCCCGGTCACGTCGCCGACGAAGGCGATCGGCAGGAACACCGCGACGGCCGTGATCGTGGAGGCGGTGATGGCAGACGCCACCTCGCGCACCGCCAGCAGGATCGACTGCTTCTTGTCGGCGTCGCCGACGTAGTGGCGCTTGATGTTCTCGATCACCACGATCGAGTCGTCCACGACCCGCCCGATCGCGATCGTCAAGGCACCGAGCGTCAGGATGTTCAGGGAGTAGCCGAACGCCTGGATGCCGATGAAGGTGATCAGCACGCTCGTGGGGATGGAGATCGCCGTGACGAGCGTGGATCGGACCGAGAGCAGGAACACGAGGATCACGACGACGGCGAAGACGAGCCCGAGCAGACCCTCCTGCGCGAGCGCCTCGATCGACTGCTGGATGTATGGCGCCTGGTCGAACACGACGGTGAACGTCGCACCATCGAGCGCCTCCTCGAGGTCCGGGAGCGTCGCGAGCACCCCCTGCGACACATCCACGGTGTTCGCCGCCGGGAGCTTGGTGACCGCGATGGTCAGCGCCGGCTGCCCGTCGACCCGCGACAGAGAGGTGCGGGGCTCGGTGGTCTCGGTCACCTCGGCGACATCGCCGATCGTCACGGTCCCGGCCTGCAGCTGAGCGGCATCATCGGGCACCAGAGGAAGCTCACTCAGCTCGTCGACCGAGGTGATCTTGACGCCGGTCTGCACGGTGAGCGTCTGGTCGCCCTCGGTGATCTCGCCACCCGGGAACAGCACCCCGTTCTGATCGAGCGCGTCCGTGATGGCCTGCTGCGTGTAGCCGGCGTCGGCGAGCGCACCGGCATCCGGCGTGATCGTCACGCGCTGCCCGAGGCCGCCCACGATGTCGGCCGCGTTGACGCCGTCCACATCCTCGAGTTCGGGGATGACGAGCTGTTCGAGGCGGTCCTCGATCGTCTGCTCGTCGTCGTATCCCGTGACGGCGAGCTGGATGACCGGCAGATCGTCGAAGCTGGCGGCGACGACGTTGGGATCGGCCGAGTCCGGAAGCTGCGATTCGATCCGGTTGATCGCCTGGTTGATCTTCTGCTCGGCGGTGGCCAGATCGGTGCCGTACGAGAACGACGCAGAGACGATGGATGCGTTCGTCGTGCTGGTCGCTGTGGTCGACTCGAGCCCGGCGATGCCCTGGATCGCCGACTCGATCGGCGTCGACACGTCGGTGTTGACCACCTCGGGGGACGCCCCAGGGTAGCTCGTCACGACGGTGAGCTGCGGGAACTCGATCGAGGGGATGAGCTCCTGCTTCAGGTTCGACAGCGCGATGACGCCGAAGACGGCGGCCACGATGGTGACGAGGGCGATCAGGGCGCGGTTGCGCAGGCTCAGGACGGCGAGCTTCGACACGAGGGACCTTCGGGTGGGTGCTCACGAAGCCGCGGTGCGGCGGCTCTCGATACGGGGGTGTATCGAGAGCCAGTATCTCATCCGAGCGGCGGGAACAGGTCGGCCGCCCACGCCCCGAGCACCACACCGGCGGCGGCGGCGGCGAGGGCGACGACGACGGTGCCGGTGGCGTTCAGCCAGGCGCGACGAACCTCGCCGTCGCGAGCGAGGAGCACGGTGTCGACGCTGACCGTGCTGAAGGTCGTGTAGCCGCCGAGCAGCCCCGTGCCCACCATCCACAAGACCGCCTCGCCCATCACGGCGCCGCCGAGCCCCGTCACCACGCCGAGCGCGAGCGAGCCCGTGACGTTCACGACGAAGATCCCCAGGGGAAAGCGCGCGCCGCGCCGCCCTGACACGGCGGCGTCGAGCACGAAGCGCAGACCCGCGCCGACGCCGCCGGCGAGCGCGGTCAAGACGAAGACGCACGGATTCATGCGACTCCCTCCTCCGGGTCGGCGGATCGACGACGGCGTGCGTCGAGGCGGCGGCCTGCGGCCAGTCCGGTCGCGGCGGCGGCAACGCCCAGCGCCACCGACGCCACCGCCAAGGCGAGCGCGAGCGCGGGCGTGGCCAGCAGCACCGCCGCCTGGACCGCGAAGGCGCTGTAGGTCGTGAAACCTCCGAACAGCCCGGTCCCGAGAAGTGCGCGCACGCGCGGATGGCGGGCACCGAGCGCGGCGATCACGACGCCGAGCGCGGCGGAACCGACGATGTTGATGGCGAGGGTCCCGACGACCGTCGGCACGCCCGGCTCCGCAGGCAGCAGGAGCGCCTCCCGCAACACGACGCCCAGTACACCGCCGATCATCACGAGAGGCACGAGTCGCCACGTCCGAGAAGTCACCGCTTCACGGTATCGGCCCGGCGCACATCCGCCCCGCACCGCCTCACGTGGGGGGGGTCGCGGGCGGGCGGCGCGCACAGCGATACCACCGGCGAGGACGGGGCGTCAAGGGTCTCCCAACGCACTCACAGACGTGACACGGTGTGTCATGTGCTGCGGCACTCGCTCTCCAGACTGCGGAAGCGGACCGAACTGAAAGGGAGCCTGCCTCCAATGAACCTCGCACTCATCATCGTCATCATCGTCGCCATCGTCCTCGCGATCGTCGGCGGACTGTCCGAAGCACTCGGCTGGCTGCTGTGGGTGGCGATCATCGCGGGAATCATCGCGCTGATCGTGTTCCTCTTCCGAGTCATCAGCGGCAGCCGCCGGTAGGCGCCGCTGCCGACGGGGCAGCACCGTTTCGGGTGCGCGTGTTGCCCTCTTCCGCGGATGCCGCGGCCCGACTCTGAGATCGGGCCGCGGCATCCGTTTTCTCTGTCAGTCGCCCCAGATCTCTTCTTCGTCGGCCACGGGCTCGCCCAACGGCACCACGACGATGGGACGGTGCTGGCGGTGGGCCAGCCGGGCCGCGACGGACCCCGTGAAGAACTCGCGGATCGACTCGCCGATGCCGCGGTTGCGTGTGCCGACCACGATCAGGTTCGCCTCGATCCGGTCGGCCAGGTGCTTGATGGCGATCGCCGGGTCACCCACGAGCTGTCGCATGCTCCATGCGACCCCGCGCGGGTCGAGCACGGCGGCCGCCGCCTGGCGCACATGGTCGAGTTCACCCTCGCCCGGCGCGATGTTGAGGTCTATCGGCGCCGAATGCACGAACCCGTCGGGGTCTTCGTATGTGACGAAACGGGTGACATCCACGTGCACGACGACGAGCGGCGCGGACATGAGGCGCGCGAAGTGCGCGCCTTCTTTCAGCACACGCGGGGATTGGCCCGGCACCACGGCGACGATGACGGCTCCGTGCACTGCGGCATCATCCTCGGGCGTCGGTTCGGGTGAGCGGTCGGATGCGGCATCGGACATGAGACCTCCTGATCTGGCACTCGCGTGGCCGGTCCAGCCCCGGAATGCCCGTGCTATTCTGAATGCTACTCTTACCGGCCGAACGTGCCGGTGTCATGCACGCGTCGGACGCCTCGAAAGCGTCTGCAGCCACACATCGTGAGGGGGTCTCGCATGGGGCGTGGCCGTCAGAAGGCGAAGCACACCAAGATCGCCCGCGAACTCAAGTCGTTCAGTCCCTCGGTCAACTACGAGGAGCTGGAGCGCGAGCTCGCGCATTCTTCGGAGGATGGCGACGAGTACGTCGACAAATGGGCGGACGACTACGCCGACGAGTACGAGGACGAGAAGGCGTAACTACGACGCCTGCGCGCCCTCGACCCAGGCGAGGTACTCCTCGGACACCGTCCCCGTGACGTAGTCGCCGGTGAAGCAGCTCAGGTCGAGGTCGTCGATCTCGGAGTCCTCGAGGATCGCCGCCTTGAGGTCCTCGACCTCCTGGTAGACGATGTGGTCGGCGCCGAGTTCCGCCGCGATCTCGGGGATCGTCCTGTCGTGCGCGACGAGTTCCTGTCGTGAGGGCATGTTGATGCCGTAGACGTGGGGAAAGCGCACGGGCGGCGCCGCCGAGGCGAACGTGACCGAGGTGGCGCCCGCATCCCGGGCCATCTCGATGATCTGCCGGCTCGTCGTGCCGCGCACGATCGAATCGTCGATCAGCAGCACGTTCTTGCCGGCGAACTCGCTCGACATCGCGTTGAGCTTCTGGCGCACGCTCTTTCTGCGCACCGCCTGGCCCGGCATGATGAACGTGCGGCCGACGTAGCGGTTCTTGTAAAAGCCCTCGCGGTATTCGATCCCGAGCTTGCGGGCCACCTGCATGGCGGCCGGCCGCGCCGAATCGGGGATCGGCATGACCACGTCGATCTGGTCGACGGGCGTGTGCTTCGCGATGGTGTCGGCGAGGCGCTCCCCCATCCGCAACCGCGCCTCGTAGACCGAGATGCCGTTCATGATGGAGTCCGGTCGCGCCAGGTAGACGTACTCGAAGGCGCAGGGGACGAGGCGCGGGTCGTCGGCGCATTGGCGGGTGTGCAGTCCGCCTTCGAGGTCGATGAAGATCGCCTCGCCGGGCATCACGTCGCGGACGACGTCGTAGTCGCCGTTCTCGAGGACGAGCGACTCCGACGCGACCATCCACTCGTAGCCGCCGGAAGCGGCCTTGCGCGTGCCGAGGATGAGCGGGCGGATGCCGTGGGGGTCGCGGAACGCCAGGAGCCCGTACCCCGCGATCAGGGCGATGGCGGCATACGATCCCTCGACCCGCCCATGCACGCGCCGCACCGCGCCGAAGAGCTGCTCGGTGTCGAGGTCGAGACCCGCGATCGTCTGCTGCAGCTCGTTGGCGAGCACGTTGACCAGCAGCTCGGTGTCGGAGGTGGTGTTGAGGTGCCGGCGATCGGTGCGGAACAGCTCCGTCGTCAGCTCCCGCGTGTTGGTCAGGTTGCCGTTGTGCACGAGGACGATGCCGTAGGGGGCGTTGACGTAGAAGGGCTGCGCCTCTTGATCGTTGCCCGCCGTGCCGCGTGTGGCGTAGCGCACGTGCCCCAGGCCGACCGACCCCAGCAGCTCGCGCATGTCGCGCGTGCGGAACGCCTCGCGCACCTGCCCGCGCGCCTTGGCGATGTGGAAGATCCCGTCGCTCTCGGCCGTCGCGATGCCCGTCGAGTCCTGACCGCGGTGCTGCAGGAGCAGGAGCGAGTCGTAGATGTCCTGGTTGACCGACCCCTGGCCGACCATTCCGACGATGCCGCACATGCGGTCAGTTCCCCCCGTCGCTCGACGTGCCGGTCGGGGCGGATGCCGCGAATGCGCCGACGAGACGCACCGCTCCCCCGTCGACACCCTTGGCGCCCTGTTCGTAGTGGCCGTCGGGGCGGGAATCGGTCTGCACGACGCCCACCTGCCACGCGGGGATGCCGTCGGCGGCGAGCGCGGCGCGCGCCTGCTCGACCTGCGCGGCATCGACGACCGTCAGAAAGCCGACGCCGAGGTTCCACGTGCCCTCCGTGTCGGCCAGCGAGAGCCCGCCCGCCTCTGCGAGGACGCGGAACACCACCGGCGGCGCCCATGTGGCGCGGTCGACGTCGACCCACGCGCCGGCGGGAAGCACCCGCGCGAGGTTGGCGGCGATGCCGCCGCCGGTCACGTGACTGAGAGCACGCAGTCCGCCCCCGAGGGTGTCGGCGAGCCGCAGAAGCGGGACCGTGTACAGCCGGGTCGGTTCGAGAAGGGACTCCCCCCACGTCGTCGACCCGAGGTCGGGCGCCGGTTCGGTGTAGGAGATCCCGCGCTGCGCGATGATGTGCCGCACGAGCGAGTAGCCGTTGGAGTGCAGCCCGCTCGATTCGAGGGCGAGCACGGCGTCGCCGTCACGGACGTGCCGTGCACCCAGCATCCGGTCGGCTTCGACGACGCCGGTCGCCGCGCCCGCGATGTCGTAGTCGTGGGGGCCGAGCAGGCCGGGGTGCTCGGCGGTCTCGCCGCCGAGCAGGGCGGTGCCGGTGGTGGCGCAGCCCTCGGCGATGCCGGCGACGATCTGCGCGATGCGCTCGGGCACGACCTTGCCGCACGCGATGTAGTCGGTCATGAACAGCGGGGCCGCGCCCACCACCACGATGTCGTCGACCACCATGCCCACCAGGTCGATGCCGACGGTGTCGTGCTTGTCGATCGCCTGCGCGATCGCGACCTTGGTGCCCACGCCGTCGGTGCTCGTGGCCAGCAGCGGGCGAGCGTAGCCACGCAGCGCGCTCGCGTCGAACATGCCGGCGAACCCGCCGACGCCGCCGAGCACTTCGGGGCCCTGCGTGCGTTGCACGGCGGCCTTCATCAGGTCGACCGCACGGTCGCCGGCGGCCGTGTCGACGCCGGCATCGGCGTAGGGATTCGACGGGGATGTGGAAGACGCGGAGGCCACCCGTACAGCCTAGTGCCGCGTACCGAGGCCTGACGTCGCCACCATCACCAGCCGTAGAATGACGGCATGGGCAGCCCCGGAAGACCGGAGTGGGTCGTCCGCGAAGACGCCAGCGTCGCGGTCGTCCTCGCCCTCGCGCTGCGCCAGCTGATCGGCATCCGCTCGCCCGACGAACTGCCCCACCTGCGCGGGATCGCCTCGGCGCCACCCTCGGCTGATGACGAGCTGCAGAGCCGCCTGGAACGCCAGTGGCGCGAATACTGGGCGATGACGGTGGAACCCCAGGCCCACCCCGCGGCCGGGCCGCTCGATCTGGTGGACGGGTTCGAGACGTTCATCGCGCTGCCCGTCGAGGGCTTCGACGAGCTGCGCGCGGCCATCGCCCCGCACGCCGACGCGCTCGCCTTCGCCCACGCGACCCACGGGCGTCACGCCAAGGACGCGCTCGGCAGCTCCGGCGTCTCGTACCGGGCCTACGCGGGCGCCATCGCGCAGCACGAGCGCGAGGTCGGGCGGCGGGCGCATTCGTTCGAGCTGAACGTGCAGGTGCTGCCGCTGACCCAGCGCGGGGTGTGGTGGATCGGCTCGCTCACCGTCGCCGTCACGGACGGGCTGCGCAGCGACGTCGCGGCCTTCGACGCGGCGATCCACCCGATCATCGCCGAGCTGGCGTAGCGCCGCGGCATCCGCTCAGTCGCCGACGACCGTCTCGTGGTCGGCGAGGACCGGGCGCGCGTGGCGCCGCCCGGTGCGGTCCAGGATGAGGGCGACCACCCCGGCGACGCCGACGCCGACGGTCGCGCAGACCAGGACGAGGAAGCCGAAGACCTGCCCCTGGGAGTAGACGATGCCGTCCGCGACGGCCGGCGCGCCGCCGTTCCAGGTGAGAGTGAGGATCATCGCCACCAGCACGCCCACCACCACACCGAACGCGAGGAAGACCCCGTACTTGGGCACACGGCGCACGCGCCCCGAGACGACCTCGTCGCGGGGAGGGGCCGGCCGGCCGGGCTGCTGATCACTCACCCCTCCATTGTCGCACCGCCGGAGGGAATGGTCTCCGCGACGCACGAGGTCCCCGTCCCCTCGACGAGCGGGACGGGGACCTCATCGGCCTCAGGCCTGCAGCGAGCGCCGCCGCAGGGCCACGAGGCTCACACCGAGCAGCAGCATGCCGAGACCCAGCCACGCGGCGGGGAACGGCGAATCACCGCCGGTGGAGGCGAGGTCGCCACTGGTGGTCGTGTCGCAGTCGACCTCGGCCCCGAGCGGGAAGGCGAACGACACGGGATCCAGGGCGGTGCCCGCCTCGTAGAAGCCGCCGAACGCCTCGGCCCCGGCCGCCGTGAGCGTGGCGGAGGCGCCGCTCCAGCTGAGCACGCCGGATGAGGTCGTCGGCGCGGGCAGCGCGAGCGTCGCGAAGACGATCCCGGAGCGGCTGTACGTCGACCCGTCGAGGTTCTTCGAGGAGACATCGGCGATCAACGATGCCTGCGAGCCGTTCACCTGGATGCGAGGCGCGGATATCGTCAGATCCAGCGCGCCGTCGTGCCCGGTGAATGTCGCCGCGCCGCCGTAGCCGACGCGGCCCCGGTCGGTCTCGGTGCTGTATGCGCCCGAGCCGCCGCCCCAGGCGATCGAGAAGGATCCGTTCGCGATCGATCCGTCGATGTAGGAGCGGAAGCTCTCCTTCACCCCCCATTCGAGGCTGGCGCCGCTGACCGCGTTGGCCACGCAGGTCGGCTGAGCCGCCGGCTGCACCGACGGCGTCGTCGCGGCCGCGGTGACCGTGAGCGATCGCGAGGCGATCGGCACGCCGCCGACCGAGGCGACGACCGTGTGGGTGCCGGCCGGGAAGCTCGCGGGAATCGTGCCCGACACCGAGAAGGTCCCGTCCGTGGCGACCGCCGCGCTGCCGAGGGTGATCGGGTCGGAGTTGACCGTGATCGTGGCTCGATCACCGGGGGTGAATCCCGTTCCGGCGACGGTGAGATCGTCCCCCGCCCGCAGGGTGCCCTCGCTCAGCGCGATGGCGGGCGTGAGCGTCACGTCGGCCACGCCGACGGGTGTGAACGTGTCCATCGAGCGGTCGGTGATCGACAGGCCGTGGGCCGCCGACGTCGCGACCTGGTAGGACAGCGCCGGGTCGAGCGTGCCCGCGGGGATGGTCAGGGTCGTCGTGAAGGTCCCGTCGACGAGGCTGGTCGGCATCACCCACGCCTGCGCGTCCCATCCGCCGGACGGCGGTGCCGATCCGCCCGACCAGACCGACGTCTCGCCGAAGAGCACGTAGACGCCGTTGGCGGCTCCGGCCCCGGTGAAGCCGCTGCCGGTGACGGTCACCGTGTTGTCGACGTTGGGATCGAGGTCCTCGGACGGCTCGACAGTGACGGCGGGCGCCGCCGCGGGCTCGGCGAACGCGATCGACTGAGCGAGCTCGTTCTCGGCCTGGACGACCCCGCCCGCACCGACCGTGAAGACGGCCAGTTCGGCGCCGTCGAGCCGCTTGGCCTCGAGCGTGGCCTGATCGATCTGCACCTCCCAGACGAAGTCCGCCGTGCCGTCACCGTTGTCGGTCCACTTCAGATACGGGAGCGTCTCGTTCTCGCCCTGTACCCACACCGAGTACGCGTTCGAGCGCGCCGACGAGGCCGCACCCTCCGACGGCCGCCAGTCCTCGGTGAGCCACCCGATCTGCGCATACACGCCGGCCGGCTGCCCGGCGGACGGCCCATAGATCGCGGTACCGGCGGTGGAGTAGTTCTCTCCCGTCACCGTGACCGTCGCGCCATCCGCGTCGAGATCCGTCGACGGCGAGACCGAGAGCGTCGGATCGGCCACCGCCTCGGCGAAGGTCACCTCGGTGAACGTCGTGAAGGGCGCGTATGCGGCGCCGCCACCGGAGGACGTGCGTATGCCGTAGCGGGCCCCCTCGGGTGCGCTCTCGATCGCGCTCGCGGAGATCTCGGCCGTGAACGAACCGTCTTCGGCGATGACGATCCCGCCGGCGTCGGCTCCGCCGATGCTCGACAGGTCGTCGGCATGCACGCCCCACTTGGTCAGGTCGGCGCCACGCCCGGCCGCGGTGAACGTGCCGTCGAGCTCGTAGCCGAACTGCACGTACGCGCCGCCGAAGCGCCCGGCCAGCGGGGGCCGTGTCGCGTCGGTCGCAGGGGTGTCGGCGACGAAGCCCTCGCCCGTGACGGTGACGGTCGCGCCGGCGGCATCGAGGTCGGTCGCGGGCGAGACCTGCACCGCGGGGGTGGGCAGCTCGGGCTCGACGGGCGCGGCGGTCACCTCGTGGACGACGGCGGCCGAGGACGACGCCTGGAAGGCGGCGGTGTCGGCGGGGGCGAAGCTCGCGGAGAAGGCGTAGTCGCCGACCGCGGCATCCTCGTACGCGAACGTCGCGACGCCGTCGACGACGGCGACGTCAGCGGCGATCGTGCCGGCATCGGGGTCGGAGAAGGTCACGGCGCCGGCGGCGGCGGGATCGACCGTCGCCGTCAGCTCGATGGCCTCTCCCTCTGTGGAGGTACCCGAGGGAGCGACCGCGAGCGTCGTCGTCGTGGCCAGCGCCGGGACGGCCTCGTAGGCGATCGGGGTCGTGGTGGACTGGCTGGGATTCGGCACGCCGTGGGCGGCGCGCGTGACGATCGAGTACGAGGTGCCCTCCGCATAGGCGGCGACGGGGACGTCGACGCTGAACGAGCCGTCCGACCCCATCGGCGCGGTCTCGCCATCCTCGGACGAGGCCTCGTCGTCGATCCAGACCGTGTAGTCGTCGGCGTCGGTGCCGTCGGCACGCACGCCGAGATAGATGCCGAAGCCCGACGGGTCGAAGCCGGCACCGACGACGGTCACGGTGCCGCCCGAGCGCGGCGCCTCGCCGACCGAGATGCTCGGCGCGTCGGCGGCCAGAGCGGGTGCGGAGACGCCGACCAGCGCGGCCGCGGCCAGGAGCGTCCCGGTCAGGACGCTCGCGAGCACCCTGTGCAGGGCGGCTCTTCCTTTTTTGGGCACGACGAATTCCTCCAAGGGTATGGATGCGGGTGGAACCGCGCTCGGGAGGCGCGACCTGTTTAGCTTAGCCTAACCTTACGCGGAACTGGGAGAATTCTGTACCCGCTGCGACCGCCGCGGGAGGATCACCGGTCGCCCGGTGTCGGGATCCGGCAGCACTCGCACCGGAGTGCCGTAGACCTGTGCGACCCGGTGCTCGGTGAGCACGTCGCCGGGGCTGCCGTGCGCGACGAGGCGTCCACCGTCCACGATCACGACCTCGTCCGCATACGCCGCGGCGAGAGAGAGATCGTGCAGCACGACGACGACGGCGCGTCCGCGCGCCGCCAGATCGCTCGCCACCCGCATCACGTCCTCCTGATGTCGCAGATCGAGTGCCGCGGTGGGCTCGTCGAGCATGACGACGGCAGCATCCTGCGCGAGCACCCTCGCCAGCGACACCCGCGCCTTCTCTCCGCCCGAGAGCGAGGCAAAGCTGCGGTCGGCCAGGTGCAGCACGTCGGTGCGCGCCAGGCTCTCGGCGACGAGCCGCCGATCGCCGGCCCCCTCCTCGTCGCCTCGCCACGGCGCGCGGCCCATCTCGACGACCTCGGCAGCGGTGAAGGAGAACGCCACCTGGTTCTCCTGCGGCAGCACCGAGCGGCGGCGTGCGAGGTCGCCGGCGCCCCATTCGGCCAGCGGCCGCCCGTCGAGCGTGACGGTGCCGGTCGATGGCGGCACGTCGCCCGTCAGCACGCGCAGCAGGCTGGACTTGCCCGCTCCGTTGGGCCCCACCAGCGCGAGCACGCGACCGTAGGCGATCTCGAGCGTGATGCCGGCGAGGATGTCGGCGCCCGCGACGCGGTAGCCGACGCCCCGGAGCGAGAAGGCGATGCCCGTCATGCCCAGCCTCCCGCGCGGCGGCGGTTTCGACGGATCAGCCAGTAGAAGAACGGTCCGCCGACGAGCGAGGTGAGGATGCCGATGGGCAGATCCGCAGAGGGCACCACGGTGCGCGCGAGCAGGTCCGCGTACACCAGCACGGCGGCGCCGCCGAGCAGGCAGGCGCAGAGCAGGGCGCGATTGGCGGGGCCGAGCAGCATCCGCATGATGTGCGGGACGACCAGCCCCACGAACGCGATGATGCCGACGAATGCGACCGCCACGCCGGTCAG
This sequence comes from Microbacterium sp. LRZ72, assembly GCF_033792225.1. Lineage (NCBI taxonomy): Bacteria > Bacillati > Actinomycetota > Actinomycetes > Micrococcales > Microbacteriaceae > Microbacterium > Microbacterium sp. LRZ72. The sequence goes on from NZ_JANGEX010000012.1 coordinate 51,435, forward strand.
GAGGGCGACGAGGAGGATCGAGACCACGCGCAGGCGCTCGACGCGCACGCCCAGGTGGCCCGCCGTGCGGTCGCCCAGCGCGAGCAGGTCGTACCGCCGGGCGAGCGAGACCGCGACGACGGCGCCGACGGCGCCGACGGTCGCGACGAGCGCGACCTCGCCCCAGCGCGAGCCGTTCATCGACCCGAGCTGCCAGAACACGATCTGCTCGCGGGACGCGGTGTCGCCGGCGAACATCAGGCCTGCCAGGGCGGCTCCCGCGAAAGCGTTGACGGCGATGCCGGTGAGGATCACCGTGACCGACTCGGTGCGGCCCTGGGCACGCGCGGTGGCGTAGACCACGAGCGTCGCGGCAAGACCGCCGAGGAAGGCGAACACGGCCACCGCCCACGAACCGGAAGCCGTCAGTCCGAGCGTGATCGCGGCTGCGGCGCCCACCGCCGCGCCGGACGAGACGCCCACGACCCCGGGCTCGGCCAGCGGGTTCGCGAAGATGGCCTGCATGACCGCTCCCGCGGCGGCCAGGAGCGCTCCGACCAGGGCCGACATGACGACGCGCGGAAACCGGATCTGCCACAGGGTCTGTTCGATGAGCGGGTCGGTGGGCGCCCATGTGTTCGGCACGCCGAGCGCCCGCGCGAGGGAACCGAGGACCTCGTACGGGCCGATGGGAAGCTGGCCCACGCCGGCCGAGAGGACGACTCCGAACGCGAGCAGCGCGCCGGTGGCCGCGTAGACGAGCGCCCGGCGGCGGCGCAGGTCGTGCCGGCCGAGTCTCGTCGGCCCCTCCTGCAGGGTGCCCGTCATGCGCCGCCCTCGGGGGCGTAGACCGCGCGCGCGAGCGCGGTCAGCACCTCGGCCGAGCGCGGGCCGAAGGAGAGGATCTGCCCGTCCGCCATGTCGACGATGCGGTGATGACGGCCCGCGGTGGTCAGGGCGATGGCCGGCTTGTCGGCGAGCAGGCCATCCACCCCACCGACGGAGGCGAGCCCGTCGGTCATGACGAGGATCAGGTCGGGATCGGCCGCCACCATCGCCTCATCGGTGAGAGGCTGCATCCCGTCCCACCCGAGCTCGCCGGCGACGTCGACGCCGCCGAGCCCCTCGATCAGCTCGTCCGCTCCCGATTCCTCGCCGAAGAGGTAGTACACGCCCGCCGTTCCACGCAGGTAGAGGAAGACCATCCGCAGGCGCTCGGCGGGGTCTGCCGGGGCGAGCGCCTCGATCTGGGCCAGAGTCTCGTCCACGTCCGAGGCGATGCGCTCGGCGAGCATCCGGCCCGCTTCGCCGGCTCCGAGTGCCTCGGCGACCTGGCGCGCGAGATCCGCCGCACCGTCGAAGGAGGCCACCTGTTCGACGAACACGACGGTGATGCCGACATCGCGCAGCTGGGCGACGACATCCGTGGGGCCGATGCTGCCGTCGGTGAGCACGAGGGTCGGCGCCTCGGCGATGATCGCCTCGGCGTTGACGGTGTGTCCACTCGACGTGACGACGGGGAGCTCCTCGGTGCCGGGGAAGGTCGTCGAGATGTCGCGTCCGACGAGGGAATCGCCGAGCCCGAGCCCCCAGACGGTCGCGGCGAGCGACCCCGAGAGGTCCATGGCGATGACCCGCGACGCATCGTCGACCGTGACCTCGCGGTCACCGTCGAGATCGCGCGAGAGCACGGTGGCCGGAAGGTGCTGGTCGGGTTCCTCGACGACGGGCTCGATGCGCGCTCCGTCGATGACCGCGGTGGAGGGGCCTTCGAAGGAGGCGGGATCCGCGAGAGGGGTGATCTGCGACAGCGGCCGCGTGTCGCCCGCGGGGGCCGCGTCGGAGCCGTCGGGCGCCGACGGCGCGCAGGCGGAGAGCAGGAGCGCGGCGACGATCACGAGCCCGACGCCGCGCAACGCGGCCGCAAACCGGATCACGATGAGCCCCCGTCGATGCCTCCGCCGCTCCCGCGGGCGCGGCGGCGGGAGACGAGGACCGCGACGAGGACCGCCGCGCCGAGGATCACGGCACCGCCGATCGCGGCGATCCACACTCCATCCGGTGCCGCGCCTGCGGTCGCACCGGCATCGACGGCGTCGGGGGACTGTGGCGACGCCGTCGGCGCGGCCTCCTCCTGGGGGGCGACCGGGCACGACGCGGTGAGCGTGAAAGAGATGGCGTCGAAGGCGGTGCCCGCCTCGTAGCTGCCGAACGCCTCGAACCCGTCGGCCGTGATAGCGGTCGGCGCGCCCTCGGCGGTCACGGTGACCGAGGCTTCGTCCTCGGCCACGGTGAGCGCGGAGGTGTCGAGGTCGACGAAGGCCACCCCCTCGCGGGTCGTGGCCGTGTCATCACCCGCCATCGCGTCCTCCATGGCGACGCCGGACACATCGAGCATCAGCTGCCCGGAGTCCCCGCCGTCGAGCACGAGCACGGGATCGGCGATCGTGGTGTCGAGCAGGCCGTCGTGACCGGTGAAGCGCACGCCGCCCTCGAAGGAGATCTCACCGGTCCCGGTTGCGGGGGCGAACTCTCCTGCGCCGCTGGACCACGAGAAAGAAGGGGTCGTGTAGTCGGCACCCCCGAACGTCTCCCACTCGCCCTCGGCGATGCTGCCGGAGATGTAGGACCGGAAGGACTCTTTGAACCCCCAGGTCATCTCCGCGTCGTCCGCGACGCACGCTCCGGTGGGCACGGATGTCTCAGCGGCGGCCGGCGCAGCGAGAGCACCCCCGCCCAGTGCGAGGAACCCCGCGAGGCCGGCGGCCGCGCAGACACGGCGAAGACGACGAATGCTCACGAAGCGCTCCCACGGGTCGGGTGGCCGTCCGGTCCGGACGTGCATAGGTTAGCCTAACCTTGCCTACCCGTGTCTGCCCGTTCAGCCTCCGCGCCGCCGCCGCACCGCCCGAGCGCGGACCGCGTCAGGGGATCAGAACATCACGGGTTCAGCGGCAGGACCGACGACAGGTCGGCCCGCACCCCCGATGCGCGCACGCGATTCGCGTCTCCCGCGTCGTGCCAGCGCACCACTCCCGTGCCGAGCGCGATCCAGGTCTCGGCATCCATCTCGACGACGTTGGGCGGGGTACCGCGCGTGTGCGACGGCCCCTCGATGACCTGCACCGCCCCGAATGGGGGCACGCGCACCTCGACGGTGTTGCCGGGCGCCTTCTCGGCGAGCAGCTGCAGCAGATACCGCACCGCCGTCGCGAGGTCCTCGCGCTCCGGGTCGCCCGCCGCGGCGTTCACGGCGTCGAGCGCCGCCCGTCCCTGCTCGGTCGTGATCTTGCGCGCCATGCGCCAACGGTACTGCGGCCCGCCGCCCGGCGCACCACCACGACGCCCTCGAACGGCCGCTGCACGCGGCGTTAGGCTGGCGGCGTGAAGATCCTCGTTCTCGGCTCGGGTGCCCGCGAGCACGCCATCGTCCTGGCCCTCGCCGAAGAGGACGCCGGGCACGAGCTGTACGCCGCGCCCGGCAACGTCGGCATGGCCACACGCGCCGAGCTGGTGGCCATCGACCCCGTCGACCCGGCGGCGGTGGCGGACTTCGTCGCCGACACCGCGGTCGACCTCGTCGTCATCGGCCCCGAGGCCCCCCTCGTCGCGGGCGTCGCCGACACCCTGCGCACGCGCGGTGTGCCGGTCTTCGGGCCGGGCCGGGCGGCGGCTCAGCTGGAGGGCTCCAAGTCGTTCGCGAAACGCGTCATGGATACGGCCGGCGTCCCGACCGGTCGCTCGGTGCGCGCCCAGACCCGCGCCGAGGTCGTCGACGCCCTCGCGCGCTTCGGCGCGCCCCATGTCGTCAAAGCCGACGGTCTCGCCGCCGGAAAGGGCGTGCTCGTCACTGAGGATCATGATGCCGCGCTCGCGCACGCGGACGCCTACCTCGACGCCGGGGCGGTGCTCGTCGAGGAGTTCCTCACGGGCCCCGAGGTCTCGCTCTTCTTCCTCTCGGACGGCGACGCGGTGCTCCCGCTGTCGCCCGCACAGGACTACAAGCGCGCCTCCGACGGCGACGTGGGCCCGAACACGGGCGGAATGGGAGCGTACTCGCCACTGCCGTGGCTGCGCGAGCTGTTCGGATCCGAACAGGCCTTCGTCGACACGGTCACCCACGACATCGCGGAGCCCGTGATCCGTCAGCTGGACGCGGAAGGCGCCCCGTTCATCGGATTGCTGTACGCGGGGCTGATCCTCACCGAGCAGGGCATCAAGGTCATCGAGTTCAACGCCCGTTTCGGCGACCCCGAGACCCAGGTCGTGCTGCCCCGGCTGCAGACGCCGTTGTCGGGGCTGCTCATGGCGGCGGCATCCGGTCGTCTCGATCACGAACCGCGCCCGCAGTTCTCCGACGACGCGGTCGTGACGGTCGTGCTGGCCAGCGAGGGCTACCCGCAGGCGCCCATCACTGGACGTCCGGTCGTCGGTGCGGATGCCGCGGCATCCGTCGACGGCGTGCATCTGGTGCATGCCGCCACCGCCGTCCGCGACGGCGACCTGGTCACCGCCGGCGGCCGGGTGCTCGGCATCGTGGCACGTGGCGACTCGTTCACGCAGGCGCGGGAACGCGCCTACCGGGCGGTCGACGAGATCGAGATCGAGGGCGGGCACCATCGCCGGGACATCGCCGCCGGGGTGGCAGAGGGCTGATATCGCCGTCGCCGCCAGCGCCCGTGCAACCTAGGCTTTCGCGTTCGTGCATTGCCGGAGAGGGCGCGCGGGACGATGCTGGAAGACCTGCTCCACGCGCGCATTCCGGCGGCGGGATACCACTTCGAAAGGTCGACGTTGACGATGAGCACACTCGGAAACCTGATCGGCGGCGAGATCGTCGGTCCCGCCGACGGCCGCCAGATCGAGGTGACCAACCCGGCCACGGGCGAGACCATCGGCGCGGTTCCCGCGCTCACGCGCGATGAACTCGGACGGGTCTTCGACGCCGCCGAGGCCGGAGCGAAGGCCTGGCGTGCCACCGGTCCCCTTGCGCGCGGGCGGGTGCTGATCGACGCGGCGGCGCTGGTGCGGGCCGAGGCCGCTGAGCTGACCGACCTGATCGTGCGCGAGATGGGCAAGACCCGGGCCGAGGCCTCGGGCGAGGTGGGCAAGGCCGCGGAGTTCTTCGAGTACTACGGCGGGATGGCCCGACAGCCGTACGGCGAGCTGATCGCCGACGCCCGCCCCGGCACCTACGCGATGCAGATCCGCGAACCCCTCGGCGTCGTGGTGCTCATCACGCCGTGGAACGATCCGCTCCTGACCCCCGCGCGCAAACTCGCGCCGGCGCTGTCGGCGGGCAACGCCGTGGTCATCAAGCCGGCGACCGAGACGCCGTTGATCACGCTGCGCCTGGCCGAGATCCTGCACCGCGCGGGTGTTCCCGCGGGTGTGCTCAACACGGTGACGGGGCGTGGCTCCGAGATCGGCGACGCCCTCGTCGACGACCACCGGGTGCGCGCCGTCTCGTTCACGGGATCCACGCCGGTCGGCCTCGAGCTGCAGCGCCGACTGGCCGGTCGCGCCGTGCGCGTGCAGACCGAGATGGGCGGCAAGAACGCCGCCGTCGTCCTCGCCGACGCCGATCTCGACCTCGCCGTGTCGGTCATCATGACCGGCGCGTTCGGCCAGGCGGGCCAGCGGTGCACCGCCACGAGCCGCCTGATCGTCGACCGGCGCGTCGCCGACGCGCTGCGCACGAAGATCGCGGAACGGGTCGGCGCCCTCCGGGTCGGCGCGGGTGACGCCGACGGTGTCGACCTCGGTCCCGTCGTCAGCCGGGCAGCCCAAGCCGACATCCAGTCGCGCGTCGAGCGCGGCCTGGCCGAAGGGGCGAGCGTGATCAGCGCTCCCACGCTCGAGCCGGGCCTGACCGAGCGCGGCGCCTTCGTGCAGCCGGTGCTGCTCGCGTTCGACCGCCAGAACTCCCTCTGGCGCGAAGAGGTGTTCGGCCCGGTGCTCGGAATGATCGAGGTCGACGGGTTCGACGAGGCGATCGCCGCGGTGAACGACTCGGTGTACGGACTCTCGAGCGCCGTCTTCACCGAGAGCCTGGCGTCGGCGAACCGCTTCATCGACGAGGCCGACACCGGACAGGTGTCGGTGAACCAGCCCACGATCGGCTGGGACATCCACCACCCGTTCGGCGGATTCAAGGACTCCGGCTCCCCGTTCAAGGAACAGGGCTCGGAGGCGCTACGGTTCTACTCGCGCGTCAAGACGGCGGCAGTGAGGTCGGGGGCATGACCGGGGAACGCATCGGGATCATCGGCGGAGGCATCGTCGGGGTCGCCCTCGCGCGCGAGCTCATGGCACGGGGTGCGGGCGAGGTGACCGTGCTCGAGAAGGAGGCGCGGCTGGCCGCGCACCAGACAGGCCACAACTCGGGAGTCGTGCACGCGGGCCTGTACTACAAGCCGGGTTCGCTCAAGGCGACACTGTGCGCCGCCGGCCGCGTGTCGATCCGCGAGTTCTGCGAGGAGAAGGGCCTGCCCTACCGCGAGGTGGGCAAGCTCGTCGTCGCCGTCGACGAGTCCGAGCTGCCGGCGCTCGCCGAGATCGAGCGCCGCTCCATCGAGAACGGCGTGCCCGACCTGGTGCGCATCGACGACGTCGACCGGCTGCACGAGATCGAGCCCCATGTCGCGGGCGTCGCCGCCGTCCACTCGCCGCACACCGCCGCCGTCGACTACGCCGCCATCACCGAGGCGATGGCGCAGGACGTGCGCGCGGCGGGCGGACACATCGCCCTGCACAGCGAGGTCACCGGCATCCGCCTCGAGAACGGCACGGTGCGCGTGATCACGCCCTCGGGCGAGCACGTCTTCGACCGCGTGATCGCCTGCGCCGGCCTGCAGTCCGACATCGTCGCGAAGCTCGTCGGTGCCGACTCCTCGCCCAAGATCCTGCCGTTCCGCGGCGAGTACTGGGAGCTGGAGCCGGCGCGCGGCGACCTGGTGCGCGGGATGATCTACCCCGTCCCCGACCCCCGCTTCCCGTTCCTCGGCGTGCACTTCACCCGCGGCGTCTACGACGAGATCCACGTCGGACCGAACGCCGTGCCGGCCCTCGCACGCGAGGGCTACAAGTGGCTGCGCGTGTCGCCGAAGGACACGCTGGAATCGCTGCGGTGGCCCGGGGCCTGGCCGCTGGCCAAGCAGCACTGGCGCATGGGCGTCGACGAGATCAGCGGATCGCTGGTCAAGCCGCTCTACTACCAGAAGGCCCGGCGGTTCATCCCCGAGCTGCGCATGAGCGACCTCACGGCCAAGACCGCGGCGGGCGTGCGGGCGCAAGCGTGGGGCCGCGGCGGCGAGCTGCTCGACGACTTCGCCGTCGACCAGGTCGGCCCGGTGACGCTGCTGCGCAACGCCCCGTCGCCGGCCGCCACGAGCTCGATCGCCATCGCCCAGTACGTCATCGACCACTACCTGTCGCGTATCGACGCCTGACCCGCCGCTCATGCAGATCACCGCCCTGTACGGAACCGAATCCGGCAACGCCGAAGACATCGCCGTGGCCATCGCCAAGGCGATGCCCGAGCGCGGCGTGGCCGTCGTGAACATGGCGGATGCGGCTCCGGACGACCTGAGCGCGGACACGTTCTACCTGATCGTCTGCTCGACGCACGGCGGCGGCGAGCTGCCCGGCTTCGCCCAGTTCCTGCACGACGACCTCGACGCCGCCGCACCGGACCTCTCGGGCGTGCGATACGCCGTCTTCGGACTCGGCGACACCTCGTACGAGAAGAGCTACAACGCCGGCGCGACGCAGTTCGACGCGCTCCTGCAGCGCCTCGGGGCCGAGCGCGTGGGCCGTTTCGGCGAGCACGACGTCATGACCCGTCAGAGCCACGTCGACCTGGGCGTCGAGTGGGCGAGGGAGATCCTGGACGAGCTGCCCGAATGACGTCCGACGCCCGCACGGTGGCGGCAACACGGCGGATGCTGTGGCGTTTCGCTCCGATGATCTACGGTCCGACACTGCTGTTCGGGCTCGGCGAAGGCGCGCTCCTGCCGCTGCTGCCCGTGATCGCCGAGTCGCTCGGAGCGAGCATCGCGCAGGCGGCGCTCGTCGCCTCGACCCTCGTCGTCGCGCGCCTGATCGGCAATCTGCCGGCCGGATGGCTGGTGGCCCGGATCGGGGAGCGGCGCACCATGGCGATCGCCGGCGGTCTCGCCCTGGCCGGATCGCTCGGCGTGGTGTTCGCGCCGACCGTGGCGTGGCTGATGGTCTCGGTCTTCGGCATCGGGCTGTGCGCCTCGGCGTTCGGGCTGGCCCGCCACGCCTTCATGACCACGCGGGTGCCGCTGGCCTACCGCGCCCGGGCGCTGTCGGTGCTCGGCGGATCGTTCCGCCTGGGCATGTTCACCGGGCCGTTCCTGGCGGCCGCCATCCTGGCACTCGGTGCCGGCGAGCGGGCCGTGGCATGGTTCTTCGCCGGATGCCTGGTCGCTCTCATCGCCCTCGTCCTCATCGGCAAGGACCCCGAGGAGGAGCTGTCGGCAGCGGGGATGACCCCTGTGGCCCCCGCGCGGCCTGGTCCGCCGCAGGCGGGCGCGAGCGGCCCCGCCGACCCACCGGGGGGCGTCTTCGTCACCATGTGGCGGTATCGGGGCGTGCTCGCCCGGCTGGGCGTGCCCGCGGCGGCGATGTCGGCCATGCGCCAGGCGCGGGTCTATCTGCTGCCCCTGTGGGGAGTCTCGCTCGAGCTGGATGCCGCGACGATCGCCCTCATCGTGGGCATCACCGGCGCACTCGAGTTCGGCCTGTTCTACTCGAGCGGTCAGATCATGGATCGCTGGGGCCGGCTGTGGGCCGCTCTCCCGTCGATGGTGCTCATGGGCGGTGCCTTCTTCGGGCTCGCCTTCACCCACGACCTCGACTCGTCGACGGCCTGGTTCATTGCGGCGGCCGTCCTGGTCGGCGTCGGCAACGGCCTGTCCGCCGGCATCCTGATGACCCTCGGCGCGGATGTCGCGCCCGCGAGTGCGCCCGCGCCCTTCCTCGGCTCGTGGCGCACCCTGACGGACGCCGGCGGAGCTGCCGCGCCCCTGACCGTCTCCGCCGTCACCGCCCTGGCGTCGCTGTCGGTCGCCACGGGCGTGATCGGCGTGGCCGGGCTGCTCGGCGCCGTGGGCTTTCTCCTCTCGGTGCCGCGCTACGTGCCGCACCGGCCGCACCACTGAGCGGGGTCAGAGACGTGCGCCGTCGCCCGCGACATCGAGCGGGTTCAGCGCGGTCACCTCGGTCGCCGCTGCGGTCAGACCCTGCAGTCCGGACCGCAGCACGCCCACCGCCTCGCCCGTGCTGTGCGCCTCGAGCGCGGCGCGCGAACTCCACTTCTCGACGATCACGATCGTGCCGTCGGCGGCCCGGTGGGGGGCGTAGTACTCGCACCCCTCCTCCGCCAGGATGCCGGGCGCGGCGCGGGTGACCGCGGCCTCCGCCTGCTTCTCCTGGCCGGGGAGGGGATGGATGCGGGCGACGACGATCGTCGTGCCCGCATCCAGCGCCGCGGCGCTCACGCCTCGTTGCCCCAGATCATCGTCGCGAAGGTCTCGACCAGTTCGAGCTTCTTGCGCTGCTCCTCGATGGTCATGGGAGCCGGGTTGTAGTGGATGGGCTGGAAGCCGCGGTGCGGCAGCAGCCCGATCCGGTCGTAGTCGTGCTGTTCGAGCGCACGGTCGAGGCGAGCCATGACCGTCGAGATGTCCTCGAGGGCGGGGTCCTCCGCCGATACGATGCCGAGCGCGATCTGCTTCTCGTCCGGCACCAGCCGCGGCAGATCCTGCGCCACGGCGGCATCCGTGTGGTACGGGAAGGTGAACTTGTCGTAGTCCGAGGCGAACAGCTTCTCGGCACGGGCGACGTCGACGGCGGCGTCGAGGTCGTCGCCCCAGCCGATCGTCAGCGCGATCTTCTGGTGCTCCTCCTTCTCGAGTCCGGCGACGACCGCGTTGTCGATCTCGACCGCCTGCTCGAAGGTGAGCTCCTCCGGTCCGCCACCGGCGAGGTAGGCGGAGTAGTCCGGGTTGTCGAGCTGCACGAACGCCACGCCGATCTCCAACAGGTGCTCGATCTCGTCGCGCAGCAGCTCGGCGATCGCGTCGCCGAGGGCCGATGCACCCGGGTACGCGCGCACGGTCTGGTCGGAATAGGTGTGCGCCGCGAGATGCGCCGCGGAGGGCAGCTTGACCTTGACGGGAAAGCTCGTGTTCTCCAGCAGGAAGTCGGCCGCATCCGAGGCGATCGGCTTTCTCGGCTTGAGCGGCGCGTCGACCGTCCAGACGCCGAGCCCGTCGGCGTACTTCGCGTCGGGCACGCGCACGAAGCCCGCGACGGACTGCAGCACAGGACTGCGGTAGTCGCCGTTGCGGTAGCCGCCGTCGCTGAGGCACGAGAGCGTCAGGTGGCGCTGGTAGCTGAGGAACTCGAGGATCGCGGCATCCTCGACCTCGCGGCGCTCCTCCTCAGAGATCTCCTTGGCGCGGAACTTGTGACGCGCATCCTGGATCGTCTGGGGGCGCACGTTGTCGCCGTGATTGTCGATCCGGTACGTGAACAGATTGGCCATCGTCGGTCCCTTCTCAGTGCTTGCCGTCGGCGGCGCCCTTGGCGCCCGCCCACTCGGCGAAATCGGTGTCGTAGCCCAGCTCGGCGATCACGGCCTGAGCCAGTTCCTCGTCCTCCTGGGGAGTGCCGCCCGACACGCCCACGCCGCCGACGAACTCGCCGTCGCGCTTGAGGGTCACGCCACCGCCCGTGGCGACGATCGGGAAGTTGCCCATCGTGGCCACCTGGCTGAAGAACACGGGATCCGAGTTCGACCAGGGCTTGAGCATGCCGCTCGGCCGCTGCATGACCGCCGACGTGTACGCCTTCGACAGCGCGATGAGCGGCGTCATCGGGCGGGCGCCGTCGAAGCGGCGGATGCTGACGATGAAGCCGCCGGAATCGACGACCGCGATACTGAGCCCCTTGCCGATGCGCAGCGCTTCGCGCTCCGCGATCGCCATGATCTTCTCGGCGTCCTCTTGCATGACATTGGCCATGTCAGTTCCCTCCCAGTAGGTCGATGAGTTTCTTGACCGCCGCATTGAACTGGTCGGGCGTCTCCCAGTACATCGAGTGCGGCGCGCCCTCGACGACCTCGAGCAGCGAGCCCTCGACGAGCTCGTGCGCGCGGGTGACCGTCGCGGGGCTGATGACGGCGTCCTTCTCCCCCGCCAGGAAGGCGAGGCGGATGCCGGCGGCGGCGACGTCCGCGACCGTGGGCCCGTCCGTCGCCAGGTTGCGCAGATCCTGCATCCGCGCCTTGTTGAACGTGCCCATCTGCGTGAACAGGAACGTCTTCGCCGGTTCGTGCTCGCGGAAGGACTTCGTCAGCAGACGGTCGATGACCGGCAGCTTCTCGGCCTCGGCCCGGTCGGCCTTGACCAGCGGCGTTACCTCGGGAGCGTCGATGCCTCCGAGCGAGTGCGCCAGGATCACGCCCCGAATGCGCTCGGGCACCCGCAGCGCAGCCTTCAGCGCCGCCGCGGCGCCGATGGACTGACCGAGCAGCACGGCGTCCGTCAGGTCGGCGTCCTCGAGCACCGCGACGATGTCGCCGGGAAAGTTGAGGCTGTCGAAGGCCTCGTCCTCGTCGGAATTGCCGAAACCCCGCAGGTCGAGGGTGACCACGGTGTGCTCGTCGCGGAGCGCGACGACCTGCTGCCACCAGGCGGCGTGATGGCCACCGGAGCCGTGCACGAAGACGACGGGCGAGCCTTCGCCGTGCACCTCGTAGTAGATGGCGGTGCCGTCGTTGTCGACGATGGGCATACGTGTGCCTCCTCAGGGCAGGGGTAGTGACACGCCGGCTCCGTGCCGGCGAGCGGGGCGAGCTTCGGTCTACGCGGGACGCTTGCCGTGGTAGACGAGCTCGATCATCGTGTGGTCGGGGTCGTGGATGTAGCAGAACTTCGACTGGTTCTCGGGGCGCTCGACCGGTCGCGTGTGACGGATGCCGAGGTCGTCGAGGTGCCCGAGGAAGCCGTCCCAGTCCTCGACCTCCACCGCGAAGTGGTACGGCGACATGCGATCCATCTCCTCGACCGGGGTGAAGTGCATGTCGAACCGGCCCTTGGTCATCAGCACGACGCGCGTGTTGCTCTTGGGCATGACGCGCTTGAGGCCGAAGACCTTCGTGTACCACTCGACCGTGCGGTCGACGTTCGTGGTGGGGAAGTTGACGTGATGGATGTACTTCGGCTCGACGCTTCGCCCCTCGGCGTCGAACTTCGGCTCCGGCAGGCTGAAGCCGCCCGCCACGTGAGTGGGGCCTTCGCTCGTCTCAGTGATGCTCATGACAGCATCCTTTCTGTGTCGGTGCCGGCGGTCTCGCCGACGACGGTGTGGGGCCGGGAGGCCACCACGGTGTTGGTGAGTGTTCCGATCCCGGTGATCTCGATGTCGATGACGTCGCCGACATCCATCGACGTGTTGCCGTCCGCGCCCATCCAGAGCACGTCGCCGGGTCGGAGGGTGATGTACTTCGTCATCTCGACGATGAAGTCGTAGGGGTCGAAGATCATGTCCCCCGTCGCGAACGATGCATCCACGACGCCGTTGCGGCGCACGGTGGTCGTCGACGTGAGCGGATCGACGCCGGTCTCGATCCACGGCCCCATCGGCTTGAAGCTGTCGGCGTTCTTCGCCCGCCAGAACGTGCGATCGGCGTGCTGCCAGGTGCGGGCGCTGACGTCGTTGCCGATCGTCCAGCCGAACACGGCCTGCTGGGCCTCCGCGCGCGTGGCGTGCTTGATGGCGCGTCCGATGACGGCGACGACCTCGGCCTCGGTCTCGAAGCGGCCTTCGACGTCCGCGGGCTTGAGGATGCCGGCGCCGTGGCCGACGAGCGCGCTCTGCGCCCGATAGCCCACCTCGGGGTGCGGACCGACCTTGACAGGGTCGTAGCCGAGATCCTCGTGGTGACGGTTGTGCGCCTTGTAGTTGAAGCCCGCGGCGTAGAACGTTCCGGGCATCACCGGCGGCAGCAGCGTGACCTCATCGAGCGCGTGGCGTCGGCCGTTCGGCCGCGGGTCGGCGCCGTCGAAGGGCAGCTCCGAGACCTCGACGACCTCGTCGTCCTCCACCGCGGCGAAGAACTCGCGTCCCTGCCGCTCGCACCGTGCGTATCGCATCCTCGTGTCGTTCTTCTCTCAGCGCAGCTTGTGGCTGACGCGCTTGGTGATCAGGTACGCCTGCACACCCTCGGGACCCGACTCCCGGCCAAGGCCGCTCTCCTTCACTCCGCCGGAGGGCGCCTCGGTGACCGAACCGCCGCAGTGGTTGATCGAGAGGATGCCGGCTTCGAAGCCGCGGGCGAGGATGTCGGCCGTCGCGGCCGACTCGGTGAAGCCGTAGGCCGCGAGCCCGAACGGCAGCGAATTCGCGGTGGCGATCGCCTCGTCGAGGTCGCTGAAGGAGGTGATCGGCGCGATGGGGCCGAACGGCTCCTCCGACATCACCTCGGCATCCAGCGGCACGTTCGTGAGGATCGTCGGTGCGTAGAAGTAGCCGCGGTCGCCGAGCCGCTCTCCGCCGAACGCGATCGTGGCGCCGTGCGCGACAGCATCCTGCACGAGGTGCTCGGTCGCATCCACCCGCTTGGCGTTGATGAGCGGTCCCATCGTCACGTCCTCGTCGAGCGGGTCGCCCACCTTGAGCTCCTTCGCCAGCCGCACCATCTCGGCGGTGAACTCCTCGACGATGCTCTCGTGGACGAAGAAGCGGCTCGGTGACGTGCACACCTGGCCGCCGTTCGCCCACTTGGCGGCGGACGCGCGACGTGCGGCCTGGATCGGATCGGCGTCGGCCGACACGATGACCGGGGCGTGTCCGCCCAGCTCCATGATGGTGGGCTTCATCAGCGCGCCGGCCCGGGCGTTCAGCTCCTTGCCGACGGGCACCGATCCCGTGAAGGCGATCAAGCGCGTCTGCTTCGCGTCGATGAGGTGCTGGGCCGTCTCGGCGCCGCGGCCGAAGACCAGGTTCAGCACGCCGGCCGGAAGGCCCGCGTCGTGGAACACCTGCGCGATGGCGCAGACCGTCGCCGGCACCTCCTGCGAGGCCTTGATGACGAGGGAGCAGCCGGCCGCGATCGCCGCGGACATCTTGCGCATCGGCGATCCGGCCGGAAAGTTCCACGGCACGATCGCGCCGACGACGCCGACCGGCTCGTAGCGCACCGTCAGCGAGGTGTCGACGTCGGTGGGGATGATGCGCCCGTACAGCCGGCGCGTCTCCTGTGCGCACCACTCGAGCGTGCCCGAGACCCGCATGACCTCGGTCACCGCGTCCTTGCGCGGCTTGCCCTGCTCGATCGCCATCAGCGTGCCGATCTCGTCCGCCCGCTCGCGCAGCAGCGCGACGGCCTTCATCAGGATGCGGCTCTTCTCGAACGCCGGCGTGTCGCGCCAGGCAGGGAAGGCACGCTCGGCGGCGGCGAGGGCGTCGTCGAGGTCGCTCGCCTCGGCGCGCGGCACCTGACCGATGACCTGGTCATCGACGGGGTTGAGCACGTCGAACGTGCGACCGGCGGCGCCTTCGCGCCAGGCACCGTCGATGTAGAGCCCCAGGTGCGCCCGGGAGTAGATCTCAGCGGCCCGCGTGGGGGCCTCGGTGGTGATCGTCATTGTGCGCCTTTCGCGGATGCGGATGCGGGTTGGGGTGCCGGCTCGGCGACGCCCTCGCGGCCGGGCAGCGTGCCCTGCTCGCGATCGCGATTCGTCTCGAGCACCCAGATGTGGTGCGGCGGGGTCTCGTCGTGCACGCGTGTGCCGTACGCGTCGTCGACGCGGTCCATGTCGGCCGCGTACTCGACGCGCCCGCCGGCGGGGCTGTGGATGAACCGGAAGACGTTGGAGCCCACGGTGTGCCGGCCGAGGCGACGCGCCTCGCGCCACCCCTTCTCGATCATGTGGTTGCCGCCCTCGATCACGTCGTCGAAGCCGGAGACCTCCCACGAGGTGTGGTTCGTGCCCGCCTTGTCGGGGCGGTGGCAGAGCAGGAAGTTGTGCTGGTCGTCGTCGCCCTCCACCTGCATGAAGACACCCATCGGCTTGACGATGTCGGTCGCGTGGAAGTTCAGGCGATCGAGGTAGAAGGCCCAGGCCTTCTCGCGCCCTTCCTTCGGGATGTTCAGCGCCACGTGGCAGACACGGATGGGCCGCACATCCTTGATCTCGCCGTGCGCCTCGTTCCAGCGCTCCACCCGCCCCGAGCTGTTGTAGCGCCGCGGGTCGTAGTCCAGCTGCTCGGGGTGCGTCACGGCGAAGCCGATGCCGAAGCCCGTCTCGTCGTAGGTGTGCGCCACGCCAGCGTCATCGACCACGACCTCTCGGTCGGTCCGCAGGTTCTCGACGATGCCGTCGAGGGCCTCCTGCGAGTCGACTCCCCAGACGACCTCGCGGATGCCGGGTGTGCTCTCGACCGAGGCGGGCAGCGACGGGTCGTCGATGCGGCGCAGTTCGAGGATCTGCTTGACCTGGGTCGTGAAGGTCACGCGGTCCGGTCGCTGCTCGAGAAGCTCGAGGCCGAAGTCCTGGAAGAAGCGCGTGCACTCATCGAGGTCGTCGACGCCGTAGACCACGGATTCGATACGTTCGATCGCCATTGATATCCGTCCCTTCAGGAAGAGGTGGTGTCAACGGATCGCGCGGCGGAACTCGCGCCGCGTGCCGCACCCGGGGACACCGTCGATTCTTCGCCCACGGCGGACTCACCACGACCCCCGTGTTCGAACGCTTTCATTGCGCGGTCTGCAGTGAGGCCCGCGCGCACCTGCGCCAGTCCGCTCAGTACGTCGACGAGCTCGGCCGAGCCGCCCGTCGCCCCCTGCCGCCACGCCTGGGCGATGAGCGCGGACCACGCCTCACGCAGGCGGGCGAGATTCTCATCGGCGCGGGCCGTGGCGTAGATGCGGATCGAGCGGCCGTCCGTCTCGTCACGCTGCGAGGTGAGGTAGCCGCGTCCCCGCAGCTCGCGCAGCGCCGTGCTGACGTTCGCCCGGCGCAGCCCGCTGCCATCGGCGATGTCCGAAGCCGAGCACCCGGGGTAGGTGTGCACGT
Source organism: Microbacterium sp. LRZ72 (assembly GCF_033792225.1). Lineage (NCBI taxonomy): Bacteria > Bacillati > Actinomycetota > Actinomycetes > Micrococcales > Microbacteriaceae > Microbacterium > Microbacterium sp. LRZ72. The sequence goes on from NZ_JANGEX010000012.1 coordinate 67,529, forward strand.
AGCGCATGACCTGGCTCTGGGTGGGCGTGAGAGAGACGATCGGCGTCGTCAGATCGGAGCGGACCCGGATCTCGCGCGCGATGTCGACGACGAGCTCGGCGAGCAGCACGAAGTCGGGGTCGTTGCCCGTGTCGTCGTCCATACGCCTCCTCGCGATATTGATTATTAAAACATAATCATCAATATCGGGCAAGGGTGTCCCACGCTCAGCTATCGCGGCAGTCTCCTGCCGGCTCCGCCGCGGCCCGCCGCGCGGTCAGTCCTCGACGCCGAGCGGCCCGGTCACGCGCCGATCGCGCTGCGGTAGGTCGTTCGGGCGTACTCGTCATAGGGCGAGGTCTGCACGGTCCCCACGAGCCGCGCGAAGCCGAGTGCCGCGTCCGGCGACGCGTCCGGGCCGGGATGCTCGCCCCACACGAGTTCGACGCGCGATCCCGGCCTCGAGACCGATGCATCCACGAGCGCGAGCCCGAGGTGCTTGTCGCCGATCGCCGAGATGTGGTGCGTGACACCGACGAGACGACCGTCCGACTCGACCCGGTGGATGCCCCGGTCGTTGAAGAAGCCATCGCCGAAGACGGCGCGCGACTCGGTCGGGTCGAACTCGAGCGTCACCTTCACGCGTCGCGCGTCACCCCCGTCAGCCCGCAGCGCATCCCTGCCGATGAAGTCGTTGTCAAATGAGATGGAGCGGGCGTAGCCGAGTTCCCACGGGGAAAGGTAATAGTCCTCGATGTCGTCGGAGTACCAGCTGCCGTGGATCGGGCGCTGCCCTTCGAAAGAGAACGCGCTCAACCAGCGCCGGTAGTCTTCGAGATCCTCGTCGAGGTAGATCGCCGGCTGGGGCGAGGCTATCCATCCGCTCTCGACCGGAGTCGTCGAGTATGCGAGCGCGCCCACCTGAACGAGGGCGGACTCGCGCCCGGCGGCGAGGAGGGCGCTCTTGAAGCGGTCGTAGTCGGCGAAGTCCCCGATGAACTCGTACCCCGCTGCTCCCGCCATCCCGTGACGGAGCGCTCGAATCGGGCGCCCATCCAACTCGACCTCGCTCGAGTGGAAGAACTTCACCGCCGGGAGGGGGCCGCCGAACGCGCGATCAACCACTTCCAGAGCACGCGGACCTTGAAGCTGGAAGCGGCAGAGCCGCGGATCCTCGCCGTCCCGCCGACCCATGTCCGGGTCCGTCTCCAGCCGTACCCGGTAGTCGCCGGTCTCGGCGTGGTACTGCACCCAGTTCTGGGCCGGGCGTGGCCCCGTCAGCACGAACGATTCCTCCCCCGTGCGCAGCAGGATGCCGTCGCCGATGATCCGGCCGCCCGGTCCCACGGGGACGAACTGCTTCGCCTGCCCGACGGCGAAGGGTTCGTAGCGGTTGGCGCTGACGTCGCCGAGAAGGCGTACCGCATCCGCACCCTCGATGAAGAGGTCGGACATGTGGAACGAAAGGTCGAAGAGCGCCACCGAGCGGTGCCACGCGGCCTGCTCCTCGGCCCAGCCGGAGAACTCTGCCGGTACGCGCGGACCGGTCCACGGCGCGGCGCTCGGCTTCCAGAGGAGGTGCATCGGAGAGCCGGCGGAATCGATGGCGTCCTGGAGCGTGGGAACAGACATGGGGAGCCTCTCATCGTCGGGGGGCTTCGCTTGTTTCAGCCATCTCACACTATCGGCATCCGGCGACGAGCGCAGCCGACCGAGGATCCCCTCAGGAAATCGGCCTCACCAGGTGCTAGGCGGCCGACGCGCCGCGAGCGACGACACGACTGCGGAACCAGTCGGTCATGAAGTCCAGGAAGACCCGCACGCGCTCGGGAGTCTTGCCGCCGGGGCCGTGCACGGCGTAGAGCGAACGCGACGGCGGGTGGAATTCGGGGAGGATCTCGACCAGCTCTCCCGAGGCCAGCTGGTCGGCCACGGGACGCAGCGGTATGAGACCGATACCGCAGCCTTCGTGCACCAGCTTCTGAATGACGAGGTACGAGTTCGCCACGGCCGAAGGCTCGTGCACCTTGTGGTGCAGCGTCTCCATGCCGGCTCCCAGCCGCCACACGGGGTCGTTCGGGTGCAGCAGGCAGTCGAAGTCGCTCAGCTCGGCGACCCCCGTGGGCAGGCCGCGGCGCCGGACGTACTCGGCCGAGGCGGCCAGGACGAACGGCAGCTCGGATACCCGCCGCACGAGCACGCTCGAATCGCGCAGGTCCCTCGTGTGGAAGGCCACGTCGTAGCCGCGATCGAGGAAGTCGTAGTTGCGGTCGGACATGCCGCCGAGCTCGAAGCGCACCTGGATCTTGGGGTGCTCGCGCACGAAGGCGGCGATCGCGTCGCCGACGTCGAGCGTTCCGATCCACTTGGGACAGATGACCGAGAGCGCGCCCTCGGCGACATCGCGAGCGTGGGCGAGCGAGCTGTCCTCCTCCTCGATCTCACCCAGGATGCGGCCGGCGAACTCGGCGTAGCGGTGACCGGCATCCGTCAGACTGACCGAGCGGGCTGTGCGGTTGACCAGGCGCACGCCGACCTGCCGCTCGAGGTCTGCGACGTGCCGGGAGACGAGCGAACCCGAGATCCCGAGCTCGCGCGCCGCCCCGCTGAAGCTGGACGACTTCGCGACGGTGACGAACGTCTTCATCACGACCAGGCGGTCCATGGCATCCTCCTCGATGGCGACTGCGAAACGCCTCCGCCATTCTAGGTTGCCGGGCTCGCCGTTCCCCGATGGAGGGCTGAGCCGAGACGCTCTCTCTACTCGTCGAGCTCGCCCAGGCCGGTCTCGCGCATGAGCCGGAACTCCCGGCGGCGAGCGCGGCGCTCGTCACGGCCTTCCGGGTGATCCGCGGGACTCGCGCCGATGAGACGGCGCGTGTACGGATGCTGCGGGTGCTCGAAGATCGAGTGCGTGTCGGCCAGCTCGACGATCCGCCCCTTCTGCATGACGGCGATCCGATGGGAGATGTGGCGCACGATGGCGAGGTCATGCGCCACGAAGAGGTAGCTGAGCCCGGTCCGGTCCTGCAGGTCGGCGAGAAGGTTGATGATCTGGCTCTGCGTCGACAGGTCGAGCGCGCTGACCGCCTCGTCGCACACGATGAGCTTGGGTTCGAGCACGAGCGCCCGCGCGATCGCCACCCGCTGCTGCTGACCGCCGGAGAGCTCGAACGGGTAGCGGGTCAGATGCGCAGCCTGCAAGCCCACCTGGTCGAAGACCGTGGCCGCGCGCCGCTCCCGCTCCTCGGCGGAGTCGCCGATCCCGTGCCGTTTCATGGCGTCTGTCAGCGCGCTCGATACGGGCAGTCGCGGGTTCAACGACGACGCCGGGTCCTGGAAGACGGCCTGCACTTCGCGCCGGTACGACAGCGGCGTGCGCTTGCCGAATCCGGTGACGTCGCGCTCGTCGAAGCGGATGGTGCCGCCATCGACCTCCATCATCCGTAGGATGGCGCGCCCCGTCGTGCTCTTCCCCGAGCCGGACTCACCCACGAGACCCAGCGTCTCGCCGGGTGCGATGTCGAAGCTGACACCCTTGACGATCGTCGTCTTCTTCTTGATCCACGGAAAGAAGCTCGGCTTGTCGTAGGCCAGGTCGAGGTCCTTCACCGACAGCAGTGGCTTCGTGGCCGTGGCCGTAGCCCCGGGCCCGGTGGCGGGAGTGGCTGTGCTCATTTTGCGACCTCCTCGAGGACGAGCGAGTCTGCGCGCACGCACCGCACGCCGTTGATGAACTCGACGGGTGCACCGGTGCACTCCGGACGGGCGAACGCGCACCGCGTCGCGAAGTGGCAGCCGTTCGGCCACTGGCCGGCGAGCGGCACCTGGCCGGGGATGACCGCGAGCTTGCGGTCCTCTCCCTCCTTGGTCGGGTTCGCCGCCAGCAGCGCGGCCGTGTAGGGATGCTGCGGATGGTGGAAGAGGTTCTGAACCTCGGCAACCTCGACGATCTCGCCGGCGTACATCACCGCGACCCGGTCACAGGACTCCGCGACGACGCCGAGGTCGTGCGTGATGAGCAGGATCGCCATGTTCATCTCGTCTTTGAGCTCGAGAAGCAGGTCGATCACCTGGGCCTGTGTCGTGACGTCGAGCGCGGACGTCGCCTCGTCGGCGATCAGCAGCTGCGGCTCGGCCGCCAGCGCGATCGCAATGCCGACGCGCTGAGCCATCCCGCCCGAGAACTGATGCGGGTAGTCGTCGAGCCGGCTCTCCGCGTCGCGCACGCCGACGCGGTCGAGGAGGGCCGCAGCCCGCTCCCTCGCCTCCGCCTTCGACATGGGGAAGTGCGCGCGCAGCGTCTCGACGACCTGGGTGCCGATCGTGTGGACGGGCGAGAGTGCGGCCATCGGGTCTTGGAAGACGGCGGCGACCTTGCGCCCGCGGATGCCGCGCAGCTGCTTCTCGTCGCGGTGGGCGATGTTCTCGCCGTCGAGGATGACCTCGCCGGCCCCGAGGTGGGTGCCGGCGGGCAGCAGCCCCAGCACCGCGCGGGTGAACATCGACTTGCCGGACCCGGACTCGCCGAGCACGCCGACCACTTCGCCACGCCGGACGGTGAGCGTGACGTCCCGGATGAGGGGGATGTCGCCGCTGGGCTCCTCAAGCTCGACCGAGACGCTGCGGGTCTCGAGCACGTTCTCGGGATCCGTCGGTCCCGCCCAGGCCGGGGTCTCCTCGCGCGCCTGCGCCTCGGCCGCCTCGCGCTCCTTGCGCACCTTGCGCGTCACCCTGCGGGTGCGGCGCCGGCCGGTGATCGCCTCGTTCAGGCCGTCGCCGACGAGGTTGAACGCGAGCACGGTGAGGATGATCGCGATGCCGGGCGGGAAGGCGAGGAAGGGCTGCACTGCCTGCACACCCGCGGCGACGCCGAGCAGCCCACCCCAGGAGGGAATCGACGACGAGAGCCCGATGCCGAGGAAGCTCAGCGCCGACTCGATGATGATGGCGGCGCCGGTGAGGATCGCCGCCTGCACGATCAACGGGCCGGCCAGGTTGGGCAGCACCTGCTTGAAGACGATGGCGCTCTCGCGCAGACCCGAGACACGGGCGGCGTCGATGTACAGTTTCGACCTCTCGGCCAGCGTGATCGCGCGCGCCATGCGGGCGAAGCTCATCGAGAACATGATGCCGATCGCGAGCATGATCGATCCGAGGCCGCGGTCGAGGATCGCAATGACCGCGAAGGCGATCACGATGCCCGGGAGGGCGTCGAAGATGTCGATGACGCGGGTACCCAGACGGTCCCACCACGCGCCGCGGAAGCCGAGCAGAAGACCGAGCGGCACGCCGATCGCCATCGCGACGAGCACGGACCCGGTGCCGACAAGCAGCGCGATCTGCGCTCCGTACAGCATGCGACTGAGGACGTCACGACCGTTCTCGTCGGTGCCGAGCCAGTGCTCCGCGCTGGGTCCCTGCAGGATCGAGACGAAGTCGTTGTCGGTCGGGTCATAGGGCGCGAGGACTGGCGCGAAGATGGCCGCGATGATGACGACGAGGATCCACGCCATCGCAACGAGGGTGAGCGGCTGGCGGAGCAGTCGTTTGATGACGCGCAGGCCATTGCGCGCCGGCGGACGCCGCTTGATGGCCGGAGACTTGAGCGGGAGGGTGAGGGGAGAGCTCATGCGGGTCGCGCCTTCGGGTTGATGACGCCGTAAAGGATGTCGATCACGAGGTTGACGGAGATGACGATGATGGCGATGACGAGGGCGACGCCCTGCACCACGGGGAAGTCCTTGCCGAGCACGCTGCCCAGCATGAGGGTGCCCAGCCCCGGGAACGAGAAGACCCGTTCCATCACGAGGCTGGTGCCGATCAGGATGCTGACGGCCAGTCCCGACGCGGCGAGCACCGGCACCATGGCGTTCTTGAGCGCGTACTTCCAGACGACCCGCCGGCGCGAGACTCCCGCGGCGGTGAGGGTGTCGACGTAGCGCGACGCGAGCGCCTCGGCGATCGCCGTTCGGGTCTGTCGGGCGATGAGGGCGAAGGCGCCCGCCCCGAGCGCGACGGCCGGCAGGATCAGACCCCGCAGCCAGGCGGCGGCGTTCACGTCCGGTGGGGTCCACGCGACGACCGGGAACCAGCCCAGTGTGATGACGAAGACGAGCACGAGGATCAGACCCACCCAGAACTCCGGGATGGACTGGATGACGGCGGTGACGCCGGTGACGGCGCGGTCGCGCACCTGCCCGGCGCGCACTCCGGCGAACAGACCGGCGGACACCCCGAAGAGGACGGCGAACAGCAGCCCCGAGCCCACCAGCGACAGCGTCGCCGGCAGCCGGGCCGCGATGAGGGTGGAGACGTCCTGGTTCGACAGCAGCGACGTGCCGAGGTCTCCCTGGAAGAGGCCGGCGTAGTAGTCACCCAGTCGCTCGACCAGAGGGCGGTTCAGGCCCAATTGCTCTTCCACCGCGGCGATCGCGGCGGGTGTCGCGGCAGCCTCCCCGAGGATCGCCGCCGCGACACTGCCGGGCACCATGTACGTCAGCAGGAAGATCAGCAGAGAGATGACCAGGAGCTGCGGAACAGCGAGAGCGAGGCGGTAGCCGATGAGCTTCAGCATCCGGGGGCCCTCCGCCCCACCGTTCGCCGTTCCATCATGTTCTCCTTCGAAGGTCGTGTCATGTGATCATCCGGGAGTGTCCGGGGCGCCTCGAGCGAGGCGTCCCGGACACGTTCCTACTCCTCGGACGTGACGGGGTAGATGCTGCGGTAGTCGACCACGTTCACCGAGTAGGGCAGCGAGGGCGGCGGCTGCACACCGGCGACGTCGTTGGTGTCCCAGCCGATCGTCTGGCCGCCGACGGCGAAGGCGCAGGCGAGGGCCTCGTCGTCGATGATGACCTTCATGACCTCCTGCCACAGGGCGTCCGCCTCCTCCGAGCTTCCCGCAGCGATCGCGGCATCCGCCGCCGCCTTCAGCTCGGGGCTCTCGTAGCCGGAGGGGTTCTGTCCCGAGTCCTCAGCGAACCAGGCCTGATACCAGTCGAACGGCGTCATCTCGGCGTTCTGGCCGACGCCCAGGGCGTACTGGCCGCTGTTCCACGTCGACTGGAAGTCAGGGATCGCAAGGTCCTGCACCGACACCTCAACACCGTCCAGTTGGTTCATGTTGTCGGCGAGGTACTCCAGCTGACCCTTGAGGAAGACAGCGGCGGGGAACGTCGCCTCGACCGTTGCTCCGTCCAGCACCGCCTGGGCTTCCTCCAGGTTCGGCGGATATCCGGCGATGTCGGGGTTGTACCCGGGGTCGCCCTCGAGGAAGTGCTGCTGCGGGGAATCGATGAGGCTCTGGTTGGGCACCTCCGTGAGCCCTGCGACGTCCATGGCGTAGCACATCGCCTTGCGCACGTTCGCGTCGCCGAAGACCCCGCCGGGCGCGCGGTCGAAGAACACGACGTTGTTGCGGACGGCCGGGTACTCGTAGGAGTCGATGTTGGCGACACCCTCGATGCGCGGCTGCTGATCGTTCTCGACGTCGGTGACGGCGATCTCGTCGTTGAGGAGGGCGCCGACGGCGGCCGTGTCGTCCTCGATGCCGAACGCCTCGACGTTCTCGAAGTACACCTGCTCGCCCCAGTAGTCCTCGTTGAGGGTGAACATCCACCGCGTTCCCTCGACGGAGGAGCCGGCGTCATAGGCCCACGGGCCGGTACCCACCGGGTTCTCCACGATGGACCCGTCCTCGATCGCCGCGGGGCTCGCGATGAGCACGTTGTTGCGCGTCAGCATCGTCAGGAACGACGGCGCCGGGGCCGAGAAGTTGATCTGAACGGTGTACTCGTCGACGACCTCGACGGATTCCACGACCTGCAGCGGCCCGGAGTAGGAACCGGGGTTGTCCCGGACATACTCGATGTTCGTCTTGACCGCCTCCGCGTTGAAGGGGGTGCCGTCGTGGAACGTGACGTCGTCACGCAGCGTGAGCGTGAGCGAGGTCTCGTCCTCGACCCATTCTGTGGCGAGGTTCGGAAGGATCTCGTAGTTCTCGCCGAGCTGGACGAGTGACTCGTAGGGGATGTACATCATGCCGGGTTCGGTGCGCGCACCGGGTGCCCAGCTGCTCGGCACCGATCCCCAGTTGATGCGGAGCGTGCCGGTGGGCTCCGAGGGCGGCTGCGAGTCGGACGAGTCGTCCGACGTGTCGGTGCCCCCGCCCGCACAACCGGCGAGTAGGACTCCGGCGAGGGTGAACGGAACCAGGAACTTGACCGCGCGTGAATTTTTCAACATCTGACGCCTCCTTGCGTCTGAGGTGAACGACGAGTCGTTCAGAACTGTGTGGACCACCCGCGTGGTGCGTCGGGTGTCAGCAACGCTACAAGCGCGGCCGGATCGAGAGTGGAAACCTAACCGTGCATGATCTGTCGGCACGCCGTGAATCGACCGCGAACCTCGCGTGCCGTGCCCCTTGTATGCCGATTCACGACTTGGCGAGCCAGGGCTTCATGCCCCGCGAGGTGTATTCGGCGACCAGGTCCGGGAAGGGGATGACGCCGTGAGCATCGGCCCACTCCTGCCACTGGGTGGCGAGCTCCTCCACGAGCTCCGGGTGCTGCGCCGCGACGTCGTCGAGCTCGGTGCGGTCGTTCTCCAGGTCGTACAGCTCCCAGTCGCTGCCGTCCTCACGCACGAGCTTCCAACCGCCGCGACGGATCGCGCCGTTGCCGATGTGCTCCCAGAACAGGGGGCGTTCGGATGCCGTGCCGCCCCGCAGCAGGTCGAGCACATCCTCCCCCGCCAGCCGGTCGGGCAGCGGCGCTCCCGTCGCGCCGAGGACGGTGGGCAGCAGGTCGACGACGTGCGCGGGATCGTGCAGCACCGATCCGCCACGCGCGCCACCCACGCCCCCGGCCGGCCACGAGGCGATCAGCGGGGCGGCGATTCCGCCCTCGTGCACCCACTTCTTGTACAGCCTGAAGGGGGTGTTCGACACGTTCGCCCAGGGACGGCCGTAGCTCGTGAAGGTGTCCTCGTGTCCCGGCTCGATGCTCGGGTCGTTCCCGATCGCCACGGGGCGTCCGTCACGGGTCTCCGAAGGCGTCACATGCGGCGAGAGGAATCGGCCGACGGTCAGCTCCTCCGCCTCCGCTCCGTTGTCGGAGAGGAAGAGGATGAGCGTGTCGTCCAGGCGACCGGATGCCTCGAGCTCGTCGAGCAGGCGGCCCACGCCGCGGTCCAATGCGCCGATCTGCGCCGCGTACACCTCCATGCGCGACTGCTGCCACGCGCGATCCTCGGCGTCCTCCCACGCCGGCTCGTCGGCATCCCGCGGAGAGGGCTCGACGTCTCGGGGGAACAGCCCCAGCTCGCGCTGGCGTGCGGCCCGCCCGGCACGAGCGGCATCCCAGCCCTCCGAGAAGGCCCCCCGGTGCGGTGCGAGGTCACCCTCGGGCGCCTGCAGCGGCCAATGCGGAGCCGTGTAGGCCAGGTAGAGGAAGTACGGGTTCTGCGCCGCCGCTGATTCCCGCATGAACTCCAGGGCGTGCTCGGTGAAGGCATCCGTCAGGTAGAACGCGTCGTCGGCGGCGTCGACCTCGATCTCCTCCTCGTTGCGGTAGAACGCACGCGGGTTGAAGTAGCTCGTCCCCCCGCCGAGGATGCCGTAGAAGTCATCGAAGCCGCGGCGGGTCGGCCAGGTCTCGTTCGGCGCCGAGACATCGGCGGAGAGGTGCCACTTGCCCGTGATGCTGGTCGCGTATCCCTGGTCGTGCAGCACGCTCGCGAGCGTGGGTACCTCGGCATCGAGCGAGCCGCGGTATCCGATCGGCCGGGTGAGCACGCCGATGCCGACGTCGTGGGAGTGGCGGCCCGTCATCAGCGACGCACGCGTGGGGCTGCATCGCGGTGTCGTGTAGAAGCTCGAGAGCCGCACCCCCCGGTCGGCGAGGCGATCGAGATTCGGCGTGGGGATCTCGCCGCCATAGCTGGCGAGGTCGGAGTAGCCGAGGTCGTCCGCCATGATGACGATGACGTCGGGACGGTCGGTGGTGCGTGCCGGCATGGGGGTGCTCCTTCGCGGTTCATTCGTGCCTCGAGTCTCGCGGCCGCCGCCCGCTCATCGATGCACGAATAGTCTGCACGGACCGCTCGCCCCGCCCCTCCCGTTGCGCCGGCGCCTACCCGTCGAGCTCGACGAATGAACTCTCGAACGCCCAGTTCATCTCGTGCGTCGCGGCGGGGAGCACCTTGGCGTAAAGGTCCGCCCGCGGCACCTCCACCGGCGCCATGGGCCGGCCGGTCGCGAGAGCCGCGAGCAGGATGCCGGCGTGGTACTCGGCGAGCACCGTGCGGAAGACCGCCTCTTTGAGCGTGCGGCCCGCGATGACCGCCCCATGCCAGCGCAGCAGCGCGATCGCCGAGTCGCCCATGACCTCGACCAGCTCGCGGCCGGCGTCATGGTCGGTCACCAGCTCGGGGCGCTCCCAGAGCGGGATCCGCTCGGGCCAGAAGCTGGCGTGGATCATGAGCAGTTCTCCCGGCGGCTCCGCCAGGCCGGCGAGCGCCGTGAGGTTGGGCGAGTGCACGTGCACGAGCGAGCGGATGTGCGGCTTGGCCCGGTGCATTTCGGCGTGCATGTACAGCTCGAGGGGGCGGCCGCGGTCGAAGGTGTCATCGAGGCCGAGCTCCAGCACGTCCTCGGGACGGCACCGGTCTTTTCGCCGGCCCGCTCCTGGGCAGAGCAGGTATCGCGTCGGATCGTCGGTCAGCACGCTGACGTGGCCGAACATGCCGATCATCTCGTGCCTGGCGAGGATCCGCGTCGCCGTCGCGAGCTCCCCCCGCAGGGCCTGCCGGTCGGTGTCTTCGTCGGTCATCGTCGACCTTCCTCTCGTGCGCGTGTTCGAGATCATCCTCGCCGCGCCGGGGCCGTCCCACCCCGGCCAATAGCGCAACCAAGGCTGAACCGGGGCGTCACTCGCGCTGACGGCCGTCGGGCCCCGCTTCAGCGGGCACCGCCATCGCCCGGTGCAGGTCCTCGAGGAGCGCCCGCGTGCGGGCGAGCTCGTGCGTCGGGCGTCCGGCCCACGCCTCGGCCAGCAGCGCCCCCCAGGCCTCGCGCAGCTGGGCGATCGTCCCCTCCGCCAGCTCGGTGGGCGCCACCTCCCAGGTACGCGCATCCCGACTCCCGCGCGTCGTCACGACGTAGCCGAGCCGCCTGAGGTCGCCCAGGGCACGGCTCACGTTCGCGCGCAGGAGCCCCGTGGCGGCCGCGATCTGGGAGGGCGTGCAGCGCGGGTTTCGGTGGACGTGCCGCATGACCGCGCTCTGCGCCTGGGTGAGGGGAACGCCCGGACCGGCGACCCCCGCCCGGATGCGCATCTCGCGAGCGACATCGATCACGACGTCTGCAAGCCGCGCAAACTCATCTTTCCCACTCATGTGGCACCTCGTCTTGCATCCGCCCCCGTTTGCTTATCAAATGATAATCAGATTCGACGTCATCACGAAGAAGGGTTCGCAATGGAGCGCATCGAGACCGAGGTCCTCATCGTCGGGGCCGGCCTGTCGGGGGCCAGCGCCGCCGTCATGCTGGCGCGCCACGGCATCCAGACCATGATGGTCAGTCGCTCGCGATGGGTGGCGGACTCTCCGCGCGCCCACATCGTCAACCAGCGCACCATGGAGGTCATGCGGGCGATCGACCTGGAAGAGCCCTGCTATGAGGCCGCCACTCCGGGCGATCAGATGGCCAACCACGTCATGATGACCGCCGTGAACGGCGTCGAGTTCGGTCGCATGTGGACCTGGGGCAACGATCCGGCGCGAGCGGGCGAGTACGCCGCCAGCCCCGGCCGCGGCTGCGACCTGCCGCAGGACCGGTTCGAGCCCATCCTCGTCGGCGAGGCGATGCGACGCGGCGTCGTGGCCCGGTACCGCACCGAGTTCGTCTCGCTCGAACAGGACGAGGACGGGGTGACGACGCGGCTGCGCGATCTGATCACCGGTGCGCAGTTCTCGGTGCGCTCGCGGTACGTGATCGGCGCCGACGGGGGGCAGAGCCCGGTCGCCGCCGCGATCGGGCTGCCGCTCGTGGGGACGTCGGGCCTGGCTCCCGCGCTGAACGTGCACTTCGAGGCCGACCTCTCGCCCTACTTCGCCGACCGGCCGGGTTCGATCTTCTGGGTCTTCCAGCCGGGACGCGAGGGCGCCGTCGGCAACGCGATGCTGCGCATGGTGCGCCCCTGGAACGAGTGGATCGTCGGCTTCGTGCACCTGGGTGAGAGCGTGACGACGCTGACGGAGGACCAGCTCGTCCAGGCGGTTCGCGAGATCATCCAGGACGACGCGGTCGACGTGCGCATCATCGGCATGTACCCCTGGCGCATCAACCACGTGATCGCCGAGAGCTACCAGACCGGTCGCGTGCTGTGCGCGGGCGACGCCGTGCACCGGCATCCCCCGATGAACGGACTGGGAGGCAACACCTGCATCCAGGACGCCTTCAATCTGGCATGGAAGCTCGCCGCGGTGTTGCGCTGGGACGCCGGGACGGCCCTGCTCGACACCTACACGGCCGAGCGGCAGCCCGTGGGTCAGAACGTCGTTGACCGGGCGATCGCCGGGTGGCACCAGAACCCCGCGGTCGTGCGCGCTCTGGGCGTGGACCCGGCCGCGGCGCCGGCGGAGCGGCAGGCCCAATTCGACGTGCTCTTCGCGGACTCGGACGAGGGCGAGAGACGTCGCGAGGACTTCGAGGCGGCGAAGCGGTCGAAGATCTACTCCTATCACGCGCACGGCACCGAGATGAATCAGGTCTACGATTCGGCGGCCGTGATCGGGGACGGCAGCGCCGCACCCGAGCCCGAGCGCGATGTGCGGCTCTTCTACCAGCCGACCAGCCGCCCCGGCGCCCGGGTGCCGCACTGCTGGGTGGGACGGGCGGGCCGGACCGTGTCGACGCTCGATCTCTGCGGACCGGAGCAGTTCACGCTGCTCACCCGCGCGCGCGGTCGAGCGTGGGTGGATGCCGCGCAGGCCGTCGCCGCGCGGACGGGCGTGCCGATCGCCGCTCACCGCATCGGTCACGGCGGTGACATCGCCGACCTGTACGCGCAATGGGCGGACGTCTCAGAGATCGGCGAGCGAGGGTGCGTGCTCGTGCGACCGGATCAGCACGTGGCGTGGCGCTCGGAGGGCGGCAGCGACGATCCACGAGCGGAGCTGACCCGCGTCCTGCGCGCGTGCCTGGCACAGCCGGGCGCATAACGCTCGGGCGACGGGGACCGGGGTGACCGGTGGACCGCCCGCATCCGTGCACGCGTCGACATCTTCGTGTGCACGGCAGAGGATTCCATCGCCGGGTGCGGCGTGTGATCATTGACGCTCGGCCGCCACTCGCGGCCCCCGCTCTCGCCGGCAGACACCCGCCGCGCACCGCATCACACCCGCGATCTGCGATGACCCCGTCGCTCCGCCGATTCCCATCCCCCAACGCCGAGGAGATCGAGATGGCACGCATCCATCGACTCACCTGGTATTGCGAGGACGACTCCTGCGACTACTGCCAGGGCGCAGAAACCGACTGACGTCACCCGCATCCGACACGAAGCGGGAGCCCCGTCTGAAAGAACGGGGCTCCCGCTTCGCCTGTGCGGCTGATGATCAGGTCGTGGCCGGCACGACCTTCTCGTACCCGCGCACATCGGGGAACGGCGGCGTGCGGTCGGGCTGCAGGTCGACCTGGAACATGTTCAGGCACATCGAGAGCATCGTGAAGTTGCCGAGCAGGCCGATGGTGTCCACGAGCTGCTGGTCGGTGAAGACGTCGCGCGCGCGGGCGAACATCTCATCCGAGACGAAGTGCGTCGTCAGCAGCTCGACCGCCAGCTCGTGGAAGGTCGCGAGTTCGGTGTCGTCGCCGAACTCCGGCTCCTGCCACGTCGCGAGCGCCTCGACGGCCTCGGCCGGAACGCCGGTCTCGATCGCCTTGTCGACGTGCGCGTTCCAGGAGAACTGCGCGTCGAAGTAGCGCGCCGCCACCAGCAGGCTGTATTCGCGGATGCGCTCGGGAAGGCTGCAGTCGAAGCGGACGAACGCGCCGAGCGCCTCGACCCGGTCGCACAGCTCGGGGCTGTTCAGCCACACCTTGAACGGCCCGCCGATCTTGCCGCGCTTGGCGATGATGCGGTCGGCGAGCTCGCCCTGGCGCTCGGTCATGTCTTCCCGTGGAATGACGTTCAATCTCATCGGTGTGCTCCTCGCTCTGGTTCCGGCGCGGAAGCGCCCCACTCCCGTCAGGCTAGGCAGGGGCGGTCGGCGGCGGCAGTCCCGCCCGGGCAACGTAATCGTGCACCGGGCGTACGCACCCGTGCCATAGCTTGAATGTTGTCCAGCCTGCGAAATCGCACCGCGCCACGAAGGAGCCTGCATGACGACGTCGTCCCCACCGTTGGCCGATCCCGGATACGGTCCTGCACGCATCTCCACACTGAGAGCCGAACTGCGCGACGATGCCCCCTGGGTCGCGTCGCCGACTCCGCGGTTGACGTGGCGGGTGGAGGACGCTCCGCCGGGGTGGCTGCAGGCGTGGGCGGATGTGCGGTGCGGCGACGATGTCGTCCGGCTCGAGGGGCGGGACAGCGTGCTCGTCGATTGGCCGTTCGCTCCCCTCGACGCCGGCGCGGTCGTCCATGTCGATGTGCGCGCGTGCTCTCACGAGGGAACGCTCACGGAGTGGAGCGAACCGCTCGAGGTGGCGGCGGGCTTCGCCGACCGATGGATCGCACGGCCCGTCGGCCTCCACGCCGCGGACGCACCGGCTCGCCCCGCCCTTCTGCGAACGGTCTTCGACGTCGACCGCCCGGTGCAGCGTGCGGTGCTCTACTCGAGCGCGCTCGGAGCAGCCGATTGGAACGTCAATGGCACACCTGCGGATGATGCGGTGCTCGCGCCCGGGTGGACGAGCTACCAGCTGCGCGTCGTGCACGACACCATCGATGTCACGGCGCTGATCGGTGAAGGGCGCAACGTGCTCGCCGCGCGGCTCGCCGGGGCGTGGTTCACCGAGGAGTACCACGTGCTGACTCCCCCGACGCGCTTCTACGGCGACCAGCCGTTCCTGCTCGGGCAGCTGCACGTGCAGTTCACCGACGGCACGCACGCCATCGTCGCGACGGACGAGGACTGGCGCGCGATCCCGGACCCGGGGACCACCGAGAGCGGCATCTATGGGGGCGAGCGCCACGACGCGCGAGCGACCGTGCAGGGGTGGACCGAACCGGATTTCGACGCCTCGGGGTGGGCCGCCGTCCGCGCCAGCACGGAACAGTGGCCGACTCCCGAGGCGCGGGTCTCGCCGCCGGTCCGGCGCATCGAGTCGGTGCCGGTGAGCGAGGTGCTGACCTCGCCGGCCGGTTCGCTCATCCTGGACTTCGGCCAGAACCTCGTCGGCCGCTTGCGGATCAGGGTCGACGGCGAACGAGGCGAGAAGATCACGCTCCGCCACGCCGAGGTCCTCGAGAACGGCGAGCTGGCGCTGCGCCCGCTTCGGCTCGCGGCCGCAACCGACGAATACGTTCTGTCGGGCGGCGGCGTCGAGGAGTGGGAACCGCGATTCACGTTCCACGGATTCCGCTACGCCCAGATCGAGGGCTGGCCGGGCGGCACCGAGGCTTTCGACCCCACCGCCGTCGAGGCGATCGTCCTGCACACCGACATGCGCCGAACCGGATGGTTCAGTTCCTCGGACGAGCGACTGAACCGCTTCCACGAGAACGTCGTGTGGACGATGCGCGGCAATTACCTGTCGATACCGCAGGACTGCCCGCAGCGAGACGAGCGTCTCGGTTGGACCGGGGACACACAGCTGTTCGCGCCGACGGCGGCGTTCCTGTACGACTCGCAGGCGTTCTTCGTCTCGTGGCTTCGGGATCTCGCGCTGGAGCAACGCCGCGCAGGCGGCATCGTGCCCCTTTTCGCCCCTGACGTCATCCCCGACTTCGCCGATCGAGGCCCCACGGCAGCGTGGGGCGATGCGATCGCCATCATTCCCGACGTCCTCGCCTCTTCCACCGGGGACACGGCACTCCTCCGCGAGTTCTTTCCCGCGATGGGCGCATATGTGGACGTCATGCTCGCGGCGCGTGACGACGACGCGCTCTGGACCAGTGGACGCCAGCTCGCCGACTGGCTCGATCCGAACGCGCCCCCGAACGCTCCCGGGCGCGGCCGCACCGACACCGACATCGTGGCGACGGCGTACCTCGTCCACACGACGCGATTGGTATCGAGGATCGCCCGCGATCTCGGCGAGCACACCGTTGCCGCGCACTACGAAACCGAGGCCGAGTCCTCCCGACGTGCCTACGTCGACACCTACGTCACGCCTTCCGGTCGGATGATGTGCGACACCCAGACCGCCTATGCGCTCACCATCGCGTTCGACCTCGTGCCCGATCCAGCACTCCGGATGCGACTCGGCGACCGGCTGGCCCACGTCGTGCGGCGGGATGGATATCGCATCGCCACAGGGCTGGTGGGCACGGCCGTCATCAACCGCGCGCTCAGCGAGACGGGGCACGCGGCCGCCGCCGAACGGCTCCTCATGCAGACCGAGGCCCCATCGTGGCTGTACCCCGTCACGGTCGGTGCGACGACCATCTGGGAGAGGTGGGACGGACTGCGGGAGGACGGGTCGCTGAACCCGGGCGCGATGATCTCCTTCAACCATGTCGCTCTCGGCTCGGTGGCGCACTGGCTGCACGAGACTGTCGCCGGGCTCGCACCCGCGGAACCCGGCTATCGACGCCTGCGGATCCGCCCCCTGCCGCTGGGTCGGCTCGACCACGCCCGCGCCGAGCACGACACACCGTATGGGCGCGCGGCGTCGGGGTGGGCGCGGATCGACGGTCACATCCGCGTTGACGCTGTCGTCCCGCCGAACACGACCGCGGAAGTGCACCTGCCAGACGGCCGAAAGATCGACGTCGGCCATGGGCGATACGAATGGGATTGTGCGGAAGCTGCTCCACCCGCCGGGGCGGCGCCTGTGACGCTCGACTCGTCCATGGCGGACCTCGCCGACGACGATTCCGCCCACGCGGCGTTCTTCGCCGCGCTCCAGGCGCAGCCGAACGCATTCCTTCCGCGTGCCGTGCGAGCGAACGCTCTCTATACGCCGGGTCGCAGCATCCGAGACGCGCTCGTCTTCGCCGATCATGCGACATTGGAGGCCGTGGCCGGCGCGCTTGCGATGGCGCACGCGAACCGCTGACCAGCCGGCCCACCCGGCGAATCACACGAGGGGACGAACATGCGAGCAGGACTGCACTTCTGGAATTTCACCGTGCCGGGGGCGCCCCACACGCTCGCAGACCTCGCCGTCGACACCGTCCGCACCGCCGAGGAGGGCGGGTTCGACCAGCTGACCGTGATGGATCACTGGTTCCAGATGGAGGCGATGGGCGAGGCCTCGGAGCCCATGCTCGAGGCCTTCACCACGCTGGGCTTCCTCGCCGGCCACACCTCGCGGATCCGGCTGGGCCCGCTCGTCTCCGGCGTCACCTACCGCCACCCCGGGATCCTCGCGAAGACCGCGACGACTCTCGACGTGCTGAGCCGCGGCCGTTCCATGCTCGGCATGGGCGCGGCCTGGTACGAGCGCGAGCACGCCGCCATGGGAGTGGCCTACCCGCCCCTTTCCGAGCGCTTCGAACGCCTCGAAGAGGCCGTGCAGATCGTACTGCAGATGTGGGGAACGGACGAAGGCCCGTACGCCGGGCACCACTACGGGCTGGCCGAGACCCTCAACCGCCCGCAGCCCGTCTCACAGCCGCACCCACCGATCCTCATCGGCGGCAAGGGGCCACGCAAGACGCTGCGGATCGGCGCCCAGTACGCGCAGATCGTGAACTTCACGACCTCCGACGTCGATGAGGTCGCCCATCTGATGGATGTGCTCCGGCGCCACTGCGACGCCCTCGGCACCGATTTCGACGCGATCGAGAAGCAGGTGATGGCGGGCCGCCGAGACCCGTTCGGCGACGACTTCCTGCCCGACATGCAGCGTCTGCGCGCACTCGGGATCGACCTTGCGGTGCTGAACGTGCGCAAGCCGGACCCGCGCGGTTGGACCG
Organism: Microbacterium sp. LRZ72; assembly: GCF_033792225.1. Classification (NCBI taxonomy): domain Bacteria; kingdom Bacillati; phylum Actinomycetota; class Actinomycetes; order Micrococcales; family Microbacteriaceae; genus Microbacterium; species Microbacterium sp. LRZ72. The sequence goes on from NZ_JANGEX010000012.1 coordinate 85,600, forward strand.
AGCGGCTCGCGACCGAGGTCCTCCCGCACCTGACCGAGGTCTGAGCGCGGGAGGACCGGGATTGTGCGGGGTCAGCGCCCGCCCATGGCGTCTTCGGCCGTGAGGTGCTCGACGGTCTTGCCCGTGTCGGCGAAGGTGCGTGTGACGTACGCCTCGGGATAGATCCAGAGGATGCGCATCGGGGTGTCGCCCGTGTTCTGGTAGCGGTGGAACACGCCGGCCTTCACGTAGGCGGTGTCGTCCTTCTTCAGCTGCTCGCGGATCACGCCCTCGTCCGGCTCATGCACCTCGACGAAGCCCTCACCGTCGAGGATGAGCACCTGCTCGTCGCAGTTGTGACAGTGCAGAGGGGCGCCCGAGCCGACCGGATAGATGCTGATGCCGGTGGCGAGGTCGTTCGTGCCGCCGCTGGTCTCGCCGGTGATGAGCGGCCAGGTCTTCACGGCGCCACCGCGATCGAGCACCTCGATCTCGTCGAACTTGATGATCGTCGCCATGCGTCAACCCACTTCGGGCACGGTCACGCCGAGCGAGCCGGCGGTCTCGACGAGCTCGTTCCAGAGCTTCTCCCCCACCGGGATGCCGGACTCGGAGCGCTTGGCGAATGTGGCGGCGCCGCGCTCGCCCGGGACGAGCACCTGGTCGACACCGTCGGCCGGGGTGAGGGCATGGATCGTGTCGACGGTCGCGTCGACGTTCGCGGCGAACTCCTCGGGCGAGCCGACCGCCGCGGGGTCGATGGCGATGAGGGTGGCGTTCTGACGGTGCTTGCGTCCGCCCTCGGCCCCTCCGTGGAAGCCGGTCAGGATCGGGGCGGTCACCAGCACCGACGTGAGCATCTCGAACATGAGCGAGAGACCGGAGCCCTTGGCGCCGCCCACCGGAAGCGGGATCTTGGCCTCGTTCGCGTCGGTGGTCGGCGTGCCGTCGGCGGTCGTCGCGGCCCCCTCGGGCAGCGGCGCCCCGGAACGCTTGAACTGGGCGATCTTGCCGAGGGCGATGACAGCGGTGGCCATGTCGAGCAGCACGGTGGGGTGCGCGCCCGTGCCGGGCACGGCGATGGCGAGGGGGCTGGTCGCCACGGCGGCTCCCTTGGCGCCCTCGTAACCCATGTTGGGCATGCCCGCGACCATGCCGAGGCCGACGAGGCCGGCGTCGGCGATGCGCGAGGCGTAGTAGCCGATCGCGCCGGTGTGCACCGTGCCGCGCACGGCCACGAGCGCGATGCCCTGCTGCCGCGCCTTCTCGATCGCGATGTCCGCCGCGCGGGTCAGCGCGACGGGGCCGGGAGCCCGGTCGGCGTCGACGACCGTCACGCCGGGGCGCGTCTCGTCCACGGCGATGGTCGGGCTGGCATTGGCCTCCCCCGAGCCGAAGAGCTCGACGTAGCGCGGAACGCGCGAGAGCCCGTGGGAGTCGACGCCGCGCAGGTTGGCCCACACGAAGACGGGAGCGGCGGTCGCGGCATCCTCGGCGCTGACTCCCGCGGCCTCGAAGAGGTCGCGGATGAACTTCTCGAGCGCGTCGGGAGCGACGGTGACGGGGGTGGGCATGTGTGTCTCCTCTGGATCAGGTCGGATGGATGTCGTTTCGTCTCGCTTCGCTCGCTCAACCCGAATCCACCGATGGGTCGGGCGGTGGTGGTGGGGTCTTGATCGGGGTCGGGTTGGTGGTGTTGGGCAGGCGTGA